>NZ_JBHVAL010000010.1:0-148154 GCF_042667405.1 Paenarthrobacter sp. NPDC057355 | reverse complement strand
ATCGCTGACTGGCCGCTGCTGAACGCGCTCACGGCCGCGTCTTCGGGCGCCACCTGGGTCTCGATCCACCACGGTGGCGGCGTCGGGATCGGCCGTTCGATCCACACAGGCCAGGTCTCCGTGGCCGACGGCACCGAACTGGCCGCAGCGAAACTGACCGCGCTGCTGACCAACGACCCCGGCATGGGCGTGATCCGCCACGCCGACGCCGGCTACGAACGCGCCATCGACGTCGCCCACGAACGCGGCGTCCGCATCCCCATGAACGAGAAGTAGGCACCACCAATGACCATCACCTCCAATGAACAACTCACCGTCACCCTCGGCTCCAGCGGTGTGACCCCGGAAGACGTCGTCGCCGTCGCACGCCACGACGCCAAGGTGACCATCTCCCAGGAAGCCCTGGACAACGTCGCCAAGGTGCGCGCCCACATCGATGACCTCGCCACCAGCGATGTCCCCGCCTACGGTATTTCGACGGGCTTCGGTGCGCTGGCCAACCGCCACATCCCCAACGATCTCCGCACCCAGTTGCAGAAGTCGCTGATCCGCAGCCACGCTGCGGGCATGGGGCCGGCCGTTGAACGCGAAGTAGTCCGCGGCATCATGTTCCTCCGCGCCAAGACCCTGGCTTCCGGCCGCACCGGTGTCCGTCCCGTGGTCCTGCAGACGATGGTGGATGTCCTCAACGCAGGCATCACCCCGCTGGTCCGCGAGTTCGGTTCGCTCGGCTGCTCGGGCGACCTCGCCCCGTTGTCCCACTGCGCGCTGGTCCTCATGGGCGAAGGCGAGGCCACGGGGCCCGACGGCGAACTGTACGGCGTCCCAGGCAAGGCACCTGTTGCTGAGCTGCTCGCGCAGCACGGCATCGAGCCTGTGACCCTGGCCGAAAAGGAGGGCCTGGCCCTCGTCAACGGCACCGAAGGCATGCTCGGCATGCTGCTCATGGCCATCGCGGACCTGCGCATGCTTCTTGCGACGGCGGACGTCACCGCGGCGCTCAGCGTCGAGGCCCTCCTTGGCACGGATCAGGTGTTCCTGCCTGAGCTGCACGCAGCACTGCGTCCCCACCCGGGCCAGGCTGCCAGCGCCGACAACATGCTGCGCGTGCTGTCCAACTCGCCGATCGTTGCTTCCCACCGGATCAACGACACCAAGGTCCAGGACGCCTACTCGCTGCGTTGCGCACCCCAGGTTGCCGGAGCCGTTCGCGACACCGTTGACCACGCCGCATTGGTTGCTTCCCGCGAACTCGCCGCAGCCATCGACAACCCGGTGGTCCTGCCCGACGGCCGCGTGACCTCCAACGGCAACTTCCACGGAGCACCCGTCGCCTACGTCTTGGACTTCCTGGCCATCGCGGTCGCGGACCTCAGCTCCATCGCCGAGCGCCGCACGGACCGCATGCTGGATCCTGCCCGCTCGCACGGTCTGCCGGCGTTCCTGGCTGCTGATCCCGGCGTGGACTCGGGCCTCATGATCGCCCAGTACACCCAGGCCGGCCTGGTCTCGGACAACAAGCGCCTGGCCGTTCCGGCATCGGTGGACTCCATCCCGAGCTCCGCCATGCAGGAAGACCACGTCTCCATGGGATGGCACGCAGCCCGGAAGCTGCGCAAGGCTGTTGAGAACCTTCGCCGGGTGCTCGCCGTCGAGCTTGTCACCAGCGCCCGCGCCATCGACATGCGCACGCAAATGTCCGACGGCGAACTCACCCCGGGTCCTGCCGGCGCGGCGGTGCTTGAGGTGCTTCGTGAGGTGGTCCAGGGGCCGGGTACGGACCGGTTCCTGTCGCCCGAACTCGAAGCGGCTGACCGCTTGGTAGGCTCCGGTGCGGTCCGTGCGGCCGCCGAATCCGCCGTCGGGATTTTGGCCTGACGTCGAATAAATGCCTCATTTGAGGCGAAGATTTGTCACGCCCCGGTCTTTGTACGCAACGCAGGCACCGGGGCGTGGCAAATGTAGTAGAACTTATGGTGTACGTCACGTCCACGCCGAAGATGTCGTGGGCTTGACGGTCAATTGTCCACAACTCAATACACAACAGAGAACATCCACAAAGGGGTAGAAGTTCAATGAAGGCACGCGGAGCAGTCCTGTCCAGGCGAAACGCTCACTCGGCAACGGTTTCGGATTGGAAGACGCTGAAAATTGGCGAGCGGGTGGAAGTGGTCAAGTACGCCCACGTCATCGCCGCCGGTCTGGTCGAGGAAGTCTCCAGCAGCGGAAATGTGGTGTGGCTTGAACACTCCGGAACGGGCGTCACCGAAGAGGGCAAGGAACTGTTCATGAAGTCCTACGGCGTCACTCTCCGCCGCGCCTAAGTAAGGCTTAAACAGAAACCGGGGCCCGTTCCCCTTCCGCAGGTAGTAGTGGCGGAGGGGAACGGGCCCCGGTTTTTCGCTGCCGCTATCAGGCAGCGAGTGCTTCGTGGGTCTGACCGAAGGGAACGGATTCGTCCAGCGCCACGGTGTAGGTGCCGGGCTCATGCCGGGTCACCAAAATGCCGCAGTTGGCGTCTGCCGCTGCGTTCTTGATCATTGCATCCACGGCTTGCTCGAGTCCGTCGTGGATTTCGTCAGCCCGGGAAAAGGACAGACGGATTTCGCGTTCTGCAGTCATTGCAGGGGTCATGTGGGGGCCTCCTATTACTTGCCGCATGCGAGGGCGACCCATCAATAGTAATCGCAGCAAGCCTAAAATTTGTAAGATGACTGGCAGCTACGTGATGCGTGTCTCATCTGCGGACCATGGCCCGGAGGAGTTTCACTGCTACGGACAGTGCGGCTATGTCCATCGGTCCGGGCTTGATGGCCTCCTGGATGGTTTGCTGGATGCGGGCCAATTGTTCGATGTTTCCCCGCTCCCAATCCATGATGCGTTCCACCGGATCACTTGCCGCAGTCGAGAAGCGGGGGCTATGGCGGACCACGGCTTTGGTCATGTCAGCCAGAACCAGGTACATGTCATCGCGCAGGGCTGCCCGGGCCAATGACTCCCAATGCGTGTCCCTGGAAAGCATGGTGATGTGCTCCAGCAGCGGGATGGCCGAGATGCGTTCGAAGACCGCAAAGTAAACCTCTGCCACCGCCTCAACGGATTCCTGGAGTTCCTCGGCGATCGCGGAAATATCCAGCAGGCCGTAGCTCACCAGGAGTTCGGAAGCCCTGACGCCCAGATCGTGCGGCAATCCCACCGAATCCGTGTGGGCCAACCGTTTCATCGAGTGTTCCAGGTTGATCCCGTGCAGGAACCCGGTGAAGTTGGACCGCATCAGTGCCATGGGCCGCTCCAGCCGGGCAAAAGCATCCGCCACCGGTTTGTCGCGGAAATCATGGGTGACGTACCAGCGGACGGAGCGGTCCAGGAGCCTGCGCATGTCCAGGGCCACCGCAGCGCCGTGCTCGCTTGCTGTGCTGGCCGGCAACCCGGCGATGGCTTCCATGACGGAATCGAAGTCCCAGATCTGCCGCATCACTACGAACGCCCTCGCTACGGCTGTGGCAGACACCGTGGTCTCTTCCATGGCGCGGAAGGCGAAGGAAATGCCGCCCATGTTTATCATGTCGTTGGCCACCACTGTGGCCACGATCTCGCGGCGAAGCGGGTGGGAGGCCAGGTATTCGCCGAACCGTTCGGAAACACGCTTAGGGAAGTAGGCGTGCAGGGTTTCGGTGAACCAAGGATCGTCCGCCAGGCCGCCGTCGGTCAGTTCCCTGGCCAGTTCAATCTTGGCGTACGCAGCCAGCACGGCAAGTTCCGGTGTCGTCAGGCCCTTGCCAGTCAGGATCCTGGCCCGCAGTTCTTCGTTGCTTGGCAGGCTCTCCAACCCGCGGTCCAGGTCCGTTGTTGCCTCCAGCCAATCCATGGTCCGTTCGAAACTGGGACTCCACTCCACGGCCAACTGTTTGTCGTTGAGCAGGAGTGCATTTTGGTCATGGTTGGTTTTCAGGACCAGCCAGCCCACCTCGGCCTCGAGCGAGTGAAGGAAGCCGGTCCGTTCAGCTGCGGACATCCGTCCAGCGGAGATCATGCCGTCCAGGAAAATCTTGATGTTGACTTCATGGTCTGAGCAATCCACGCCCGCCGAGTTGTCGATCGCGTCCGTGTTCACCAGGATCCCGGCCAATGCTGCCTCAACCCTCCCGCGCTGCGTCACGCCCAGGTTCCCGCCCTCGGCGATGATATGTGCACGAAGATCCCGCGCATCGACCCGGATGGAGTCGTTCTGTTTGTCGCCAACCTCCGCGTTCGTCTCCGTAGACGCCTTGATGTAGGTGCCGATCCCGCCGTTGTACAACAGATCCACCGGTGCCTTGAGGACTGCCCGCAACATCTCGGGCGGGCTGGCCGCCGTCGTCGTTTCTTCCATGCCCAAGGCGAGCCGGATCTCTTTGCTGACCGGAATGGACTTCTCCGAGCGGGAGAACACCCCTCCGCCCGGGCTCAATTTGGCGGCGTCGTAGTCGGCCCAGGAGGAACGGGGAAGTTTGAAGAGACGTTCGCGTTCCTGGAACGAGGCCGCCGGATCCGGGGTGGGATCGAGGAAGACGTGGCGGTGGTCGAATGCGGCCACAAGTTTGATGTGGTTGGAGAGCAGCATGCCGTTGCCGAACACGTCCCCGCTCATGTCTCCGATGCCCACCGCGGTGAAGTCCTCGGTCCGCGAATCGATGGTGAGCTCACTGAAGTGGTGCCGCACCGATTCCCAGGCACCGCGGGCAGTGATGCCCATCTGCTTGTGGTCGTAACCCACCGAGCCGCCGGAGGCAAAGGCATCGCCCAGCCAAAAGCCGTACTCGGCTGCCACCTCGTTGGCGAGATCGGAAAACGCGGCGGTTCCCTTGTCCGCGGCCACCACCAGGTAGTAGTCGTCGCCGTCATGACGCACCACGCGTGGTGGGGCGACGACGCTGCCGTTGGGTCCGCCGTCGGGATCCGCGACGAGATTGTCCGTGATGTCCAGCAGGCCGCGGATGAAAGTCCGGTAGCTTTCCTGCCCCTCCGCGAGCCACGCCGCCCGGTCCACGGCGGGGTCAGGGAGCAGCTTGGGAAAGAACCCGCCCTTGGCACCAGTAGGCACGATCACCGCGTTCTTGACCGTTTGTGCTTTGACCAGCCCCAGAATCTCCGTGCGGAAATCCTCCCGCCTGTCCGACCAGCGCAGCCCGCCGCGCGCGATCGGTCCGAAGCGCAGGTGCACGCCCTCGACCCGCGGCGAATAGACCCAGATCTCGAACTTCGGCCGGGGCGCTGGAGCGGCCGGGATGCTTGATGGATTGAGCTTGACGCTGATGTACGGCCTGTCCAGGTAGAAGTTGGTGCGAAGGGTGGCCTCCACCAGGCTCGCCAGTTGGCGGAGCAGCCGGTCGGCATCCAGGACCGGCACGGCGTCGATGGCTTCGTGGAGTTTGGTCCGCGCCACGTGGATCGCCTGCGTCCGGTGGCTCAACCCGCTGGTGCCTTCCTCGAAGACGTCGGCCTCACCGGTATGCGCGCCAGGACCGGGTTCAAACAGATCCGGTGCGAAGAGATCGGGATTGAACTTGGCCTCGAACAGCTCGAGGAGCGCATGAGTGGCCGTGACATTGGCGCGGAGGGTGTCAGCAATGAAACCGTACGAGTTGGTGCTGCCCAGTTGCCGCAGGTATTTTGCGTAGGCCCGGAGGATCGCCACCCGGCGCCAGCCGATGCCTTCCCGGATCACCAAAGCGTCGAACGCGTCCGATTCCGAATCGCCCCGCATCGCCGCGCAGAAGGAATCCGCCAGCAGGCCGGCCGTGCCCAGGGGGTCAGCGCCCCGCGGGTATTGCAGTCCGAGGTCGTAGAGGAAGAACTGCCGGCCGTCAGCCCGTTGGACATCGAAGGGGCGCTGGTCCAGGACCTTCAAGCCAAGGTTGTGGAAGAGCGGCAGGATCTGCGTGAGGCTTTGGGGCCGGGTCAGGTACAGGCGCACCCGCGCGTCTTCGGTGAGGATCGCGGTGCCCGCACGTTTGTAGACAAAGAGGATGGGGTCCGGGTCTTCAAGCTGATCGCCAAACCCTTCGAACCTGGCGATGTCCTCTACCGCATCCTCTACTTCATAATCGGCCTTGTAGTTCGCCATGAATGCCGCTGACCACTGAGCAGAGAGCCGCATGGCCTCTTCGCGCGGATACCTCGCCAAGAGCGCCTCCTCCAGTCCTTGTGCCCAGGACCTGGTGGCGGCAACGATTCGCTGCTCCAGAGCCGCTGGATCAACAAGCGCTGGATGGACGACGGCGGCACTCGCCCCGGGTGGCTCCGCTCCGGTAACTTCGCTTCCGCTTTGAGGCAGCAGGATCCGGAAGAACACCAGCGCCATGGCCGATTCGCCCAGCCGCAGCTCGAACTCGATCTCGTCCGAGCCGAAGGCCTCCCTCAATTCCCGTTCGATGTTGAGCCGGACGGCCGTGCTGTACCGGTGCCGGGGCAGGAAAACCAGCGCCGTCATGAACCGGCCGTAGGAGTCCGGGCGAAGGAAGAGCCGGGTGCTGTGGCGTTCCTGCAGCCGCAGGATCTCCTGGGCATGCGACGCCAACTGTCCGGCATCCATGTGGAACAGCTCATCCCTGGGATAGGCGTCCATCACGGCGACGAGTTCCTTGCCGTGATGGGACTCCGGCGGAAAACCGAAAGACCTCAGGACTTCCCGGACCGTGTCCCGGATAACGGGGATCTGCAGCGCGGAATACGCAGACGAGCTGGGTGCAAACAGCCCCACGAACGTGTGCTCCAGACGTTTGCCCGTCCGCACGGTCATTTCGTCGAGGTACGCATGGCGGAGCACGGTGGAGCGACGCGTGGATTTGGTGAGTGTGAGGATTGGCGTCCCGGAACGGGGCGCGTCCACGGCCGGACCATTGCTCAGGATGCCAAGGTCCGTCCCACCCGGCCCGTGGTAGCCCAGGAACACGAAGTTCCCGTCGTTTAGCCAACTCAGCAAGTCCTGTGCCTCACGCCCGCCGGGGCCCTGGCCGGGGCCCGTCTGGCCGTCCAGTTCCCGGGTTACATCGCGCAGCCGATCCTTCATGGCCTCGGTGTCTTCGGCGGCGGCCCGAACGTCCTCCAACACGGCCTGCAATCTGGCAACGAGGTTTTGGGCATCCGCCTCTTCCGCCAATCGCGGGATGTCCAGTGCCAACCACGCTTCGGTGAGGTTGCCGTCGTCGTGCGTTTCCGGTGAGGATCCGACGGCGGTGGGGAGCCCCGTGCGGTGCGGTCCCCTGTGGATTCCCGTTAGGCGGTGGGTAGCGGGGTCGCGTTCGACGCGGAACGTGGGATGGACCAGCAAGCGGATGGATGAGGTGTTCCTGGCGATCTCGGCCGTCACTGAGGGCAGAACAAAGGGGAGGTCGTCAGTGACGATCGCTACCAGGCTCGAGTCGTTCTCGTGGAGAATGCCAACCAGGGGCTGCCCGGGCTCGCGGCGTTCGGCCAAGGTTCGGTGGTAGCGGGCCCGTTCGAGCAGGGTCCCGGGGGTGTAGTTCCGGATGTCGTCGTCGGCCACATGCTCGTAGTAGTCGGTCAGGAAATCATCGGCCGGCTCGATCCCGGGTGACATGCCACTGCGCCTCCGCTGCCTCCGGCTGACAGGGAAGCGGCCGTTCTGCTGCGGCCCCGCGACGTCCCTGCGCCTCCCTCTATAATGGCCGCGAGTTGGCACTTAATGGCAATGTTTGAGCCAATCATTGTCATCAAATGCCAACTCGGCGGGGGCGGGACGTGACTTTGACGTGGTGGCGGGATTCGAACCCGCGTACGCTGCTTTGCAGGCAGCTCCCTGGCCTCTCGGGCACACCACGTGCAAACGACACTAGGCGCCCGGCTGCGGCAGGTTCAAAGTAGGTTTCCCGAGCTTTCGCCGCGCTACGTGGTGTTGCCCCGGGTTGCGGTCAGTGACGCGTGCCGGGCCAGCTTTGAGACGCCGGCCGACGCCGCGAGAGTCATGATGGCCGCCGCCATGTGCGTGTAGAGCATGAGGTGAACGGAGCCTCCAGCGGGGAGGGCTCCGGCGGGGACACTGCCCAGGACCTGTGCCCCGTGCAAATGGTCGAACCACCCGCTGCCAGGGAAGTAGCCACCGAAAGCCACAAATCCGAGGTGCAACAGCTGTTGCGCCACACCGGATGCCAGCAGCAGGAGGAGCGGTCCGTGAACCCAGTGCGCCAGGAGTTGCGCGCCCAGGCAACACAGCGCGGCCAGGCCAAGAAGAACAGGTAGGGCGGGAGCGCTGCCGCCAGCGGCCATGTGGGCCGCCAGCCCCAAGCCAACAGCGATCAGCCCGGATACCCAGGCCCTCTTGTCCTGCACAGGAACTGCACGCATCGCCATCCTTCCCTCCACACAGGCTAAGCGGAGGACGACGCCAAAAACAGGGCTACGCGAGCAACGTGTTCACCAAGCGGGCGGCAACTTTGGCGGTGCGGGAATCAATGTCGAATTCCGGGTTCAGCTCGGCCACGTCCAGGTGCAGCAGCTTCGCGCTCGCAGCCACCTGGCGGCACACGGCGCTGATCACGGTCAATGGCACGCCATAGGCAGCGGGCGCGCTGACGCCCGGCGCTTCCGACGCCGGCAGCACGTCAAGGTCGATTGTCAGATATAGGACATCCACGCCGGCAAGGAAGTCCGCAACGAAAACCTCCACGGCTTCCGCAGAGCACTCCTCGTCCAGCAGGTACTTCACGCCCAGGCGGTCCGCGGTGTTGAACAGCGTGCGCGTGTTGTTCGGCTCGGAAATTCCAACGACGGCGTACTGCAGTTCGCGCCCGGCGGCAGCTTCCGCGTGGGCCATCTGGAGGAACGGCGTGCCCGAGCTCGGAATCGGCTCGTCCCTCAGGTCAAAGTGGGCATCCAGGTTCAGTACGCCCAGCCGCTTGCCGCTCCGCACGGCTTCGGATTCGGCCACGCCCAGGTAGCTGGCAAACGCGGTCTCGTGGCCCCCGCCCAGCACCACGGTGAGGTTGCCGGCGTCGAGCAATTCCGAAATGGCGCGGCCAGCACGCTCTTGGCCCGCCTCCAGTGAGTCGTCCTCCACAACCACATCACCGGCGTCGAACACGTCACGGTCAAGATGGAACGCCAGCGGACCAAGCACTGAACGGATGGCGGCCGGGGCCGCTGCGGCACCCACGCGTCCCTTGTTGCGGAGGACGCCGGCGTCACTGCAGAACCCAAGCACGACGGCGGGACGCGAGGCTGCGTCGGCAGCGGCCGGGTTGTGGGGGGCTACAGCCTGCCACCACCGGCGATGTTCCGCGCCGTCGCCGTCGAAACGGCCCGTCCACGGAGTGGGGCTGACATCTACGGTGATGTGGCTGGTTTGCATGGTTTAAGCACACCCGAACCCGCCAGCCAAAACCAGCCAGCCGGGCAGGGGAGTGTCTGAAATGCCGGATTACGCTCCGCGAGGTGGCATTTGATGACAATCCCGGAGCGGCGGACTGTCATCAAATGCCACCTCGAACAGGCTTACTTGACGCCCAGCAACTCCTCCACGGTTCCAATGCCGAAGAACAGCAGGAACGCCGCGGCCACAGCCCACATCAACGGGTGGACTTCACGGGCGCGGCCCTGGAAGGTGCGGATGAGGACGAAGGAAATGAAGCCGGCACCCAAGCCATTGGCGATGGAGTAGGTGAACGGCATGAGGGCGATGGTCAGGAACGCGGGAATTCCGACGCCCCAGTCCTGCCAATCGATCTTGCCCACCTGGGACACCATCATGAAGCCCACAACCACGAGGGCGGGAGCGACTGCTTCGAAGGGCACCAGGTTGATCAACGGCGTGAAGAACATGGCGATGAGGAAGAGAACGCCGGTGACGATCGACGCGAGACCGGTCCGTGCACCTTCGCCGATGCCCGCACCGGACTCCACGAAGATCTGGTTGGAGGAAACCGATGCTCCACCGCCCACAATCGCGCCGAGGGCGTCCACCTGGAGCACGCGGTCCACGTTGGGAATGTTGCCGTCTTTGTCCACTGTGCCGGCCTCGTTGGCCAGGCCCACCATGGTGCCCATGGCATCGAAGAAGATGCTGAGCAGGATCACGAATGCCAGCAGCGCAGCTGCGATGAACCCGAGGTGTTGGAAGGCGCCGAACGGGTTTGCCTTGCCGATCAGGGAAAGGTCCGGGGCGCCCCATTCGGAAAGGGTGGGAGCCACGAGGGACCAGCCGCGGGGATTGACCTTCTCACCATCGAAGCTGGGCCCGATGTGGAGCGTGAACTCGAGGATGGCGGCCAATGCGGTAGAAACCACGATGCCGATCAGGATCGCGCCGCGGACCTTGCGGACCACCAGCGCTATGGTCAGGATCAGTCCGACGGCGAACACCAACGTGGGCCAGCCCATGAGTTTGCCGTCAACGCCGAGACCCAATGGAACGGTGGTGCCTGCGGCGTCCGGGATGCGGCGGACGAAGCCTGCGTTGACCAGGCCGATCAGGGCGATGAACAGGCCGATGCCCACCACGATTGCCGTCTTGAGGGCTTCCGGCACGGCCTTGAACACGGCGGTGCGGAAGCCCGTGAGGACCAGGATCAGCATGGTGACGCCGGAGAGGACCACCAGGCCCATCATGTCCGGCCAGGTCAGCTGGGGATGGGAGGCAACGGTGACGGCTACGAAAGCGTTCACACCCAGCCCGGTGGCCACAGCGAAGGGGTGCTTGGCCCACGCGCCCATCAGGATGGTCAGGATGCCGGCAACGAAAGCAGTGGTGGCCGCCACCGCGGTGAAGCCCAGGGACGCGCCACTGGAATCAGCGCCCGAGAGGATCAGCGGGTTCAGCACCACGATGTAGCTCATGGCGAAGAATGTCGCGAAACCGCCGCGGATTTCCCTTGAGTACGTGGATCCACGTTCGGAAATCTTGAAGTAGCGGTCCACTGCAGAACCTTGTTTAAGCATGAAGGTCTCCGGGTTTGGGGGGAGTGTGCTATCAAATCCTATGCCGTGGAATGTGGGGGCTTCGGACCATTCCCCTAGTCTGTAAGGAAGCCAACACTAGGAGAAACCGCCCCATGCGTACCATCCGCCCGCTTCTGGCCGCCGTTGTTGCCGCCCTTGCCTTCGCCTCTGCCCTGCTGTTTTCCGCGGCACCGGCGTCCGCGCACGACGTCGCGGAATCCACGGCGCCGGCGAACGGTGCCACAGTGGCTGAAGTTCCGGCGTCGGTCTCCATCACGTTCAACAACCGGCCCTTGGCCATCGGTTCGGGCGTCACCGTAACCGCCGGCGGCGAAAACTGGGCTGACGGGCCCGTGGAAATCATCGACAGCCAGGCGGTGCAGAAGCTTCGCGCGGGCGCCCCGGCGGGGGAGTACACCGTTGTTTGGCGCGTCGTCAGCTCTGATTCGCACCCCATCGAGGGCACTTTCAAGTTCACGGCGACCGCAGGAAGTACGACGGCGGCCAGTGGCTCCGCAGCGGCCTCACCTTCCGGATCGGCGACATCGGCCACGGTCCCGTCAGTGGGTTCGGCACCTCCCGGAACCGGCAGCAGCGCGCCTGCGGCGGACGCGTCCCAGCCCTTCCCGTGGAGCATCGTGTTGATCGCAGCAGTGGCAGTTGGGCTCGTGATCTTCCTCGCTGTGACAGCGCGGAAGAAACTCGCTGCCTCCGACGACACTGATGGTCCCGCATCCGCGGAATGACGGGGTTTTCTACATAGCTGCGAATATCTCGGTTCGGTTACTGCGACACGCCAAAGCAACAGTTCCCGTTACTTAAATGTGACTTCGCGGCGATCATCGCGTACGGTGGTACCTGTGCCTGTTCCACGTAGCAGGCACTTCCGGCCTGATTGCCTAGCTCTGCCGCAGTCCGGAATCCGTTCGCAGACAAACCTACGGCAGAGACGGGGAACCCATTTTGGGCCGCTTACGAGCGCGCCTTGGGGTGAAGTCACGAAGCTTCCGCTCAGCGGGAGATAGTGGCCGGGTGACTCCCATCCGAATCCGACAGCTAACCTCGCAGGCATCGGGAGAGGCTCTTTCATGTCTTCACGCATTCTTCGCGGCCGTCGTAAGGCGGACAGCGTACGTCCTAATCCGTTCATCTCCATCTCCAAGGCAGTTGCCAGCAACGCTTCCGGTGCCGGCCGCCAAGCAGCCGTTATCGCAGCAGCTTCCGGACTCGTTCTGACCGGCTCCGTTGCTGCCCACGCAGCCGAGGCTCCGGTCCAGCGCGACTCCAGCCCCGCAACGGTCGCCGAGACCGCATCCGAGGCTCCCACCAAGGTTGTTACCGCCCTTTCGACGGCGACCATCAACTTCGAGCGTCCCGCAGTTGCCTCTGTTGCAGCTCCGGTCATCGAAAAGCCGGCTCCTGTCGTCGAGGCACCCGCAGCCAAGACCGCTACGGTCGCTGCTGCCGCGGCTCCTGTCGCCGCGCAGGCTGCAGTTGCTGCTCCGGCCGCTGTTGCTCCCGCTGCCGCCCCGGTAGCTGCGGCTCCTGCTGCCGGTGGCGTCAACGCTGCCATGGTTGCCTCGGCTTACGCCCAGATCGGCATCATGCAGGACTGCACCGCCATGGTTGAGCGGGCCCTCGGTTCCGCCGGTATCCCTGTTGGCGACCTGGCACCCATGCAGTTCATGAACTACGGCAAGGTTGTCAGCGACCCCCAGCCGGGCGACATGATCGTCCAGTCCGGTCACGTTGCCATCTACATCGGCAACGGCCAGGCCATCAGCGGTGGCATCAACGGTAACCAGACGGGCATCCACCCGATCAGCTGGTTGACCGCAACGGGTCCCCTCACTTACGTACGCGCTGGCGCATAAGCCTCACGTTTCAACGCAAAGGCCGGTGTCTTCCGAAGATTGATTCTTCGAGGACACCGGCCTTTGGGCTTAAAAGATTTGGTTGCAGCCTCTGTGGTCCGCTAAGCGATGGCAATTCCAGGGCTGCCGGGCAGTTCAACCTTTGAAGAGATCGCCTGGCCGACTGCCTTGGCCTGCCGGAGTACCTCTTTGGGGCTGGGTGTGATGAGTTCCCCCACGCCCACCAGGTGCATCCCCACAGCCCGCATGGCGGCCACGAGGTTCTGTCCCACGGCAATTCCGAGCTCGGCCAGCATCCGCCGCAGTTGGCTTTGGGCGCAGCGCGTCACCACAACATGGTCTGCCAGGAGGATTCCGTTGGCCGTGTGGACGGCCCATTGGCGAGGTGCTGATTCAAGGGGGCCTGAGGCGCGGAGCCCGTTCCGGGTCATGCTCGCGGCGAGCCCGTAGCCAATGTGTTGGGATGCGTCGGCGCCCAGGAAATCGAGGCGTACTGCCCGCGTGGTGTTGCGGACATCCAGATGGTGGCTGGCCGCGTAATTGCGCAGGTGGCGGAGGATCTCGTTGCGTTCCTGGATGGAGGCGGGATCGGCTACCTCGCAGCGTTGCAACATACCTGTGTGGACGGCGGGACCGGAGGCCGACAAGGCGCCAAAGCCATCCACCACGATTGAGCCCACGCCGTAGCGGCTAAGTTCGCTGGCAACTGCCAAGCCGGACAGGCCGGCACCTATGACCACGGTGGTAGTGCGTTCCGTGCCGGAATCAGGCGCGTGTGACACTGCTTGGTTCCTCCTTGACGTGTGTGCCTTCCGGCATCGCGTGGGATCGCGTCCGAGTTCCCCAAGCGGCCGCAAACAAATGGCCGGATTGTGTTGTTGGACACGTTGGCCGGCCATTCGGTGACTCGAACATTACCTAACTTTTTCGCGCGTGGATAGCCCACCGCGGCGGCGTGTTTAGCGTGTTCGTTGGGAGCCTGGAATCGGCCTCCCGAAACCGAGCCCCGACCGTTATACACATAGCGTCAACCCACCTTGATTCGACCCTTCCGACCGAGAATAGTGGGCTTTGGAGGGAGAAATTTCATATTTCACCAGCCCCGGCCATTGACAATGGAGCCATCCGGGAATCCGATTCGGAGAACCTCTGGCAGAATGGCCGGAACATCAAGCAGTAGGTGGAGAGGCGGGCCCCAAATGGACCAGCACGGCAGACACAGTGAAGAGCCACAGGACGGCGAAGGCCTGACGGTAGCACCGGGCGGCATCGTCGTTGGAGTGGACGGTTCAGAACACGGGCAGTGTGCCTTGGTGTGGGCCGCGCGGGAGGCAGAACGCAGGCAGCTTCCACTGCACATCGTCACTGCCTACTCGGTGCCCATCTTTGCCGCCTCCGGGCTGGACGGCGGGTACGCCACCGTGGACGACTCGGTCATACGCGAAGGTGCGGAAGCCATTGTCCGGCAGGCAATGGACAAGGTAGCCAAGTACTCCATCGACGTCGATGCTTCCGTCGAAAACGGCGACGCCGCCGGCGTACTGCTGGATCTCTCAGCGGAAGCCGCACTCCTGGTTTTCGGCAGCCGCGGGCGCGGTGGTTTCGTTGGTCGCTTGCTGGGATCTGTCAGCAGCGCTTTGCCCGCCCACGCCAAGTGCCCCACCGTTACGGTCCCGCTCTACTGCGCCGACCGCCTGGGAGAGAACACCCAGGACAAACACATCAAAGCGGAGCACGCCAAAGCCGGTCCCCGGATCGTGGAAAACGTCATCGCAGTGGGCGTGGACGGCTCCGAGCAGGCGCGTGTAGCTGTTCTCGAAGCCGCCGAGCAGGCCCAGCGCATGGGAGCCAAGCTTCGCGTCATTTGTGCCGTTCCCCAGTACAGCGGCTCGTTGGCCTGGGTTCCCGCCCCCTTGGACCGGGACGCCCTGTTTGCAGATATCAAGGTCCAGCTTGAAGCCGGTGTCGCGTGGTTGAGGAGCCATTTCCCGCAGCTGCCCATCGAGACGGACCTCCGGGATGGCTCGCCTGTCGATGTCCTGGTGGAAGCAAGCCGCAGCGTGGAGTTGGTGGTTCTGGGTACACGCGGACGCGGTGGATTCGCGGGCATGCTGCTGGGCTCCACATCCGATGGCGTCCTTCACCACGCCAAGGGACCGGTGCTGGTAGTTCCGGACCGTGAGGATCCCCGACTGGCTGACCGAGACAAGTTTGGCCCGATGCTCGGCGCGGCTTAGGAAACGGGCCGTCGGTGTTCACGCTGGACCTCAGGGAGATTCGTGGACCCATGCTTCCCGACGTGGGCGGCAAAGCAGCGAACCTGGGTGAATTGGCAAGCGCGGGACTGCCCGTGCCACGGGGTTTTTGCCTGACCACGGAGGCCTATCGGCGGGCTCTGTCCGCCAGTGGTCTCGACGACATCTGTGCGGCCCTGAAATCGACCGACGCAGCGGACCTGGCCGGGTTGGGTCTGCTCGCGGCGCAGGCCCGTTCCTTGGTGCTGGACGCGGGGCTGCCGGCTGACATCTCTGCCGCGGTGCGGTCGGCCTACCAAGGATTGGGAATCGATGTCCCCGTGGCTGTCAGGTCTTCGGCCACCGCCGAAGACCTGCCCTTCGCCAGTTTCGCAGGCCAACAAGACACTTACCTGAACGTAGTGGGCGTCGAATCAGTGCTGGACGCAGTGAGCCGCTGCTGGGCTTCCCTCTGGACCGACCGTGCGGTGACGTACCGGGCCACCAACGGCATCGATCACGCATCTGCGGCCCTGGCTGTAGTGGTGCAGGAGATGGTGGATTCTTTCGCGGCGGGTGTAATGTTCACGGCCAATCCAGTGACGGGCAAAAGGTCCGAGGCAGTGATCGATGCCAGCCCGGGGTTGGGGGAAGCAGTGGTGTCCGGGGCAGTGAACCCCGATCAGTACGTTGTGGACCTGAACAACAGTGCCATTCTGAAACGCACCTTGGGCGACCGGCAGGTGGAAATCCGTTCCGTCCCGGGAGGCGGGACTGAGCGGCGGGAACGGAGCAGCCAGGTGCAGCTCAGCGACGCCGGCATCCAGCCCTGTCTCAGCGACCGGCAGATCAGGGAGTTGGCTGCGCTGGGACGCCTGGTGGAGAAGCACTACGGAGCACCACAGGATACGGAGTGGGCGCTCGATGCCGACGGAAAACTTTGGTTGACCCAGGCGCGGCCAATCACCACCTTGTACCCCATAACAACCCGCACCCCTCCTGTGCCCGGCGTCCATGCCTTCCTGAACTTCAGCCTCGCGCAGGGGCTGACACGGCCATTGACACCCATGGGCTTGGCTGGAATCCGCCTCATAGCGTCGTGCGTAGCCGGAACTGCGGGCTTCGCCGTTCCGGATCCCCGTTCCGGGCCGCCGCCTTACTACGAAGCAGGTCAGCGCATTTTCTTCGATCTGACCTCGGTTTTGCGGAGCCGGATCGGGCGAAAGATTGTGCCCAGGGTCTTTGATGTCATGGAAGCACGGTCCGCCAAATTGATGCGGGGCTTATTCGATGACCCACGCTTTTCGGTAACCATTAGGACTCCGCTGAAACTCATCCGCCACGTCGCCCCTGTGGCGGCCAAGTATCGTGTTCCGGAGTCGCTCCTCCGGGGACTGGTCCGTCCGGATGCTGCCATGGAGAGGGCGGAGCGACTCAACTCGGACCTTCGGAAGGCCCTGGAGGTGCCCGCCCAAGCCACGGCCCATCAGCGGATCGCGCACGTCCAGCGGATTCTCGGACGGGAACTCTTTGCCTCAGTGCCCCAGCTGTTGCCGCTTCCCTTGCTCGGGTTCGCGATGCTGGCATTGGTGGGCCGGATACTGGGCGGGCAGGCATCCTACGATGAACTTCAGACCGTGATCCGTGGCCTGCCGAACAACGTCACCACTGAGATGGACCTGGCGCTATGGCAGCTCGCCTCGAAGATCCGGGAAGATCCCGACGCCGTTGCCTCCATCGAGGGTCAAGCGGCCGAAGCTTTGGCTGCTCAATACCGGGATGCCGAATTGCCTGCCGTGGCCCAGGGCGGCCTGGACGCGTTCCTGCACGTGTACGGGCACCGTGCCGTGGCGGAGATCGATCTTGGCATGCCGCGTTGGGGCGATGATCCAACCCACATCCTCGGGGTCCTTGCCAACTATCTGAGGCTTCAGCCCGGAGCCGGAGCCCCCGACGAACAATTCCGAAAAGCAGCTGCGGATGCCGACCAGCAGGTGGCAAAGTTCGTCGCGCGGGCCAGGGCCATAAGCCCGCTCCACGCGCTGGTGGTGCGCGTAGCCTTGGACCGCACGCGCAGGTTTGCCGGTTTACGGGAGTCGCCCAAATACAACCTGGTCCTGGGGCTGGCCGCAGCGCGTGAGCAGTTGCTGCTGGTCGGAAACGAGCTGGCAGCATCACAGCGGATCGAGCAGCCCGAGGACATCTTTTTCCTGGACTTGGACGGAGTGGAAAACGCGTTGGCAGGCGAGGATCTGCGTAGCGCAGTCGCTGATCACAAGGCTGCCTACGAACAGGAACTCCGCCGGAGGCACATTCCCCGAATGCTCCTGTCCGACGGCACGGAACCCGAGGCCACAGCTGTGGCCCACGCGGAACAGCGCCCGGGCACTTTGTCCGGCAGCCCGGCGTCGTCAGGCCTTGTTACCGCGCCTGCGCGGGTCATTATGGATCCTGTCGGAGCCCACTTGGAACCCGGTGAGATTCTCGTGGCGCCGTCCACGGATCCGGGCTGGACGCCCCTGTTCCTTACGGCCGGAGGCCTGGTCATGGAGATGGGCGGACCCAACTCGCATGGCGCCGTAGTGGCCCGTGAATATGGAATCCCGGCGGTGGTGGGCGTGGCGGATGCAACCACGAAACTACGCAGCGGCCAGTCCATTACAGTGGACGGCGCGGCGGGCACGGTCACTGCGGAAGGCGAAACCTCTTAGGCGTGCTGGTGGGATTCGTGCTCGGAGTGGCTGACGGGCTCCAACTGGAAGGTGCAGTGCTCGGTGTCGAAATGCCGGCCAAGGCAAGACCCCAGCTGGTCCAGGATGCTGTCCGCCCCTGAGGCATTCAGGACTTCGTCTTCCACCACCACATGGGCTGAGAACACCGGCACGCCTGAGGTGATGGTCCAGATGTGGATGTCATGGGCTTCCACCACGCCGTCAACGGCCATGATGTGTTCGCGGATCATGTTCACATCCACGCCCTTGGGAGTTGCCTCAAGGAGCACGTCCACTACGTCCCGGAGCAGATGCCATGCGCGCGGAATGATCATCAGTGCAATGAGGACCGAAGCAATGGGGTCGGCCGCGGAAAAGCCGGTGGTCATGATCACGACGGCGGCAACAATGACTGCGATGGAGCCCAGAAGGTCGCCCAGGACCTCAAGGTAGGCGCCGCGGACGTTGAGGCTCTCCTTTTGTGCTCCTTGCAGGATCAGCAGGGAAACCAGGTTGGCCACCGCGCCCAGGATGGCGGCCCACAACATCACGTCAGTGTGGATCTCGGGGGTTTCGCCAAATCGCCGGATAGCCTCGATCATGATCACCACGGCGATCACGATGAGGATCAGCGCGTTGGCCAGGGCAGCGAGCACCTCCGCGCGCTGGTATCCGTAGGTCCGCTGGTCGCTGGCCGGTCGGGTAGCGATCCACGCCGCCATCAGCGCAATGAAGACGCCTGCGGCGTCGGAGAGCATATGCCCGGCATCCGCCAGCAGTGCCAAGGAGCCGGAGACGACGGCGCCAATCACCTGGATGCCCACCACGGCCAAGGTGATGCACAGGACGGCAATCAGGCGTTTCCGGTGCTTGCCGGTTGCAGTGACGCCGTGCGAGTGGTTGTGATCATGCCCCATGCTTATAAGGCTAGCCCCAGCCGAGCTCATGCAGGCGGTCGTCGTCTATCCCGAAGTGGTGCGCGATCTCGTGAACCACGGTGATAGCCACCTCGTCAATGACCTCCTGGCGGCTGGCGCAGATATTCAGGATGGGCTGGCGGAAGATGGTGATCCGGTCAGGAAGCGAACCCGCATCCCACCACGAGTCGCGCTCCGTCAACGGCACGCCCTCGTACAGCCCCAGCAGCACGGTGTCCGGGTCCTCGCCCGGCTGCGGCGTGTAATCGTCTTCAATGAAGATGGCCACATTGTCCATGGCGCTTGCTGCTTTCGCGGGAATCAGCTGCAAGGCGTCGCTGACGGCTTCCTCGAAATCCTCGGGCGACATCTCGAAGGGCGCGCGGTGCGCAGCGCTTCGGTCCGGCAACGGCGAAAACGGGCGCTCGCCGTCGGGAATTATGGGAAGTCCGGGAGGAAGATTCGCGGGCATGACTCGACTTTAGTCTGCTGCGGCAGTATTGGGGCCCTATGGGTGATGAGGGATACTGAACACAGTCCCTTTCGCATAGACACAGGAACCGCATGACTTCCACCGCTTCCCCCATGTCTGAACCCCTCGACGTCGTCGTGGTGGGTGAGGCGCTGATAGATATCGTGCAGTCGCCCGACGGGCAGGCCGAGTACCCGGGCGGATCACCCACCAACGTCGCTTATGGCTTGGGTCGGTTGGATGTGAAAGCCGGCCTGCTGACCGCGATCGGCCGGGACCAGCGCGGGGATGCCATCGCCGCCCACCTGCAAAGCGCCGGAGTGGTGCTGCTGCCCGGATCCCAGTCGATGGGAAAAACCGCGACGGCGACAGCCCGGATAGCTGCCGACGGCTCGGCAGCCTACACCTTCGACATCGAATGGGCGCTGGCTCCGCTTGCCCTGCCGTATGCGCCGAGGATCCTGCACACGGGGTCCATCGCGACCTTCCTGGAACCCGGTGCAGGGGCGGTCCGGAGTCTCTTGGAGCAAGCGCAGGGTGGCTGCATGGTCACGTACGACCCCAACATCCGGACTGATCTCCTGGGCAGCCACCACGAGGCACTGACCACGTTTGAAGAAATTGTTCCGCTGACTGATGTTGTCAGGATGAGTGCCTCCGACGCCCATTGGCTCTATCCGGGCAAGGCATTGGAAGACATCGCGAGCCATCTTCTGACGCTGGGAACCACCTTGGCAGTCATGACCGAGGGCGCGAAGGGCTCGTTGATGGCCACGCGCCACATACAGATCCGGGTCCGCGCTGTGCCATCAACCGTGGCCGACACCATTGGTGCCGGTGATTCCTACATGTCAGCACTGATCATGGGGCTGTTGCTCCGTGGCAGCGACGGGCTGGCGCCCACGGTGCTTGAACGCATTGGCAACATCGCGTCGATGGCGGCGGCCATCACCGTGGGGCGGCGGGGAGCCAACCCTCCCACGCACCGGGAACTCCTGGCGGAGATGGCCCGCTAGCTATTGCCGGCTGGAGCGGCGGCGCGTCACTTCGAGCGGCGGCGCGTCAGCCCGACGCCTACCAGGCAGACCACGCCACCGATCAGCCCCCAGATGGTGGGTACTTCCTGGAGGACAGCCCACGAAATCAGGATTGTCGTGCCCGGGACCAGATACGTGGTGGCTGCCAACTTTCCGGCAGAGATCAGCGACAACGCGTAGGCCCACGTGGTGAAGGCGATTGCGGTGGGGAACACGCCCAAGTACACCAGGCCGAGCGTGGCCGGGAGCGGTGCCGCCTGAACTTCGCTTACCAGCTGGCCGGCCCATGGCAGGCAGCACAGGGCACCAATCATGATGCCGAACCATGTTGCCTGGCCTGCGGAGAACTTCCGGAGCACGGGCTTCTGCAGGATGGCGCTCACGGAGGCGAGCACAGCGGCAAGGAGACACAACAGCACACCGGCGACATCCGCCGTCGAGCGCTGTCCCGAGCCGAGGGCGATCATCGCGACACCGCAGAACGCCACCGCGCTGCCGATCAACAACCAGCGGGGGAAGCCCTCCTTGAGGAAGATGCCGGCGAGAATGGCGATGAGGATGGGCGAGACGTTGATCAGCATGGCGCTGGTGCCGGCGTCGAGCATGTGTTCGGCGGCGTTCAGGGCTACGTTGTAGCCGCCGAACCACATCACCCCGTAGGCCACGATCGGCAGCCACTCCCGGCCGCGCGGCCAGACTTTCAGGGTCGGCAGGACGACGATGCCAAGCACGACGGCGGCAACCGCCAACCGTCCCAAGGTCAAGGAGCCGGGGGAGAAGCTCGGGCCGACCGCCCGGATGCCGACGAAAGCCGAAGCCCAGAGCACGACCGTGACGACGACCGCAGCGATGCCGGCTTTGCTGATGCCTGCTCCTGGCGCGGGGGTGGTGCGCGGATTCAAGCCCGGGGTTGGCTGGCCGGGTTCGGCCGGGGAGGTGGTTGTCATGAGCCAAATCTATCCGGGCATGCCCGTGGCGGGCTGGCGGTTTTCGGACGCGTCAGGGCAAGATCCTGCCAAAGTTTGGGCAGCCCTTCCGGGGCCTGAGTGAGGGGTCTACGTGCCTCCGCGATCCTCGATTTGGGAATATCGGCATCTATGCTCTAAAGTTTTAGAGTCCAGTTCGGACGAGCGAGACACGGAAAGAACGCATAAAGCGTCCCTTTTCTTTGCAAAATCCGAATTGAGTTCAGGCCCCCATCGTCTAGCGGCCTAGGACACCGCCCTTTCACGGCGGCGGCACGGGTTCGAATCCCGTTGGGGGTACGCAAGGAAGTGGTAAATCGGATGAAAAAAGTCTGGTAAGCTAGAAGCCTTGAAAAAAACGCAGTAGAGATACTGCAAACGCAAGGCCCTGTAGCGCAGTTGGTTAGCGCGCCGCCCTGTCACGGCGGAGGTCGCGGGTTCAAGTCCCGTCAGGGTCGCTCTGAGCGCCGAAGTAATTTGGTTCTCAAGGTGACATGTCACCTAGGCTCTGTAGCTCAGTTGGTAGAGCGTTCGACTGAAAATCGAAAGGTCACCGGATCGACGCCGGTCGGAGCCACCACTGGGAAGCATCAGTTCTTCGGAACTGGTGCTTTTCTTCTTTTAACCCTCGGTTCACCACTTTGCGTGTGCCGCTGCCACCGACTTTGGAGTTGTGAGCGAAATCACGCGCCGTTGTTGGGGTGTGTCGGCTCGGGGTTCGTGGTCAAAGTCGGTGGTGGGGGCCCGCCCTGCCCTGTAGGTTCGACGTCGGCACCCAGGTGGGTGCCGGCGTCGATGGCCTTGAGTTCGGCTAAGACTTCAGCTTCGGTTTCACATCCTTGTTGTAAATGGTTTCCAGAGTTCGCTTGAGATCCGTCACTGTTGCTTTGACATCCGCCTCTTCGTTCATGATGCGGGTCGCGGCCTTCGCCAGTTCCTGGTCACCACCGGGCAGGAATGTGCGGGCAAAGTCCTGGGTCCTGGTGACCTTCAGCTGGTCCACCACCGTTGAGAACTCCGGAGTTTGGCTCAGGATTGCCGAAATATCCGCTGTTTGAGACACGGGCGCGTAACCGGTGGCTGCTGATAGCGTTGCCGTGTTCTGGGCATTGGTCACGTGCGTGATGAACATAGCGGCCGCCAGCTGGCGTTCCGGCGACGTCTTGGTGGCGATCACCAGACCAGAACCACCGGTAGGACATACGGGAGACTGTCTCGCTGAGCCGCCCGGCAGAAACCCGACGCCGATCCGCATGTTTGCCTCTTTCGCCGCCTTGAGTGTCGTGGCAAGGTCCGCTGACGAACTGATGGTTGCGCTGACGGCCCCTGCCTGCAGATCCGTGATTGCGTTCTTGGATGAAACGCCCGCCCATGCATCTTTGATAATGGAGTCCTGCACCCACTGAAGTGCCTTGACCGACGGATCCGAGTCGACTGTGATGTCCCAGTCCTTGGACCATCCGCCGCCGTATCCCCACAGTACATTCTGGAGGGTCCAGCCCGCGTAGCCAGCGATCGCCGGGTACTGGTACGCATTCTGGTACCCGGCGGAAGAGGCATTGGCGGCCTTGATCTTGGGAGCCCACTCTGCGAACTCTTCCCATGTCTTGGGCGCCTGCTCTGGTACTCCTGCTGCCTGGAAGTGGTCTTTGTTGAAATAGAACAGCGGTGTGGAACGGGCATACGGTACGGCCCACTGCGAATCGTCGTACTTGTAATCGCTGATGAGCCCGGGAACGTAGTCGGATGTGCTCACACTGACGGCTTTGAGGAGATCATCGATAGGCAGGATCGTTCCCGAAACCGCATACCGGAACCACCACACGTCCGAGGCCACAACGACATCGGGAACGTCGTTCCCGGCCTGGGATGTCTGGAATTTCTGGGCGACTTCCTCGTAGTTGGCGCCGCCGGTGATCAGGTTCACGGTGATGTCCGGGTGTGCCTTCTGGAAAGAGTCAATCAGTTTGAGCTCCGTATCCCGCGATTTTCCGGGATGGCTGGACATGAAGCTGATAGTGGCGGCGGGCTTGATCTTGGTCCAGTCCACCGACGCCGATGGTTTGCCCGCAGAACTTCCGTCGGTTGTTGGGCCTGCACAGGCTGCGAGGGCTAGGGTCCCCAGGCTGGCCCCTGCGACTGTGAGGAACTGCTTACGCGAATAATCTCTGGACATGCGGAAGTTGCCTTTCTTTTGGATGCTGCGGATGAGGGGAGGGTGCTTATCAGCCGGTGACTGATCCCTGAGTGAGACCGGAGACGATGTAGCGCTGCAAGGCTGCGAAGATGATGAGGATGGGAAGCAGCACAATCACGGCGCCGGCCATGAGCATGCCCCAGTTCTGATTGCTTCCGTCACTGTTGACCAGCTGGGTTAATCCCACTGGCAGCGTCATCATGTCGGGATGATCGGTCACGATGAGGGGCCAGATGTATTCATTCCATTCCGAGACGATGGTCACCAGACCCACCGTGGCGATGCTTGGCACGGAAACCGGAACCACGATCTTCCACAATTTCCGCCAGTGACCGGCTCCGTCTATCTCCGCCGATTCGAGAATCGCAGGCGGGAGGGTCAGGAAATGTTGTCGAAGCAGGAATGTCCCGAACGCCGTCCCCAAGCCGGGAAGGATTATTCCCCAGTACGTGTTCAGCCCACCCATGCTCGCGATCAGGACGTAGTTCGGCAGTACGGCAACCTGTGGCGGGACCATGAGTGCCACGAGGATCAGGAGAAAAATAGCCCTCTTAAACGGGAACCGGACGAAGACCAGGGCATAGGCCGTGAAAATTGCCAGAACACATTTGAGCGTTGACCCGATCGCCGTCACGATGACGCTGTTGAGGAAGAACCTGGGGAACGGGACCGTGGAGGTCGCATCCACATAGTTCTGCAGCCCTGGACTCTTGGGCAGGAGAGCCAGGTCAGTGGTGACGATCTCGCCCGGAGCTTTCAGGGAGGAGAGCATCATCCAGAGGAGCGGTAGAAAGACAACAAGAGTTGCCAGTGCGAGCGGGACGTAACCGCCGGCGATGGTCATGCCAAGGTTTCGCCACGACAAAGGCCGGACGCGTTGGGAAAGATCTTGAGCGGGCGTCGTTCTCACGAGTAGTGAACCTTTCGTTCTACAAACCTCAATTGCATTGCTGTGATGATGAGCAGACCCGTGAACAGCACGACCGAGATGGCGGCGGAGTAGCCCGCCCTGTTGTAAGACCCAAATGCCTGCAGGTAGGAATCGAAAATGAGCGTGCTTGTCCCATTCCCGGAGGGGGTCATGATCCGAATGATGTCGAAGGCCTGCAACGAACTCAGAATGGACGTGATCAGCAGGAAGAACGTCGTGGGGGATAAGAGAGGAACGACGATGGTTCGGAAGCGGCGGAAGCTGGTCGCCCCGTCCAATGAAGCTGCTTCCATAAGTTGAGGAGGAATTGACTGAAGCCCGGCGAGATACACCACCGCGCAGTAGCCAAGGTTCTTCCAGATGTAGACGACGATGACCATCATCAAGGCCAGCTTTGGATCGTTGACCCACTGCGGGCTGACTTGGCCCAGGGAGCGGAGGAGCCAGGACAACGCACCGTAAGTGGGGTCGAATATGAAGAGCCATACCAGTCCAACGCCGACACCGGATAAGACGTATGGCGCAAATATCACGGCCCGTGCGAAGGTGCGCCCCTTCAATCTCTGGTTCAGGGCCAATGCAATCAGAAGACCCAGTGCCATCGCGCCACCCACCGTGGTCACAGTGAAAATTGCGGTCACCCCCAGAACATTTGCCGCATCGGGGGAGCTGAAAAACTCGACGTAGTTGCCCAGGCCGACGCTCGTGGCAGAAGCCGCCCCGAGCGTCCAATCAAGGGTGGAGAAGTAGATGTTGGTGATTAACGGCCGATAGGTGAAGAGGACAATCAATATGACGTTTGGGGCTGCAAAGGCCACAAATGTCCATGCGTCGCGTCGAGTACGTCCGTTCCAGCGGCGATTTTTCCGGGGCGCAATGGCTTGGGAGACGCCGGGCGAGGGAGGACGACTGCTTGCTTGGCCCGGAGAGCCAGCTCCGGATGTACCTAAGTGATTCGCGTCAACAACGCTCACCGCAGACCTCTGACTTCTTTGTCATCGCAGTCTGGGGCAGCGTTCATGAGAAGTTAGATGGGGGTCTGGGGGCATTTGACCTGACAATCTAACTTTGTGTCGTGTGTCAAACTACCGACTCGAGGCACCGAGCGCAAGACCAGCCCGAAAGTCCAGCATATTGCGCCTCCACTCATATGTGCTAACGTCCTAACAAAACCGCCAGGCTGAATACCGTTACGCACTCAGCTCAGTCGAGTGGAGGTTCCAGAGCTTCCATACGACGGCGGCACCGGCAGCAGCCGGCGCCCTAACAACCCCGCCAGTCCTCCTGAAATTCCCCTCGCCCCAAGGAATTTCTTTCGGTGGCTGCGCAGACGGGGTTGCGAGTGGAAATTTGAACAGGAGCAAACGGTGATCTTCAGTACAAGCCCCCAATGGTGGGAGATGTGTGCGGCATTGGCCGTGGCACTCGTGTTGTCCACAGCGATTGGGTTCGAGCGTCAGAGTAAGAACAAGTCCGCTGGTATGAGAACCCATGCGATGGTGGGTTTGGGCGCAGCACTGTTCATGGTGGTGAGCAAGTACGGGTTCAGCGATGTGCTCATGGTGGATCTTGTGCGCCTGGACCCATCGCGGCTCGCGGCGCAGGTAGTTTCCGGAATCGGCTTCATCGGAGCAGGATTGGTTTTCGTTCGGCGAAACCAGGTCCGGGGACTCACGACGGCCGCTTCCATCTGGGTGACGGCTGCCGTTGGAACGTCAGCAGGCGCCGGCCTGGTGGTGCCCGCAGTGTTTGTTACTGCGGCTCATTTTGTCATTGTCTACTTCTACCCGTGGGTGACAGGAAGATTGCAGTTTGGTTTGCCAAACCAGTGGCTTGTTCGCGTCACGTATCTGGACGGCGTTGGTGCGTTGCGGGATGTACTCCGGACGTGTACGGAGCAAGGATTTCGCGTCCAAGGTTTCGCCACAATGCCGGGTTCAGGAGATATGAAACGCGCTGTGGAGAGACTCCTGCAGGGAAACGAAGCAGTGACAACCGGTGAGTTCGTGGAGATTGAACTCGAATTGGAAGGGACCTCGGCGGCATCGAATATCGTCGGCCGGCTGTCTCAACTTCCCTCAGTCACCGAGGCATCCCTTGTGGACGAAACGGAATAGAGGACCCCGTGAAAGAAGCATCATTGCCAGAGCTGACAATTCCCCTTGCGCCGCGAGGGGCTGCATCTTTGATCGAAATTCAAGGGCACCGCGGCGTCTTGGCTACGCGCCATGGGAACACGCTGGCCGGCTTTGTCGAAGCCTTGCGTCTTGGCGTTGGAGCAATCGAAGTCGACATCTGGCTCACTTCAGATGACCAGCTCGCCTTGCGACACGACGCAATCATCGGGGGCTCGGACATCCGAAGGGGACTGCTCCGGCACGCGATGGTCGAGGAGCACCCGGCCACGACCACCGACGTGGATATCGAAACCCGGGTTCCAACTCTCACCGAATTGTTGGCACTTCTGCGATTTGCTCAAGCAAGCACGGTGGTCCTCGACATCGAGATCAAGACTGAAGGGGCCGTCTTCGACGAATACGGCCAGGCAATCGTGACGGCTTTGTCGAGAACTCTGAAAGCCCACCAGCACGAGCAGGCAATACGTGTTCGGAGCTTCGACCCTCAAATTATCCGGGCCACGGCAGCCATGCTGCCTGACGTTCCGATGGTGGCGCTCAGCCGGAGAGTGTGGGTTCCCGGACCAGGACTTTACCCCTTCGAACCCGGGGCACTGGTAAACGCCGCTATTAACACCGGCGCCTCCTCAGTGGCGCCAAACTTTGACCTGTTAAACGCAGAACTCGTGGCCACCGTCCGCGCCGCCGGCCTGAAAATCTATCCGTGGACATTGACCACGGCGGAACAAATCGTAGAGGCTGTGGGGCTTGGCGTCGACGGTATCTGTGTTAATGACGTTGCCCTGGCAAGGGACACGTTGCAGGGTTTGGGCTTGGAGCTACCGGCGGCCCGGCCGATATCGTTGCCCATGCTCGACGTTCGGGAGTTCTGAATATCTCGTGACTACTGAGGTGTCGCGTCAGGGCATCCCCAGGATTTGGGGTTTTGTTGGCAGGTGTCGGCGACGAGGGCTCGTTCTGTTTTCCAGACTTGGATGGTGATGGCCGGGGTGGTGAGGCTGAGGGTTCCGTTGATGGGCAGGGGTGGGCCGTTGTTGACGGAGTAGGTGCCGGTCAAGATGGTGGTGACGGTGGCTGGGTAATTGCCGGTGTTGGTGTAGGCATGGCTGGTGCGGGTGTCCGTGGTGAGCCATTCGGCCTGGGGGATGGAGTACCCGGTGGCAGGTGTTGGCCCGAGGGTGATGCCGTCGCCGTAGGTGTAGGTGTAGCTGGCCGGGGTGGCAGTCAGGTGCACTGCTTGGCCGAGGATCGTGACATCGAAGCTTTGCTCGGTTGTGGTGGTGTAGAAGTTGGTGGGTCCGCCTTTGAGGGTATGGGGGAACGGCTGGGCTTGTAGCGCTCCCGGGTTGACGGGGAGTTGGCGGAAGTCGTTGAGGATCCGGGCTGCGATGTCGGCCAGGACGTTCCCGGGTTGGGGTCCGTAGAGGCAGGTGGGGCCACTGACTGCGGGGTAGTCCGTCCACACTGGATTCGTGATCGACTTTGGAGCCTGCCGCCAGATCACAGGGGTGCCTTCTTCGCCGCCAGGTGTTTTCGGTGGGCAGTCCAATGTGAGGCAGCCTCTGTCCGGGGTGTCGGAGCCACCTGATCGGCAGTGAACATCGGCCATGTACTGATTCGGGTCTTCAACGCCTGGGGAGGTGCCGGATTTAGGCTCTGAAGCTCCGGTTTCAGTGTTCAGGACGAACGTGGCTCCGACTTCAATCTGCCGCTCATGTCGATCAGCGCTGACGCGGGTCTCATCCGCTTGTGATGGGGTAGAGCTGACGATGGACTGCAGAATGAGAAGAAGCAGAGAAGCACCACACAATGCCAGTCGTTTCACGGCTAACCGACTATCGATCCGTAGTCGGTTACCTGCCAAACGTCACCGTACTTGGCGAAAATAACGTCGGCCGTATTGGTTGCCGCGGAATCCGCTTGACCTTTGGTGCCTCCGGCATCGTAGTACTGGATGGCTTCTTGGATGACTTGAACTTTGGCCGACTGGATCCGATCCGGGTTACTGTTCCACGTGACGTCGACCCGTGGGGTCACGAGTCGGCCTCCGGCCATCCATCTGCCTTCGATGTAGTTCAGTCTCACTGAGTCGTTGTGGGCTACGGCCACCGGAATCGCCGTATTTGTGATGTTTCTCCACGCTGTGAGATCACCAGTTTCAATCGCATAAGAGTAAGTCGCGTACCAGTACCCAATAAACGCCTCCAACCCCGCCTTCGAGTTCTCCTTCGCGAGTTCCGGAATCACGGGAACCGGCACGTTCTCGGCTTTTCCCTTCGCATCCGCCGGCTTGTAAGCCCCGGGAACTGTAGAAGAAGCAGCCGAAGCGGCCGGAACTGGAACGCTCAAGGTGGGCGCCGCCGTCGTGCCCGGTCCTGAAGGAGAAGCGCTGGGACCGGACCCGCCCTGGCAGCCGCTGAGAAGCACGGCAGCCGCGACAAATAGAACGGCAAACGAAACGCGTGACATGACAGGCTCCCCAACAGCTGTTCGACGGTGTGGCGGCCAGTCTAAGCAGGGCATTACTCCGTCTCCCAGCCGGAAAATGGCGCCTGTGGATAACGTCTTTGGCTCCTGCTGCATCCCCGACGTATTCTTAGCCCATCGAATTGTCTTTTACCATCCTTGGGGGAAATCATGGAACGTTCACGCCTGTCTGCTTCCGGTCGCTTCGCTGCCGCTGCCGGTCTCGTCGCAATGTTGACGCTCAGCGCTTGCTCTGCTCCGGCGCCAGCCGCTCAAAGCACGCCGTCGGCGTCGAACGCAGCGTCGTCCAAGGCACCGGCCGCGGACGTCGGCTCGAACTCTGCCTCCCCCAGTCCCAGCACGTCCACCAGCACGGGCACGGGAACCGGCGGCGCCTACGGCCAATACGCGTCAATGTCCGAGGCTTGTGTCGCCGTAAGTGCGTCCCTGCTCAGCGTCACCATCCTCCCCATGGCTGCCATTACCGGCGGCGACCCTGCGGAGGTCCAAAAGGCCAAAGACGAATTGTCCAAGATGCAGGGCAAAGTACCGGAAGAGCTGAAGCCGGCATTCGAAAAGCTCAAGAACTTCACGGAGTCCGCGGGATCCGATCTCACAAAGTACGGAGACGGGCAGTTTGAGGAACTGATGAAGCCCATCCCGGCGTGGGTGGAGAAGAACTGCGCCTAGGCGCCGCGCGCATCCCTTGCCTCCAAAGCGTCGCAGCTAGACGCTAGGGTGGTACTCAAGAGAAGGGGAGTGCTCCATGGAAGTCCAGAACGTGCAGCCGGAACCTGTGCCCGGGGGCGAAATCCCCGGTACGGGACGCACCATCATCTCCGAAGCGGCCGTGGCGAAAGTGGCGGGCATCGCTGCCCGTTCAGTGCCCGGGGTCTACTCCCTGGGATCAGGCCCTTCCCGTGCTCTTGGTGCGATCCGTGATGCAGTAGGCAGTTCAGACCATGCCGCGGGAGTCCGCGCCGAGGTCGGTGAGACCCAAGTCGCCGTGGACATCACGCTGGTGGCCCTCTACGGCCATCCGTTGCACGGCGTCGCGAATCAGGTCAGAGCTGCCGTGTACCGGGCTGTCGAGGAACTCGTGGGCCTCCAGGTGATCGAAGTGAACATTGAGATCACCGATGTCTTCATTGCGCCGCCGGCAAAACAAGCCGGAGCCAAGACCGTCGTGGTGGAAAGGGAGGCACTCCAGTGAGCATGACCGTGGTGGGAATCGCGATCGGAGCCTTCGTGGCGTTCATGTCGTTCTCGTTCGGGCTGTGGGGCTTCGTGATCTCGCTGCTTTTCATGGGAATCGGGGCGCTCCTGGGTCGTGCGGCTGACGGGAAACTGGATCTACGAAGCGTCCTTGACGCCATTACGGGCCGGCGCTCTTCATCATGAGCGTGGCTGAGGCTGTGGAAAACACCACCAGCCTGGCCGGTCACAACCGGATCAGTACCCAGGCTTTGACTTCCCTGGCTCGCGCCGCTGCCGCCGAGGCACTCGGCGTGGAGGCCAGCGACATCCGCGCAGACTGGACGGACGACGACGGCCTGCTGGCTTTGTCGATCGTCGCACCCATCAGCGTCCCGGCCTTGACGGAAGTACTCCGGGATCCCCGGCGCGTTCAGGGTTTCGGTGGCTCCATCTGGGACCGGGCCGTAGCTGCCAAAGCTGTTGTCCTTGAGTCGGTGACCCGGCTGAGTGGATCGCAATTAAGCAGGGTGGACATCAGGATCAGTGGGGCTCACGTCAGGGAGGGAGGCCGCGTTCAATGACGCGGGATCAGGAAACGGAGAAATTCCTGGCTGTCGGCCCGGACCAAAGCCACGGCGCTACCCCTGTGGCAGGGGAAGACCCTGAAATGAGTCGCATTTTGCGCCGGGAAACCCATTCGTCGCGGGCCGCTGCAGCGGTCATTGCAGCAGTGCTCGTGATCGTCCTCTGCGTGTACGCCTTGCTGGAAGCAGGGGTCCGGGCCGTCGGCCAGCCGCCGTGGCTGGTTGATCCGACGACTGCGGCCGAGCGGATCATCGCCCTTCCAGAGGGCATTTCACCTCTCCTGCTGGGCGCAAGCGGAGCGGTGATCGCCATGGTGGGCCTCTTTTTCCTGCTCCAGGCTGTGCTGCCTGGAAGGCGCGCGCGCCACCTGCTCCGGGACGCGCGTACCGCCGTCGTGGTTGATGACGAGGTTCTGGCCTCGGCGTTGGCCCGTCGAGCGCGAACGGCTGCCAACGTAACCCAGGAACAGGTCATGGTGGTGGTTTCCCGACAGGCCGTCGTGGTCAACGTCCGGCCAACATCCGGGAGCCGCGTTAGCCGGGAGGCTGTGCTCGCGGCGGTCCAGGCCGAGCTTGAAGAGATGTCGCCGGTGCCCCTGCCCACTGTGCGGGTCAACCTGGCGTCTTCGGGGGTGATTGGGGCTTGAACGGGACACCTCGGGCACTGAACCGCGTATTGCTGTTCATCATTGGGATCAAACTTCTGGCTGTCGGGCTGTTGCTCGTGTTGCTGGCTACCGTCCCGGCGGTGGCTGGCTGGTGGCACGGCTGGGCGGCGGGTGTTTGGGCAGGGGCTGAGAATGCCTTCCGCCAGACCCGTTTCCCAGGGCGCGAAGAGAGCTGGCTATGGATTGTTGCCGGCGCGGTCCTGGTGGTCATCATCGTCGCCATGATTGCGTGGCTGTCACAACAGGGCAAAGGACGGGCGAACCTCCTGGTGGCCAGTAGTGATGACAGCGACGTCGACGGCGAAGTCAGGATAGGCGGTGGCGTCGCCGAGCAAGCCCTCCGGTCTGCCTTGGCGGAGCGGACCGACCTTGCCGGTGCATCTGTGGCAACCTACGAGTTCAAGGGTCGGCCAGGCCTTCGCATACGGATTCAACCCCGGCAAGGAGTCGCGCCGCATCTCCTGGCCGCGGAGATCTCACAACTGGTCGAGGCCCTGGATCTTGTCATCGGCCAAAAGACGCCCGTTTTGGTGCACATGGTCTCGGGGGCACGATCACGGTTTACCAAGGCCGAACGGGTGCGCTGATAATGGGGGATCCACAGCCGTCAAGGGTTTGAACCAGCGGGGGACAACCTCCGTTGGAAGGTAATGCAACACCGCAACCTGGGAGAACACAATGACTGAAGAGAACACCGGAGCCGACGCCGTGAATGATGGGACATCTAAAGCTAAGGAAACCGCTTCTGAGGCACTTGAAAATGCCAAGGAATTTGCCGGCGAGGCTGCAGAGAATGTCAAGGAATTTGCGGGCGAGGCTGCAGAGAATGTCAAGGAATTTGCGGGCGAGGCAGCAGAGAACGTCAAGGAGTTCTTCTCCGGCGACGTAGGCGAGAATGCAAAGGAGCTGGCCGGTGACGTCGCTGAGAAGTCAAAGGAAATCGCCGGCGATGTGGCGGAAAACGTGAAGGGACTCGGTTCGAAGATCGCTGGTCTGTTCAAGGGTGAAAAGTAGCGGAAGTTTCCGCGCCTTGTTGTCAGGAGAAGTTATTGGCTGGAACAAATGCGCTGCAAGCCCCAGTGGCCGACATCCTGGCGGAGCTTGCTCTGCTGGAGGATCCGCGTGCCCGTGAAGTAAATGCAAAGCACGGAGATGATCACGGTGTAAACCTCGGCAAACTGCGGGCCGTGGCCAAGCGACTCAAGGTACAGCCGGAGTTGGCTCGTGAACTGTGGGCTACGGGTGACACGGCCGCTCGTCTGCTTTCTCTCCTGATCTGCCGCCCCAAGGCCTTTGAGCAGAACGAGCTGGATGCCATGCTGCGGGAGGCCCGCACGCCTAAAGTGCATGACTGGCTGGTGAATTATGTGGTTAAGAAGAGTCCGTCTGCCGAGGATTTGAGGGTGGCATGGTTTTCCGACCCCGACCCTGTGGTGGCGAGCGCTGGCTGGGCACTGACCGCAGACCGCGTCGTCAAGAAACCCGAGGGCCTGGATCTCGGGAAATTGCTGGACATTATTGAAGCGGAAATGAAGGAAGCTCCGGAGCGTTTACAGTGGGCGATGAACCATTGCCTGGCACAGATTGGAATTGAGCACCCGGAGCATCGCGCCCGCGCACTGGATATCGGCGAGCGTTTGGAAGTGCTGAAGGACTATCCCACGCCGCCGAACTGTACCTCCCCGTTTGCCCCTGCCTGGATCAATGAAATGGTCAAGCGCCAAGCCGGCGCCTAGTTCATTCAGTCTCGGTTGCGTTGCATCATCCGGTAGGTGAGCTCGGCCAGGAGTTCTTCATCGGAGAGGTGCGAGGCCCGGGCGATGGGGGCCGCGGGGAGGGCTGCATGGGTGACTCCGTGCCGCGTCTGATCACTTGATCGCATGTCGTCCGGGGTGATCATGTCCGGCGCGAAATTGGACTTGCCCTTAAGTACCTCGGACACGGACCCCGCCCGCCAACCCAGTGCGTGCTCAAGCTTGCGCTGGTTGATTTCCTGGGTGCGCCGTGTGCCTGATTCCAGCGTCCGCACGGTCTTGATGGCAGTGCCGGCCTGTTTGGCCAACTGCACCTGACTCAGACCTTGGGCGAGGCGTTCCTCTTTGATCAGCCGTCCGATGGTCTGTAATGCTTCGAGTTCATCCACACTTCCCACTGTTCCATAGGCAATAGTGGGCAATCAAATCGAACTCGCTTTCTCGCGCCCGGGAAAGGGTCTTCCGCTGGGATGGCTCCGACGGGGGAACGGTCGGCGACTGGCCTCAAGGGGCACCCCGCAAGTGCCCTACAAGGCAAATAATCAGACTACTTTGTATCGTTGTGGTCACGGCGCGTGTAAGCGCTTGCATTTTCTTCGACCACATGACTATTGTGAGCCTCACCACATCAACCGCACCGCGGAAAAACCTGGTCCACTCACCGAGGAGTTCCCAGCATGAAATCCAAAAAGTTCCTGCTTCCGGCAGCTGTCGCCGGAGTCCTGGCTCTGTCCCTTACCGCCTGTGGTGGCGGCGGGGGTGGCGGCGGCACCAGTTCCGGAGGTGCCAGCGGCGATGCAGCCAACAACCTTGACGGCCGCGGGCCGATCACCTACGTCCAAGGCAAGGACAACAGCAACGTTGTCCGGCCGCTTATTGAAAAGTGGAATGCGGCACACCCGAACGAGAAAGTGACGTTCAAGGAGCAGTCCGACCAGGCCGATCAGCAGCACGATGACTTGGTGCAGAACTTCCAGGCCAAGAACGCCAACTACGACGTCATGAGCGTGGACCTTATCTGGGTGGCCGAATTCGCTGCCAAGGGCTGGCTGCAGCCGCTCAAGGACAAGACCGCAATCTCCACGGATGGCATGCTCGAGTCGACCGTCAAGAGCGCCACCTACAACAACACCCTCTACGCAGCTCCGCAGAGCTCGGACGGTGGCATCCTCTACTACCGCGGCGACTTGGTGCCCAACCCGCCCAAGACGTGGGACGAGATGATGAAGATGTGCGACATCGCCAAGCAGAACAACATCGGCTGCTACGCAGGCCAGTTCCAGAAGTACGAAGGCCTCACGGTCAACGCGGCCGAAGCCATCAACTCTGCAGGCGGCAAGATTGTTGATGAGTCCGGCAAGGCTGCCGTGAACTCCAGTGAGGCCAAGGCGGGCCTTACCAACCTGGTCAACGCCTACAAGGACGGCAACATCCCGACCGAGGCAATCACCTTCCAGGAAGAGCAGGGACGCCAGGCCTTCGAAGCCGGCAAGCTCCTCTTCCACCGCAACTGGCCGTACGTGTACAACCTGGCCAAGACCGATGGCTCGTCCACTGTGAAGGACACCTTCAAGATGGCTCCTCTCCCGGGCAAGGATGGCCCCGGCGCCTCCTCGCTGGGTGGCCACAACATCGCCATGAGCGTGTACTCCAAGAACAAGGCAACGGTCGCGGACTTCATCAAGTTCATCACCAGCGAGGAAACCCAGCGCTTCTACGCTACCCAGGGTTCGCTGGCCCCTGTTCTGACCAAGCTCTATGACGATCAGGAACTCGTGACCAAGCTGCCGTACCTCCCTGTACTGAAGACGTCCATCGAGAACGCGGTTCCGCGCCCCGTGACGCCGTTCTACCCCGCCGTCACCAAGGCTGTGCAGGATAACGCCTATGCCGCCCTCAAGGGAGAGAAGACCGTGGACTCGGCCATCTCCGACATGCAAGCGGCCATCGAGTCGGCCGGAGCTAAGTAACCACCCGGGCTAAGTCCGGCTGCCTGTCCCTGAGGGGGTGGGCAGCCGGACTCCGGCCACGGCCCTCTCCCTGACAGGAGTCCTGACATGTCAACAGAACTACAAAAACCAGACGCGGCGGCGGCTTCCAAGCACACGATGCCCAGCCGTGAAAGCGCCGACCGGAAGCAACTCACGCAAGGACGCTGGGCTTACACCCTTCTGGCGCCGTCGCTGATCCTTCTGGCCATCGTGATCATCTACCCGGTGCTCAATGCAATCATCATGTCCTTCCAGAAGGACTCAGGCCTCGACCCCGCAACCGGCTTCTTCTCTGAGGGTGGCCCGGCCGGATTCGAAAACTACACCCACTGGCTGCTGCAGCAATGCACGGCCCCCGGCGGCGGATCTGTTGCCTGCCCTCCGGGAACACTCGGAGCCCAGTTCTGGGACTCCATGGGAACAACGTTCTTCTTCACGGCAGTCACGGTCGCTTTTGAGACCATCCTTGGCTTCTGGATGGCAATCATCATGGCCCGTGCATTCCGTGGCCGCAGCCTGATCCGCGCAGCCGTCCTGGTGCCGTGGGCCATCCCGACGGCGGTCACCGCCAAACTCTGGTTCTTCATCTTCGCTTTCGAAGGCATCGCCAACAAGCTGTTCGGAACCCAGATCCTCTGGACTGGTTCGGAATGGCCTGCCAAGTGGGCCATCATCATTGCCGACGTTTGGAAGACGACACCCTTCATGGCGCTTCTGATCCTGGCCGGCCTGCAACTGATTCCCGATGAAGTTTACGAAGCAGCCAAAGTTGACGGCGCGTCCACCTGGCAGCGCTTCCGCTTGATCACACTTCCGCTGGTCAAGCCCGCACTGATGGTGGCCATCCTGTTCCGGGTCCTGGACGCACTGCGTATGTACGACCTTCCCGCCATCATGACCCAGGGCGCCAACGGCACCACCACGCTGTCCATCCTGGTTGTCCAACAAATCAGACAAGGGTTCAATACAGCGGCGGCGCTATCGACCATTACATTCCTTGTGATCTTCCTTGTGGCCTTTATCTTCGTCCGCTTCCTCGGGGCCAATGCCGTGGACGCAGCCACAACGTCCGGAAAGGCCAAGTGAGATGAGCATAGCCACAGCTTCCAAGACATCCGCCGCCCCGGTGGACCGGCCCAAGCGCGCTTTCAACTGGGGGTCACTGCGCACTTACATCAGTGCCGTAATCATCCTCATCTGGTGCTTGGCCCCCTTCTACTGGATGGTTGTCACGGCCTTCCGCGAGGTCGGATACACGTTCGACACCACGCCGTTCTTTACCCACTTCACGTGGGACAACTTTGCCACGGTGTTCGACGAGAGCCTGGGCAACCACTTCGGCAGAAACCTGTTGAACAGCCTCATCGTTGGCGCTGTCACCACAGTGGTGGCGCTCCTGGTTGGCGTGTTCGCCGCCTACGCGTTGGCCCGGCTGAACTTCCGGTTCAAGTTCGTGGTCCTCGGCTTCATCCTGGGCGCTTCAATGTTCCCGGGCGTGGCCTTGGTAACCCCGCTGTTCCAGCTGTTCACCAACATCGGTTGGTTCGGTACCTACCAAGCGCTGATCATCCCCAACATCTCCTTCGTTCTTCCGCTCACGGTGTACACGCTGACCTCGTTCTTCCGCGAGATGCCGTGGGAGCTCGAGGAAGCGGCAAGGATTGACGGCTGCACGCAGGGACAGGCCTTCCGGAAAGTGATTCTTCCGTTGGCAGCGCCGGCAACGTTCACCACGGCAATCCTGGCCTTCATTGCCTCCTGGAATGAGTTCCTTATCGCCAGCCAGTTGTCGAATGATGCAACCAAAACAGTCACTGTAGCCATCGCTTACTTCGCCGGTGCACAGCCTCACCAGGAACCGTACACGGCCGTTATGGCCGCGGGTACCGTGGTCACCATTCCTCTGGTGGTACTGGTATTGATCTTCCAGCGCAAGATTGTTGCCGGCCTTACGGCAGGAGCCGTCAAGTGACAAGCTACGGTGATCGACGGCGGGCGTCACCGGCGAAACCCGATGCCGGTAACAAACGGGTGCGTTCCGCGGAGGACTTCGACATCATCATTGGGTTCCTGGCTTTCTGGGGCGTCGTGCTCCTGATAGCCACCGTCTCGATGGAACTCACGGGACAGTCGGCCTGGGGCTGGGCTTTAGGCCTTCTGGCCGTGGTGTTGGCCCTCTGGGGAATGCTCCGTCTACGCAGCAAATTGCCTCAGCGCACCACGCGGCGGCTTGGTTAGGAGAAGACCAATACCTGACCGACGTCGAAACAAGCTACACGAAGTCGGCGATCGGCAGGCAAGCGGAATAGGCTGTAAGGTGCCGTCCGGGAACGAGCCCTCGGCTTTCGGCATGCACCAAAAAGGGGGCTTCAGTGGCAAAGACGAACGAGCGGTCCCAACGCGGCGGCCATGCCGGCGTCAGCATCGAGGACGTTGCCATGGCGGCCGGCGTCTCGACGGCGACCGTCTCGCGTGCCGTGCGTGGCTTGCCTCGGGTTTCTCCGGCAACGCGGGAAAAGATCCTCAGGGTCGCCGGTGAGCTGGGTTATGTGGCGTCGTCGTCGGCCTCGGGGCTGGCGACGGGCCGCACCCGCACCATTGGCGTCCTTGCTCCCTTCGTCAGCCGATGGTTTTTCTCCAAAGCCATTGAAGGTGCTGACCGGGAGCTGCATTCAAGGAAATACAACCTCTCTTTGTTCAACCTCGGCGGACACGGAAGCAACCGCGAGCGGCTTTTCAGCTCCACCATGGTCTACAAGCAGATTGACGCCCTGCTGGTGCTCTGCATGTCCTTGACCGAGGATGAATTGGAGCACCTCCACAAGATCGATATTCCCTTGGTGGTGGTGGGCGGCCATGTCGAGGATTGCGCCTACATTGGCATCAACGACTACGACGCCGCGTCCACCGCCGTGAAACACCTGCTGGATTTGGGACACAAAGACATCGCCTTGCTTCATGGCGACGACGAAACGGACCTTAACTTCGACGTTCCCCGCGTGCGTATCCGCGCCTTCCAGGAGGTCATGTCGGACGCTGGCTTGGAAGTCCGCCCCGAATGGGACCAATGGGGCGATTTCACCGTGGCCAGCGGGCAACAGGCCTTCAACCGGCTCTGGAGCCAACCCGGCCGAAAACCGACGGCAATTTTCTGCTCGTCCGATGAGATGGCCATGGGCGTGATTTTTGAGGCCGGTCGACACGGGGTCAGGGTGCCCGAGGACCTCTCCGTCATCGGCATTGACGATCACGATTTTTCGTCCTCGCTCGGCCTGACCACTGTTGGCCAGCGCCCCGACAACCAGGCGGAGCTGGCTACCCGGATGCTGCTGGACGAGCTCGACGGCAACCCCGGCGCCGTGCACTCGGAGGTCGCGCCCCACCATCTGATCATCCGCGAGACAACGGCCCCACCCTACAGTTCAAACTAGGAAGCGCGCGCCAACTGCCGGATGGGAATCCAGCGGGAGGCAAGCCGCCTGTAGGCCGCAGCCGCGCCGGTCATGTCGCCCTCGGCCAGGCATTCGATGCCCAGGCGGACATCCATGGGGGAATCGTCGGGGTACACCTTGTCCGCCACGGCGCCGTAATCCAGCTCCACCATGGACTGCGCGTGGAACAGCTCGAGCCATTCGGTGAGCTGCGTCAGATCGTCAAGCATGTCCAGGTCCGGGGCTGCAAGCGCAAGGTGGGCTACGGAAAACCGCGCCCGTTCCAAGGCCTCGGTCAGCGGCGTCCACACCCGCACGGTCAGGATCCGCCCCTCGGATTCCACTACGTCCTTGCGGTCCGACTCGGCAAAAAGCGAGAACCAGCTGAACGGGATTCCCCAGGTGGAGGCCCGCGTGTGGACGCGTTTGGCATCTTCCCGGGCATTGATCCGGTCGATCCGCATCTGGTGCTTGTCCCGCTGCGAGACGGGGATGAGCAGATCAGCCAGCGGGCTGTGGACCCCGTCCATGAGTGCGTTGGCTGCCAAGCCGGCCCGAATCACCAGTTGGCTGGGGCAGTAAAGTACCCGCCCGGCGTCGTCCTCTTCAGTGGCCGGCGCGGCGTGCCGCCCAATCGGGACGCGCGTCATCCTGACCAGGTCCGTGCGGCCGGTGGGGAAGGGATCGCCTCCGGAGCGCGTGATGCGTCCCAGCGAGGCCTGTAGCTCCGCATTTTCGACGGCGGCCCGGGAACCTGCCTTGCTGCCCTCCGCCACGAGCTGGCGCTGCTGCTCGGGAGGGAACGCCTCGAGGGGTTCGTACACGCGAAGCGACGAAGAAAAAGGCAGGCCGGCCTGACCCCTGTACAGCTTTCCACTCATGTCCGGCCAGCCCCTTTCATTACGAGTCAGTGGTGCTTAGTCTGCGAGCTCCACAATCACTGGAGCGTGATCGGATGCGCCCTTGCCTTTACGCTCCTCACGGTCAATCGACGCGCCCGTGACCCTTGCAGCGAGCGGGGCCGATGCGAGGCAGAAGTCGATTCGCATGCCTTCCTTCTTGGGGAAGCGCAGCTGCGTGTAGTCCCAGTACGTGTAAACGCCGGGACCCGGCGTGTAAGGACGCACGACGTCGGTGAATCCGGCGGTCTCGAACGCATGGAACGCTGCCCGCTCGGGTTCGCTGACGTGGGTGTAGTTGTTGTTACGGAAGAGTTCGATGTCCCAGACGTCGTCGTCGAAGGGGGCGATGTTCCAGTCACCCATGAGCGCGATCTGGGCGTTGGGGTCGGCCTGGACCCATTCGGCCGCTTGTCCGCGGAGGACTTCGAGCCACTTGATCTTGTACGGCATGTGTTCGTCGTCCAGGGAGCGGCCGTTGGGAACGTAGAGGCTCCACACACGGATTCCGCCGCAGGTTGCAGCGATGGCACGGGCTTCCTGGGCCGGATCCTTGCCGGCCTTGCCGAAAGCAGGCTGGTCAACGAAGGTGCGTTCAACGTCTTCCAGTCCCACGCGGGAGGCGATGGCCACGCCGTTCCACTGGTTCACGCCAAAGTGCGCTACCTCGTACCCCATGCGCTCAAACAGTTCCCACGGGAAGTTCTCGTCCTTGCACTTGGTCTCCTGGATGGCCAGGACGTCGCAGTCGCTGCGCTCAAGCCAAGCTTCCACACGGTCGGCTCGGGCACGGAGGGAGTTCACATTCCAGGTAGCTATCTTCACAGCCACTAACTTACCGAACTTGGCGCTGAGCGCATCCCCCTACGGCTTTTTACCGGGCCGGCAGAGGGCCGGCACCGGGCGGGCAGCGTGCCCGCGCCGGGCAGCCAGCGCCCGGACCTAGTGTCCGTACAACGTCCGGGTGGAGGCCAGCTTGCGCAGCCCGATGCCGGAGGCGATGAGCAGCAGCCCTGTCACGATGGCAAAGACCGCCAGCATTCCGGTGAGGCCCAGCAGCCCAATACCGGGGTTGACCAGGACGACGATCCCGAAAACCGTGGTGATCAGGCCGGTGAGCAGCCACAGGCCCCAGCTGCGGATGAAGCTGCGTGCGGCCAGCGCGAGGATGATCTGGGAGATTCCCAGCATCAGGGCCCACAAGCCGATGAGGATGCCGATCGCGGCGGCGGTAATACCGGGCCAAGCGATGGCCAGGATGCCTGCCGCGATGGAGACAAATCCGCCCACCAGGCTCCAAACGGAGCGGCCGGCTGGATCGTAAAAATAGTGGGCCACGCTGGTGACGCCGTCGATGATCGCGAAGAATCCGAACACCACCACCACGGCGAAGACCGCGGCATTTGGCAACACCAGCACCAAGAGCCCAAAAAGTATGGCGAGGACCCCGCGGACCAACAAAGCCGTCCCTGGAGTAGTGAACATTCTGCGACCCGTTGTGTCCGACATACGGTCAGCGTAACCAACGGGTGACGTTACCGCATCCCCTCCCGGCGGATGGCTGTGGCGATGGCTGCCGCCCGGGTCTCCACCCCGAGCTTGGCGTAGATGTGGGCCAGGTGTGTCTTGACGGTGGCTTCGGAGATGAATAGCCGTTTGCCGAGGTCCCGATTGCTGAGTCCCTGGGTCAGGAGGCTGAGCAGTTCCGCCTCCCGGGGAGTGAGCACTTCGTCGGGGTTCCGCATGTGCTGGAACAGCCTCGAGGCCACCGGGGCGCTCATGACGCTCTTGCCCTGCACGGCACCACGGACGGCCGCGAAGATTTCCTCCGGCGCGGCGTCCTTGAGCAGGTAGCCCATGGCGCCGGCATCCACGGCCCGGACGATGTCGGCGTCGGAGTCGTAGGTGGTGAAGACGATCACCGCCTGCTTGGGGTTGCGTTGCCGCAGCTCTTTGATGGCCTCGATGCCGTCCATCCCGGCGCCCATTGACAGATCCATCAGCACCACGGCGGGCGAATGTTCCTGGACAGCTTCCAGCGCTTCCTCACCCGAGGAAACGTCCCCGACGACGGCGATGTCGGCCTGGGTGCCCAGGAGCGCCTTGAGCCCGCTGCGGACTACGGTGTGGTCGTCCACAAGCAGCACCGAAATGGTGGTCACATGCCCTCCCTTGACGGCCCGGTCCGAGGGCCGAGCGGAAGCTGCGCCGCGATAATCGTCCCTTCACCCGGTGAGCTCTCCACTGACAATTCTCCACCCAGCTGTTCCACCCGCTGCCGCATTGCCCGCAGGCCGTACCCTCCGGTTGCCGATGGTAAAGGTACCGCTCCGGGATCGAAGCCGCGGCCGTCGTCGTACACGTCCAGGGTGACCGCCTCCGGGAGGTACCCCAGTGTCACGCTGGCGTGGGCCGCGTGCGCGTGGAGCTTGATGTTGGCGGCTGCGCTCTGGGTCACGCGCAGCAAGGCATGGCGGACCTCGACGGGGATGGGGCGGGCTTGGCCGGTGACGTGGACGTCGATGGTGTCCACATACTGCCGCGCGGCGTGCTGTAAAGCCTCCGGAAGGGGCCCCGATTCCAAGCCGGGCGCGGAAAGTTCGTGCACCAGGCTACGGGTGTCGGCGAGGTTCCGTCTCAGCAGTTCGGACGCCTTGGCTACGTCCCGTTGGGCTGAACCGTCGGGCCACGAACGCTGCGCGGCCTCCAGGAGGAGCAGGCTGCTGGCGAGGCCCTGGGTGACGGTGTCGTGGATTTCCCGGGAGACGCGCTCGCGTTCGGTGGCGATGCCCGCTTCCCGTTCGGTGGCGGCCAGCTGCTCCTGGTCGCGCTCGATCTTGTCGTAGATCAGGGTGAGGAGGGCACCGGCGGCCAGGGGGCCGAGCAGCATGGCCACGTCCGTCCAGCCGCTCATCCGGAACAGCCCGACGGCGGTGGCCGCTGCGGTCACGCCGCTGGCCGCGTAGCCCGCCCAGCCGCGGAAAGCCCTGCGCGCCAGGAAGAAGATGGCGAAGGAGCACCAAGCGAAGCTCGGGGCAACGATGACCAGGGTAGACCATGCCGCCACCAAGGCGATCATCCATGGAATCCACTGGTTCCGGCGTTGCCTCCGGGGCCTGTGCCGGGGGTGTGCAAGAGCGGCCGTCACGGCGTAGAGTGCGCAGACTGCTGCGGCCAGGGCCACGGTCCACAGGTTGTCGGCGGGGGAGTGGCGCATGATGTACCGCACGCCCGAAGCGACCATGAGCACCGCGAAACCGAGGTGCACCACCACATCGATGCGGCCGTCCTGCTGGCCGTTGGCCGGCGGCCTGGTGCCTGGTGTCATGGATGTCCCGTTCGGTTGATGGCGCTCTTTCCATGCTAGGTCCCGGGCTGCTGCAGGTCTCTCCACCTTTTGGCTGATACCGACGGCGGAAAGGCTGAGGCAGGGGACTGCGTTGGGCCGATGTGGATTGTTGGGGCCCGCGGAAGCATGGAGTTGTACCCAATAGCCTTCCTAGGAGAACCCATGAAGAAGCCCAACAAGATGCTTGCCGCCGCTGCTGCCGGAGCACTGTTGCTCACCGGCGGGGTCACGGCCGTCGCCAATGCCGTTGCCCCCTCGGCTGCCCCCGAGGCTGCTGCTCCCGTTAAGGTTGCCGCCGACGTCCAGCCGGCACCGGAGAACGTCGTAGCCCAGAACCGCATCACCGTTGGCGCGTCCAGCAAGGCCGTCAACGCCGCGCTCGCCAAGTGCCAGGCTGACAAGCTGCCGTTCGTGACGGTTGCCCTGGTTGACCGTTTCGGCACTGTCCAAGCGATCCTCCGCGGCGACAACGCTGCCGAGCACACCATCGAAGCCGCCAAGCAGAAGGCCTACACCGCAGCGGCCTTCGGTGCACCCACCAGCGAGCTGGCCAAGCGCATCAACGGCAACGGCCCCTCCATTGCCGACCTCCCCGGTACCCTCTTCCTCTCCGGTGGCGTGCCGCTGAAGGTGAACGGAGTATCGGTAGCGGGTATCGGCGTCGGCGGCGCTCCTGACGGTGCCCTCGACGAAGCCTGCGCGACCGCCGGAGCCGACGCCCTGGCAGCGGCGAAGTAACCATGCCCCCTCTTGGAGTTTTTGTACAGATAATGCCCTTTAGAAGGCGTTTTAGGAGCGTTATGTGTACAAAAACTGCGGCTTTGGTGGTGTTGCTGGGGTTGCTGGCGGGATGTTCGACGGCGGCCACGTCGCCTACCAGCGCGGCCACGACTCCCGAAGCCCCCAGCTCAACCGCAGCCTCGGACGCAACACCCGGCCCGGCGTCGTCGTCCCCTGCCGTGGTGGCCCCAACCCCACTGTCACCGGAGGCGCAAATGGAAACCGACCGGCTCCTGATCCTCGCCGCGAAAGCCAACGATCCCGCCCGGGTCCGCGAGCTGATCGCGGCGGGCGGGAACGTGAACGCGAAAGACGCCATCCAGGATTCCGCGTTCCTCTATGCAGGGGCCGAAGGATTCAACGAGGTCCTGCAGCTGACGTTGGACGCCGGGGCAGATGTCCGCAGCATCAACAGGTACGGCGGCACAGCCCTGATCCCGGCCAGCGAGCACGGGCACACGGACACGGTGCGGATCCTGATTGCCGCCGGTGTGCCCGTGGACCACGTGAACAATCTGGGCTGGACCGCGATGCAGGAAGCGATCCTCCTCAACAACGGCGGCCCGAACCAACAGGACGTGGTGCGGCAATTGCTCGCGGCCGGGGCTGATCCGGACATCCGTGACCCCGAAGGCAGGACCGCGCTGCAGAACGCGGAGCGGCTCGGATTCACGGAGATCGTGGCGTTGATCCGGAACCGCTAAGCCCAGCCCGCCCAACCAGGTGACAGCACTTGTTCCATTGGACGCCCAGTAGAACGTTTGCTGTTACCTAGTTGGGTTCCTAGAGGGCTTCGAGGATGCTCACGTAATTCGCGATGCCCACGCCGCCCATGTTTTGGACGGCTCCGCGCCGGGCATTCGGGAGCTGCATGTCCCCGGCGGTGCCACTGAGTTGCATTGCCGCGATCACGTGCTGCGAAACTCCCGTGGCGCCGACCGGGTGGCCCTTCGCCTTCAGGCCGCCGGACACGTTGACCGGCAGCTTCCCGTCCTTATACACCCAGCCCTCCTTGATGGCCTGTGCGCCTTCGCCGCGGGGGACCAGGCCCATGGCCTCGTACATGATGAGTTCGGCGATGGTGAAGCAGTCGTGCACCTCCGCGAAGTCCAGCCCGCTTACCCCCACGCCCGCCATGCCGAACGCCCGCTCCCACGAAGCCCGGGTTGCTGCGAATTCGGTGGGATCGCGCTTTTCGGCCGGGAAGAAGTCGTTCGCGTGGCCGAAACCGGCGAGGCGCACGGCGTCGGTTGCGCCGTTGCTCGCCTGGGTGGAGAGCACGACGGCGGCAGCCCCGTCCGAGACCGGCGAACAGTCAGTGCGGCGCAAGGGTTCGGCCACCATGGGGTTCTTGTCCGAAATGGTGCGGCAGAACTCAATACCGAAGTCGCGGTGCATCTGGGCATAGGGGTTATCCATGCCGTTGCGGTGGTTCTTGGCCGAAATGGAGCCAAGGACATCGCCGAGGCCCGCTTCGAATCCCGGGCCGCTGATCGACGAGCCGTAGCGCTTGTCGTAGTGCTGGGCTACCTCCGCGAACAAGCCCGTGAAGCCGGTGGTCGAGGGCTTGCCCGCCATCTCATAGGACGCGCCAAGGAGGGCCGCCCCCACGACGTCGGCACCGGCGTCGGTCATCTTTTCTGCCCCGATGACCAGGACATTCCGTGCCGTGCCTGCGAGGAGTGCTTTCACTCCCTGCTGGAATGCCGCAGAACCTGAAGCGCAGGCATTCTCGGTGCGGGTGGCCGGAACGTTGGCCAGATCCGCCGAGAGCTGCAGCGCCAGCGAAGACGTGAAACCCAGGGGCTGCATGCCGGAGTTGAACTGGCCAAGGTAGATCTCGTCGATGTCCTTGGGTTCAAGACCTGAGTTTTTGATGGCCTCCCCGGCAACCTGGACGATCAGCGTCTCCAGGGTGTCGTCCGTGAGCTTGCCGAACTTGCTGTGGCCCCAGCCCGTGAGCAGGATGTCCTTACCGAATTGGTCTTTGAGGCTCATGCCGTGGCTCCTTCCAGTGCTGCTGCTTCTGCAGCCGCGCTGTCCTCGAGCGCGACCTCGAAGGCCGCTTCTGTCTTCTCCCTGATCTCCTCCACAGTGACGCCCGGGGCGAGCCGGGTCAGCAGCAGGCGCGTGCCGCCGTCGTGCGTTTCATCTGCCTCGATGTCGAAAACGGCGAGATCCGTGATGATCCGGTCCACGCACTTCAGGCCCGTGAGCGGCAGCGTGCATTCGGTGACGATCTTCGCGGAGCCATCCTTGGCGTTGTGCTCGGTCAGGACCACCACCCGGGGTGTGCCGGCGACGAGGTCCATGGCCCCGCCCATGCCCTTGACCATCTTCCCGGGGATGGTCCAGTTGGCCAGGTCCCCGCTGCCGGAGACCTGCATGGCGCCGAGGATGGCAACCTTCACGTGGCCGCCGCGGATCATGCCGAAGGACGTGGCCGAGTCGAAGATGCTGCCGCCGGGGGTGATGGTGACGGTCTGCTTGCCGGCGTTGATGAGGTCGGCGTCCTCCTCGCCCTCGTAGGGGAACGGGCCCATGCCGAGCAGGCCGTTCTCGCTCTGGAGGACCACCCGCACGCCGTCGGGCAGGTTGTTGGCGACGAGCGTTGGGATGCCGATGCCGAGGTTGACGTAGTCGCCGTCGTTGAGTTCTTCGGCCGCGATGGCAGCCATCTGGTCACGTGTCCATGCCATGGTTGTGCTCCTTGGTTTTTCTTGGGCGGCTGGGTTAGACGGCCGCGGTTTCGAGGCGCTGGCGGACCGTGCGCTGTTCGATGTCCTTGACGCGGTCCGTGGCTTGCACCAGCCGCTGGACGTAGACGCCGGGGGTGACGATGTGGTTCGGGTCCAGCTGGCCGGGCTCCACGATGACCTCGGCCTCGGCGATGGTCACGGTGCCCGCCGTCGCGACCACCGGGTTGAAGTTCCGCGCCGTGTAGCGGTAGACCAGGTTGCCGTCGGTGTCCGCGGTGTGGGCGTGGACCAGTGCGATATCCGCGGTGATGGCGCGCTCGCGGACGTACTTGACGCCGTCGAACTCTTCCAGCGGCTTGCCTTCGGCCACCAAGGTGCCCACGCCGGTGCGGGTGTAGAAGGCGGGGATGCCGGCGCCGCCTGCGCGGAGGCGTTCAGCGAGGGTGCCCTGCGGCGTGAACTCGACCTCCAACTGACCGGCCAGGTACTGCTCGGCGAACAGCCTGTTCTCGCCAACGTACGAGGCAATGACCTTGCGCACCTGACCCGCTTCGATGAGGACGCCCAGGCCCTTGCCGTCGATGCCCATGTTGTTCGAGACGATGGTGAGATCCTTGACGCCCGTCTCGCGGACGGCGTCGATCAGGTCGGCGGGGATGCCGCTGAGGCCAAAACCGCCGACGGCGATGGTCTGGCCGTCTGCCAAAAGGTCATGGAGCGCTTGGGCTGCGCTCGCGTGGAGTTTGGACATGCTGGGCTCCTCATTGAGTTGGTATCCACTTTGTGGACGTAGGTTTGTTCTGCTTTGGAGCCTAGGTTTGCAGCGGTGTAGGCGTCAATGGCCAATGCTGTTGGCTACTCAGGGTATGGACGCTACGCTGTGACTTGTCCATATTGTGGATGAAATCTTTGTAAGGAGTTGTTGTGGCAGTGCAGGGAGCCCAAGTGGTTGGCCGCGTGGCGTTGCTGCTGCGCCTGGTGGGTCGCAAGCCGGAAGGGACCTCGTTGGCTGGCTTGGTGCGGGAATCCGGGTTGACCAGGCCCACGGTTCATCGGCTCCTGAGTTCCCTGGCCGCGGAAGGCCTGCTTGAACACGACTCCGGCACGGGAAAGTGGGTGCTGGGGCCGGAAGTGTTCCTGCTGGGCTCGGTGGCGGCGGCACGTTTTCCCATGGAAGACATAGCCCGCCCCTCCCTTCGACGCTTGGCCGCGGAAACAGGGGAGAGCGCCTTCTTCTCCATCCGCCGCGGAAACGAAACTGTTTGTGTGCTGCGGGAGGAAGGCTCGTTTCCCGTGCGCTCCTTCGTGCTGCATGAAGGGGTGCGGTTTCCTTTGGGGGTAGCCTCTGCCGGGACTGCGATCATGGCGTTCCTGCCGGAGGAGGAGCAGGAGTCGCTGTTGGGGGACTGGGCCACACACGCGGGCGACTTCGCTGCGGGCCATCCCGCCGACGTCGTCAGGGGCAACCTGGAGAAGACCCGGCTGTCCGGGTACTCCGTCAACCCGGGTTTGATCCTGGAGGGCAGTTGGGGGATGGGTGCGGCTGTATTCGACACCCAGGGACGGCCGGCGTGGGCGCTCTCGCTCACGGGAATCGAACCCCGCTTCCGCCCGGACCGCCAGGAGTTCCTCGGCAAGTTGTTGCTCGAGGAAGCGCACCGGATGACGGCCCGTTTGCAGTCCCCCTGACCCAACTGGGTAACAGATAACGTCCCAATGAGGGCTCAGTGGAACGTTTGCTGTTACTCAGTTGGGTGCTTTAGCTGAGGTTCAGGCGCATCAGTACCCGAGGGAATCCGTTGAGCACGGACGTGGTTTCGGCGACCTTGGTGAAGCCCGCTTTCTCAAAGAGCCTTCGCGTTCCGACGTACGCCATGGTCAGGTCGACCTTCCCGCCCTTGTTGTCCACGGGATAGCCCTCAATGGCCGGGGCGCCGTGGCTCCTGGCGAACTCGATGGCGCCTTGCAGGAGTGCGTGCGAGATCCCCTTCCCCCGATGCCCCGGTCGAACCCGGATGCACCACACGGACCAGACATCGGAGTCATCGGCATGCGGAATTTTCCGGTTCGTTGCGAAACTTGTGTCCGCACGCGGGTGGACGGCCGCCCACCCAACTACTTCGTCGCCGTCGTACGCCAAAACACCGGGAGGCGGGTCCTCGGCAACCAACTTCTCGACGTACTTCCCGCGCTCCTGCCGTTGGAGGCTCAGGTTCAGCTTGGACGGAATCCTGTAGCTCAGGCACCAGCACACGTTGGAATCGGGGCGCTTTGGTCCCACCATCGTTTTGACGTCGTCGAACTCTGTCGCGGGCCGGACTTCGATAGCCATCAGCCCATCGTGCCATCGGCGCAGGCGCTCCGCTAGACTGTCCAGCGTGATGACCGGATCGGGCCGCGGCCCTGCACGGATCGGCTACCCGGCCGACCTCTGACGCGCTTCGCGGGTGCTGCACGCGCACCTCCTTGTGGATCGATGTACCCATCGAAAATTCCACCCAACAAAGGAGACATGCATGCCCGCACTTTTCAACCACACCATCATCGCCTCGCGTGACCGCACCGGGTCAGCAGAGTTCTACCGCTCCATCCTCGAAGCCGACGAAGCTCCCTCCTGGGGTCCGTTCACCAACCTTTCATTGGCCGGCGGAGTGATGCTGCAATTTGCCGAACCACCGGTGGAGATCCAGATGCAGCACTACGCCTTCCTGGTGGACGAGGCCCACTTTGACCGGGCCTACCAGCAACTGGTGGATAACGGCGTCGAACATTGGGCCGATCCGCAGATGACCCGGCCAGGTGAGACCAATACGGACCAAGCCGTACTTCTAGAACAACGCGGGGTCACTTATGGCCCGTAAATACGCCCTCAATGGGCCATAAGTGACCCCGCGTTGCTTGGGTTCAAAAAAGTTTTTCAATCCGCACCCATCCACCCCGTCCCATCCTCCGAATAGCTGGTGAGACACAAACCGGAGGTACGGCAAGAGCGGTACTTGCGGCCCGTGTCCCACCACCCGATGGATCCAACGCCCTGGTTCCGAAAACAAGGAGAATGACATGTTGTCCACAAAGCGCCCCGCCCTCGCCTTCGTTGGCCTCACTGCAGCTACCCTTCTCGGGCTCACTGCCTGTGGTGGATCCGGCTCCTCCAGCTCGGCTTCCTCCTCGGCACCCGCTCCGGTGAGCTCCTCCGCGGCTCCGTCATCGATGGCACCGTCGCCGTCCGCTACTTCCTCGGCAAGCACTGCCATGGACCCCGCCCGTGACCTCGTAGGCCCCGGTTGCGCCGGTTACGCCGCCCAAGTTCCCGACGGCGCAGGTTCCGTTACGGGCATGGCGCAGGATCCCGTAGCCGTGGCCGCCTCCAACAACCCGCTGCTCAAGACCCTGACCGCCGCTGTTTCAGGCAAACTCAACCCCAAGGTGGACCTGGTGTCCACCCTCAACGGCAGCGAATTCACAGTATTCGCACCGGTTGACGACGCGTTCGCCAAGATCGACCCCGCCACCATCGAGGCGCTGAAGACCGATGACGCTACGCTCAGCAAGATCCTGACCTACCACGTAGTCCCCGGTCAGATCAGCCCGGACAAGATCGTGGGTACCCACAAGACTGTCCAGGGTGGCGAAGTCACCGTTGCAGGCACGAAGGATGCCCTCACGGTCGACGGCGCCAACGTCATCTGCGGCGGCGTTCACACGGCCAACGCAACGGTATACCTGATCGACTCAGTGCTGATGCCCAAGTAGGCCTTGGCCCAACGAAAAACAGCACAAAAAAGCAGGCGCCGGAATCCCGGCGCCTGCTTTGCTGTTCAGTTGGTGCTAGCTATTCAGCTCGCTGTCGACGTATGAGCCGGGGCGGCTGTGCTCGGAACCGCAGGGGCAGTGGTCAAGCTGGATCCGGACCGTCATGGGTTTGGACGCGTCCAAGGTGAGGGTCACATCGTTTGACTGGCTGCTGAGCCGGACGGTTCCTTCGGTGGTTACGTAGGACATGGGGGACCTGACTGTGTTGGGGGTGAGTGGGCTATTTGTCGGTGGAGCTCAGCGGAGGCTTGCCAACCAGCGGAATGGTTCCCGTGGCCGTTCCGCCCGGACAATCGGATTCGTTGCACTTCTCCGCGCACTCGTGCTTGGTGACGAGGTCGAATTGCACGCCGCCATGTTGTTCCACACCTGTGCGGATGGCACGGTCCACCACGGACGTGGCCAGCCGCCTGTGCAGCGACAACGGATCGCGCCGGAGGTCCTTGGTCAGTGCGAAGCAGAGCAGCAGCATCACGATCACGAACGGCAGCGCCGCCACGATAGTGACTCGTTGCAACCCGGCCAGCGCTTCGGATGGTTCGTCACCACCAGCCAAAAGCATGACGGCGGCGACGGCACCTGTGAGGCTTCCCCAGAAGATGACGACGGCGCGGCGCGGGTGCTCTGCCCCGTTGGAGCTGAGCGATCCCATGACGATGGATGCCGCGTCGGCACCGGTGATGAAGAAGATTGCCACAAGCACCATGGCCAGCACGATGACAGCGGCAGTAGCCCATCCGGGCATGCCCAGGTTCTTGACCAGATCGAAGAGCGCGCCGTCGAAGTTGACGGAAGGTACGCCATTGGTCGTGGTCACCAGGCCGGGGGTGCCTGCCTTGTCAGCTTCCTGCTGGATGTTGAAAGCGGCTCCGCCGAAGATTCCGAACCAGATAACGCTGACGATGCTGGGCACCAGCAGCACGCCGGTGACGAACTGGCGGATGGTGCGGCCGCGGCTGATGCGGGCGATGAAGAGGCCTACGAAGGGCGTCCAGGAGATCCACCAGGCCCAGTAGAAGATGGTCCAACTGGTCATCCAGCTGCGCAACGCCTCGTCGCCCACGGCTTCAGTCCGGGATGACATCTCAGCGAGGTCGCGGGCGTAGTCGCCGATCGCGGAGGGGATCAGGTTGAGGATGAACAGGGTGGGACCTGCAACGAACACGATGAGCGCCAGCACCACGGCCAGCACCATGTTGATGTTGGAGAGCCACTGGATTCCACGGCTGATGCCGGAGACGGCCGATGCCACGAAACAGAAGGTCAGGATAGCCACGATGACCACCAGCACGGGAGTGCCTACCTCACCGAGCCATCCGTTCGACGTCATGCCGCTGCCGATCTGCAGGGCGCCAAGGCCCAGGGAAGCGGCGGTGCCGAAGAGCGTCGCGAAGATGGCCAGGATGTTGATGAACTTGCCAACGGGCCCTTCAACCATCCGGATACCGAACAGGGAAGTGAACGCCGCGGACACCAACTGCTTGCGGCCCAGCCGGTACGTTCCGTACGCCATGGCGATGCCGACCACTGCGTACATGGCCCAGGGGTGGAGGGTCCAGTGGAAGATCGAGGTGGCCATTGCGGTCTGGATGGCGGCCGGTGTGCGGCCGTCAACGGTTCCCGGTGGGGGAGAGATGTAGTGGTAGAGCGGCTCGGCCACTCCGTAGAACATGAGGCCGATGCCCATGCCTGCCGCGAACATCATGGCTACCCAGGAAACAGTGCGGAATTCAGGCTTCTCGCCGTCCTTGCCCAGCGGGATGTTGCCGAATTTGCCCAATGCCAGCCACAGGACGAAGACGACAAACAAGGAGGCGAGGACCATGAACAGCCAGCCTGTGTATTCCATGACCCAGTTCAAGGCGCCTTTGGACGTTTCCGAAAGGCTGTCGCGTCCCACAAAGCCCCAGACCACGAAGGCGACGGCGATGGCGCCCGTGATCCCGAAGGTGACTTTGTCGAGCGTAAGTTTGCGGTTCCGGCGGGCCGTGACGGCCTGCTCGGTCTTGGCGTGGCGCAGTTCCACCAGGATCTGTTCGTATTCTTCAGCATCGGGGAGGGTTCCTGCGCCCCCGTCCTCGTCATTGAGGGCTGTTTGATTGCGTGCATCGGGGGAGGTGTTGATGTTTTCCTCGGAAACCTCCACATGGACGGGGTGGGCTGCTGAACTACCTGCCGGACGATCGTCGGCTGGTAACTCCTCCGGTGTTAAGGATTTTGTGTCACTGTTTGTAGCCATGAGCGGGTCCTTTGCTCGGCGAGTCATGGTTTTTGCTTGATGAATGCCCTAAACGGCCTGCATTCGAAGGGAGATTGGGTCGTTCCGCATGAATCAACAAGATTCGCGCTAAGCAACAGAGTGCGCCGCGTCACACGTCAAAGTCAAGGCTTTTCGGCTCTTTGACGGCAAATTGATATATCAATTGGCCTTGAGGTGGAGCATTGGCTACACCTCGCGGTGCCTGTACCCCATCCGGGCACTGATGGTCAGTCCGGCTTCGCGCAGCCCGTCGATGAGCCCCGGCTGGTCCTCCGGCGAAAAACGGAACGCCGGGCCGGAAATACTCACCGAAGCGATCACGCTGCCTGTGTGGTTGTAGATAGGCACGGCCACCGCCGTGAGTCCTATTTCAAACTCTTCATGGACGATGGCATACCCATTGCGGGCCACCTCCAGCAGCTGCTTTTCCAATTCCCCGCGGTTCGTCACGGTGCGCGGCGTCCGGGCCGGCAGCCCGACCGCTTTGAAGACCTGGGTTCTTTCGTCCGCCGTCAGCGCAGCCAGGAGGACCTTGCCGCTGGAGGTGGCATGCAACGGCGTCAGGCTCCCCACCCAGTCGTAGGTGGCCAGCGTTGAGGGCCCCATGGCTTGGTCGACGTTGACCGCGTAATTGGACCTCAGAACGGCAAGGTTGACCGTTTCCTTGTAGTCGTGGGCAAGGGCTTCCAGGACTTCCCGGGCCTCGTGCACCACGCTGAGCCTGCCGGGTATGGAGGACGCCAGCCGGAGGATGCCGAAACCCAGCTGGTACTTGCCGCGCTCACTGTTCTGCCGGACCATATCCCGGCTAACCAGGGATCCGACCAGCCGGGACACGGTGGATTTGTGGACGCCCATCTCCTCGGCGATTTCGCTGACTCCGGCATCGCCTTCACGGGCCAGGATCTCGAGGATCTGCAGGGCGCGGTCCACCGACTGGACGCCTCCGCCCTGGGAATCCGCGTCCAAGTCCGGGTTGCTGCGTGCGGCCATGGTGCCTCGTGTGTCGTTATCCAGGCAGGCAGCCCCGGGCTTCATAGCCCTGAGCGGCCTGCGCCCTCGTCCTCCCTCATCCTAGACGGAGTTCTCCGGACTTCCCGGGGGTTGTCCACGGCAGGGGCAGGACGGGAACGGGCTCGCCGGCTGCTGCTCCTTCCGGCGGCACTGCCATGTACCCGTCGGCCCACGCGAGCCCGCGCATCATCCCTGGACCCGTGTGGGAGGCGGGGAACACGAGGCCGTGGACAATGCTGCAGGGCAAGAGGCGCGTCTTTCCGGGGCAGGGCTCGACGTCCGCGCCGGAGAGCAGGGGCGTGGCTTCCCGGAAAGGCCGGTTTCCCAGGGCCGCGAGCAGCGGCTCCCCCAGGGTCATGAGTGACAACATGGCCGCCAGCGGATTCCCCGGCAGCCCGAGGATGAAGCGGCCATCGGGAAGTTCGGCCATCACAGCAGGGTGGCCCGGACGCATGGCAACGCCGTCCAGCAGGAGCCGCCCGCCGAGGGCTTCGATGGCCGCACGGAAGTGGTCCGTTCCGGATTTGCCGGTCCCGCCGGTGGTGATGGTGACCTCGGGCCGCTGGCCGGCACCGGCGCCAGCCAGCGCGGTGAGCCATTCTTCGTACGAGTCGCCGATCCGCGTCTGCCCCAGAGGAACCCCTCCGAGCTGCGGGATTACCGCAGCGAGCTGAGGCCCGAAAGCGTCGCGCACCTGTCCGGGCGCCGGCTCACCGGAAGTGATGACTTCCGAACCAGTCAGTACGACGGCGACCCCCGGCTTGCGCTGCACCTGCAGGTGGTCGTGTCCCGCCACTGCGGCCAGGGCAAGGTGTGCCGGGTTGAGTACCGTTCCGGCGGGTATGAGGGTGTCCCCGGCCGTGGCTTCTTCGCCGGCCGGACGGATGTGCCGCCCGGGAAGTGTCTCGCCCGGTTTAGCGTCGGGCAGAAGGGCGAGAAGTCCGTCGTCGTCCATCCGTCCGCTTTCCTTGCGGAGAACACTGGTGGCGCCAGCCGGAATCAGGCCGCCGGTGGCGATGACACTGGCCTCGCCCGCAGACAGGGGACGCCCGGCACCGACGATTGCCCACGGTCCCGCGCCGTTGATGGCCCAGCCGTCCATGGCCGAGGACGCGTAGTGGGGGAGGTCCTGGCGTGCAACGACATCGTGGGCCACGGTACAGCCGACGGCGAGGTCCAGGCTTGTGGTCGCGGAAGGCAGCGGAACAGCGCAACGGTAGGCCAGCTGACGTGCTTCTTCCCACGAGGTTGCATGGCTCCGCCGGACCGGTAACTCCTTGTGTGCAAGCATGGGTGTCCGCTTCCTGGGTGGTGCTTTTGTGATGGGGCACAGATGCCGGGGACTGCACGGCCTTCCCGTAATGCTGCCGCGCCGTCCCCGGCATCTGTTGGGTACGTACTTAACCCGGTGTAACTAGTTTTTCACGTAGCCGTTGGGGTTCAGTACGAACTTTGTTGCCGCGCCGGCGTCGAACTCCGCGTAACCGCGGGGTGCGTCCTCAAGCGGGATGGCTGTGGCGTTGACTGCCTTGGCGATCTGGACCTTGTCGTGGAGGATCGCCATCATGAGCTGGCGGTTGTACTTCATGACCGGGCATTGTCCGGTGGTGAAGGACAAGGACTTGGCCCAGCCGGTGCCCAGGGACAGCGAGAGGGATCCGTGCTTGGCGGCTTCGTCGATTCCGCCCGGATCGCCGGTGACGTAGAGGCCGGGGATGCCCAGGGCGCCACCGGCTGCAGTGATGTCCATCAGGGAGTTCAGCACGGTGGCCGGGGCTTCGTGGGAGGCGTCCTTGCCGTGTCCGCGGGCCTCGAAGCCCACGGCGTCAACGCCGCAGTCCACTTCGGGCACGCCGAGGAGCTGCTCGATCTGGTCCTTCGGATCGCCCTTGGACACGTTGACGGTTTCGCAACCGAAGGACCTGGCCTGGGCCAAGCGGTCTTCGTTCATGTCGCCCACAATCACGACGGCGGCCCCCAACAGTTGGGCCCCGACGGCGGCGGCGATACCAACGGGACCGGCTCCGGCCACGTACACGGTGGAACCGACTCCGACGCCGGCAGTGACAGCGCCGTGGAAGCCGGTGGGGAAGATGTCCGAGAGCATGGTCAGGTCCATGATCTTCTCAAGGGCCTGGTCGCGGTCCGGGAAGCGCAGGAGGTTCCAGTCAGCGTAGGGGACCAGGACGTACTCTGCCTGGCCGCCTACCCAGCCGCCCATGTCCACGTAGCCGTAGGCACTTCCGGGACGGTCGGGGTTGACGTTGAGGCAGATGCCGGTCTTCTGCTCCTTGCAGTTCCGGCAGCGGCCACAGGAGATGTTGAACGGCACCGAGACGATGTCACCTACTTTGATGAATTCGACGTCGGGTCCCACCTCCACTACTTCGCCGGTGATTTCGTGGCCGAGGAGCAGGTTCTTCGGCGCGGTGGTGCGTCCGCGGACCATGTGCTGGTCCGAACCGCAGATGTTGGTGGTGACTGTCCGCAGGATGACACCGTGCGGGACTTTCCTGCCGACGTTGGCCGGGTTGACGCCGGGCCCATCCTTGAGCTCAAACGTTGGGTAGTCGGTGTCGATGATCTCAACGACGCCGGGTTCCTTGTAGGCGACTGCTCTGTTTCCTGACATGGTTACTCCCTGTTCCTTGCTGTTGTTGAACTGCCCGTCCAACGGTCCGAGAGCGGTGCTTCGGTGAGAAATACCTCCCCAGGTTTCAGGACACCGAAGCACCATTCACGGACCGTTGAACGATTGGTCATGCGGACAAATGGACGTTTTCTATAGCATTCAGGCCCTCTCCAGCCGGATGATCACGGATTTCGAGGTAGGCGTGCCGCTGGTGTCAGCGACAGAATCCAGGGGCACCAGGACGTTGGTTTCGGGGTAGTACGCAGCGGCGCAGCCCTTCGGCGTCGAGTACGAGACGATGCGGAAGTCCTCGGCCCGGCGATCGATCCCCTGGAATTCGGAGATCAGATGGACCATGTCTCCATCGGCAAACCCGAGTTCATTGATGTCCTCGGCGTTGATGAGCACCACGCGCCGGCCACCGTGGATGCCCCGGTAGCGGTCGTCCTTGCCGTAGATGGTGGTGTTGTACTGGTCGTGGGAGCGCAGGGTCTGAAGGACCAGCCTGCCGGCCGGGACCTTGATGTACTCAAGCTCATTGCCGGTGAAGTGGGCCTTCCCGGAGGCAGTGTGGAACTTCCTGGCGTCGCGCGGCGGGTGTGGCAACACGAAGCCACCGGGGTGCTGGATCCGGGCTTCGAAATCTTCGAATCCATCAAACACAGCCTCGATGTGCTTCCTGATGAGCGTGTAGTCGTCCCTCATGGCCAACCAGGAGGCTTTGGGGGTGTTGGGCAGGCGACGGTGGCCGTCTGTGAACAACTTGTCGGCGAGGTTGCAGACGATCGCGACTTCAGAGTGGAGGTGCTCACTGGCGGGCTTGAGCCTGCCGCGGGAAGAGTGCACCGCACTCATGGAGTCCTCAACGGTGACCCGCTGGTCGCCCGTGCGCTGGGTGTCTTTCTCGGTTCGGCCGAGGGTCGGCAGGATCAACGCGCGACGGCCCGTGGACAGGTGTGAGTGGTTGAGCTTGGTGGATATCTGCACCGTCAACCGGGTGTTTGCAAGGGCCTGCTCCGTGACCTCCGAATCGGGGGCAGCCCGGACGAAGTTGCCGCCCATCCCCATGAAGAAGCGGACTTGTCCGTCCCGCATCGCACGGATGGCGGCCACGGTGTCAAAGCCGTGCTCCCGGGGTGAGCGGAACTCGAATTCCTGGTCCAGGCGGTCATGGAAGGTCTCCGGCATCTTCTCGAAGATGCCCATGGTGCGGTCGCCCTGGACGTTGGAGTGCCCACGCACGGGGCACACGCCGGCGCCGGGCTTGCCGATGTTTCCTTGGAGCAGCAGCACGTTCACAACGTCCCTGAGCGTGGGAACGGAGTGCTTGTGCTGGGTCAGTCCCATGGCCCAGCAAACGATCGTGGCATTGGAGGCGAGCAGCCGCTCGCCGGTCGCGTGGAGCTGCTCGAGTGTAAGTCCGGTGGCTTCGACGATGTCGTCCCACTCCACCTTCTCCAGGTAGCGCAGGTATTCATCGATGCCAACTGTGTGGTCATTGATGAAGGCGTGGTCCAGCACGGTCTCCAGGCCGGGAGTTGCCCGGCCTTCCGCCTCAGCTTCCAGAAGGTATTTGCCCAGGCCTTGGAAGAGGGCTTGGTCGCCGCCGGCGCGGATCTGGAGGAAGTCGTCGGTGAGCTGGGTTCCCACCACCATGCCGGCCACGTGTTGCGGATTCTCAAAGTGAAGGAGCCCGGCCTCGGGAAGCGGGTTGACGGAGACAATGACCGCCCCGTTTTTCTTGGCCTTTTCCAGCGCGCTGAGCATGCGGGGGTGGTTGGTGCCGGGGTTCTGTCCTGCCACAAAGATCAACGACGCCGTCTCGAGGTCGGTCAGGCTGACGGAGCCTTTTCCGATCCCGATGGTCTCCACCAAGGCGGAGCCGGAGGACTCATGACACATGTTGGAGCAGTCCGGCAGGTTGTTCGTGCCGAGGCCACGGACCAGGAGTTGGTAGACAAACGCGGCCTCGTTGGAGGTCCGGCCCGAGGTATAGAAGACGGCCTGGTCAGGACTGTCCAGGCTGCGCAGTTCCTCAGCCATCAGCTCGTAGACGTCGTCCCAACTGATGGGCTTGTAGTGGGTGGCGCCCTCTTCCAACACCATGGGGTGGGTCAGGCGGCCCTGCTGGCCCAGCCAGTAGTCATCGCGGGTTTTCAGTTCTTCCACTGAGTACTTTGCGAAGAACTCCGGCGTGACCCGGCGTCGGGTAGCCTCCTCAGCCACTGCCTTGGCACCGTTCTCGCAGAACTCCGCGGCGTTGCGCTTTTCATGCTCGGGCCAGGCGCAGCCCATGCAGTCGAACCCGTCCAGCTGGTTCACTGCCAGCAGGGTCTGGACGCTGCGCACCGGACCCATCTGTTCCAGGGAGATCTTCAGCGCGTTCGCAACAGCCGGGATGCCCACGGCCTTGGTCTTGGGTTTGGTGACGGTCAGCTTTGACTCGTCGATGTTTCCGTCGGGGGCTTTCGTAGCCATGCGGTTTCCCTTCAGATCCGGGCAGCGGATGCGGCAGCGGCCAGTTGGGCGGGTTCCTGCCGGCTCGCAGCCTCGACAGTGTGCAGGAGCAGCAGCGCGGTGGTGACTGAACCGACGCCCCCGGGCACGGGGGTTAAGGCAGCCGCGACGCCGCTGACGCTCGCCTCGTCCACGTCGCCCACAAGTGAGCCGTCGGGCAGAACATTGGTGCCGACGTCGATCACTACCGTCTTTTCCGTAACGTGGCTGCCGGTCAACAACCCCGTCCGGCCGGCGGCCACCACCACGACGTCGGCGGGCCGCGTGAACGGCTCCAGCGCACCTGAACGGGAGTGGCAGACGGTGACGGTTGCATCCTTGGCGAGCAGCAGCAAGGACAGCGGCTTGCCCACCACAGCGGAACGTCCGACGACGACGACGTTGCGTCCCGCCGTCGGAACCTCAAAGTGATCCAAAAGCTCGACGACGGCCCGTGCTGTTGCGGGGGCAAAGGCCGGTTGCCCGACAGCCAGGCGACCAAGGCTGAGGGGGTTGGCGCCGTCGATGTCCTTTTCGGGGGCGATGAGTCCCACCAAGGAATCCGCCTTCACCCCGGCAGGCAGGGGAGTCTGGAGGATGATGCCGTGGACCGAAGACTCCGCGCTGAGGTCCAGGAGGACCGAGGCCAGGACCTGCTCGGTGGCGTCGTGGCCAAGGTCCACGATCCGGCAGCCGATCCCGGCCCGTTCGGCAGCGCGTTCGATGGACCGTACGTACCAGAGGGTCGATTCGTCGTCCGTGGCCACCACTACGGCAACCGTGGGGCGGATGCCCTGGCTGTCCAGAGCGAGGGCCTGTTCCTGGGCGCGTTGCTTGATCAGGCCCGCCAGCGGCTTTCCGGACAGCACTTCTGCGCTCATGCGAGGATCCTTTCGCGGACGCGGCGGGACAGGGTGTCGGCGGCCAGGACAACTTTCTCTTCCAGCCCGTCGGTCTGCCCGGCAAGTCCGGTCCGGACAGCATCGTCCTTGATGGCCACCAGGTTGATGTCGATGTTGATGCGTGCGGTAGTGGCGGCCGCCCGTGCTGCGTCGGCGGCAGCAGCGACGTCGCTGATGACATTGGGGTTGGCGGCCTCAAAAAGTTCCGTAGCGAGGTCCACGATTCCGCCGGCAACTGAAATGAGCTGTGCCGGGGTTTGTGCGGCCTGGACCAGGGCAGCGTCAATGGCCGCCTTCTTCGCGGCCTTCAGCTCAGGGGTGTCGGAAGGAAGCTTGTAGGAGTCTATGACGCCCTGGAAAGCGTGTTCGTCGGCATCGGCCAGCCGGAGCGCTTCGGCCCGGAGGTGATCGGCGCTGCTGGTGATACGGGCAACCAGTCCTTCGTGCTCTGCGTACTTTTCGCCCGTGGTGTACCGGGCAACCATGGCCACAAGGGCGGCACCTTGGGCAGCATGCAACGCCGCCGCTGCTCCGCCGCCCGGTGTGGGTTGGCGGGCGGCGAGCCTGGCCAGGTAATCGTTGACTGTTTCTGAACTGATCATGTGTCTTCCTGGGCTGGAGAAAGATAAGGGGAAAGACAACGGCCCGGACCCGGTTGCGAGGGAAAGGGGGTCCGGGCCGTGTGTCTGGGGGCCGCGGGTGCGGCAGCAGGACCGACTAGCCCCGGAGGCGGCTCATGGTGGGGTCGTACAGCGGATCCTCGGTGACGGTCGCCTGGATTCGGCGGCCGAAGTACTCGATCTCCACGGAGTCTCCCAGTGAGACAGCTGCGGGCAGGTAGGCGTACGCGATCGGCTTGCGGACCGAGTAACCGTAGGCCGCGCTGGTCACGTAACCAACCGCCTGGTCCTTGTAGAACACCGGTTCCTTGCCCAACACGAGGCTCCTGCCGTCGTCGACCGTCAAGCAGCGCAGGCGGCGCTTGGAGGTTTCCTCGCTGCGGCCCTCCAGGGCGGCCTTGCCGACGAAGTTCTCCTTGGTCATCTTCACAGCGAAACCGAGGCCCGATTCGTACGGGTCGTGCTCGGTGGTCATGTCCGAGCCCCAGGAACGGTAGCCCTTTTCAAGGCGCAGCGAGCTGAAGGCTGCGCGGCCGGCGGCGATGACACCGAACGGCTGGCCGGCCTTCCACAGTGCATCCCACAGGCGCTGGCCGTTGTCGGCGCTCGTGTAGAGCTCCCAGCCGAGTTCGCCAACGTAGGACAGGCGCATGGCTGTTACGGTGACGCCGCCGATGGTGACCTTCTTGGCGCGGAAGTACTTCAGGCCGTCATTGGTGAAGTCGTCGCTGCTGACGGTGCTGATGAGGTCGCGGGCCAAGGGGCCCCAGAGGCCGATGCAGCAGGTGCCGCCAGTGGTGTCGCGGACCTGGACCCAGTCCTCGGCGCCGCCGTTGTCCGTCTGGTGGCGGGCTGCGCGGTCAAAGTAGGCGGTGTCGATGTTGCCGTTCGCGCCAAGCTGGAAGGTGTTCTCGTCCAGGCGTGCCACCGTGATGTCGCTTCGGATGCCACCGGCTTCGTCCAGCAGCAGGGTGTAGGTGACGGCGCCGGGCTTCTTGGCGAGGTCGCCGGTGGTCAGTTCCTGCAGGAGCTTCAGGGCACCCGGACCCGAAACTTCCAGGCGCTTGAGCGGGGTCATGTCGTACATGGCCACGGCGGTACGGGTCTTCCAGGCTTCGGCTGCCGCGATGGGGGAGCTGAACATGCCGGACCAGGCATCGCGGGCCGGCGGCTGCCACTCGTCCGGCATTTCCTTCAGCAGTTCGGCATTGGCTTCGAACCAGTACGGCCGCTCCCAACCGGCACCTTCAAGGAAGTAGCCGCCCAGCTGCTTGTGGCGGGCGTGGAACGGGCTGACGCGAAGGTTCCGCGGGGAAAGCTTGGGCTGGAGCGGGTGCAGGACGTCATAGATTTCCACGAAGTTCTGCTGGGACGTCTCGCTGACGTACTCGGGAGTCAGCTGGACCTCTTCGAAGCGGTGGATGTCGCAGTCGCCGAGATCGATCTTGGACTTGCCGTCCACCAGGAGCTCGGCCACGGCGCGGGCGATGCCTGCGGAGTGGGTAACCCATACGGCCTCGGCAACGAAGAAGCCATCCACTTCCTTGGACTCGCCCACCAGGGAGCCACCGTCCGGGGTGAAGGAGAAGATGCCGTTGAAGCCGTCTTCGATTTCGCTTTCGCGCAGTGCCGGGAGGATCTGCTTGGTGGCCTCCCACGCCGGCAGGAAGTCCTCAAGAGTGAAGTCGAGACGGGAGGGCATGTTGTGTTCGCTGATGCTCTCCGGCTTGAACGTGCCGAGCTCGTCCAGGTCCACGGGCATGGGGCGGTGTGCGTAGGAGCCGATGCCGTAGCGCTCGCCGTGCTCGCGGTAGTAAAGGTCCTGGTCCTGGTGGCGCAGGATGGGCAGCCGGGCGCCGTTGGGCAGTTCGTTCTTGCCCTTCTGGGCGGGAACCGGGGTGGTCTTGACGTACTGGTGCGCCAGCGGGAGCAGCGGTACGGACATGCCGATCAGCTCACCCACCTTTGCGCCCCAGAAGCCAGCGCAGGACACCACGATGTCCGCGGGGATCACGCCGTCGGCAGTTTCGACGCCGGTGACGCGGCGGTTGGACTGCTCGATACCGGTCACCTCGGTGTTGCCGATGTACTTCACGCCGGCAGCCTCGGTGCGCTTGATGAGCAGCTGGACCGCACGGGCAGCCAGGGCCAGTCCGTCGGTGGGTACGTGAAGGCCGCCGAGGATGTCTTCCTCGTTGATGAGCGGGTAGAGCTCCTTGCACTCTTCACGGGAGAGGATCTTGCCATCGATGCCCCATGCCTGGGCGTAGCCGAGCTTGCGCTTGAGATCTGCCAGGCGGGTTTCCGTGGTGGCAACTTCAAGGCCGCCCACCTGGTTGAAGCAGCTCTGGCCGTCCTCGGTCAGGGACAGGAGCTTCTCCACCGTGTACTTGGCGAAAAGGGCCATGGACTTGGAGGGGTTGGTCTGGAAAACCAGTCCGGGTGCGTGCGAGGTGGAACCACCAGGCATGTTCAGGGGACCCTGGTCCAGGACGGTGATGTTGTTCCAGCCACGGGTGACCAGTTCGTCGGCGAGGTTGGTGCCGACAATCCCGGCTCCGATGATGACAATGCGGGGCGTGGTTGCCATGAAAGTTTCTCCTGCGGTGATTCGGGCGGGGCTTGTGCGGGGCGCTTAGCGGAAGACGACGGTGCTGGTCTGGTCCAGCAGGACGCGGTGTTCGCAGTGCCAGCGGACGGCTCGGGACAGGGCGAGGGCTTCCGCGTCCTGGCCGACGGTGGAAAGGGCCGTGGGACCGTAGCTGTGGTCCACGCGGATGACTTCCTGCTCGATGATCGGGCCCTCGTCCAGGTCTGCCGTGACGTAGTGGGCCGTAGCGCCTACCTGCTTCACGCCGCGGTCGTAGGCCTGGTGGTAGGGGCGTGCGCCCTTGAAGCCGGGAAGGAAGGAGTGGTGGATGTTGATGGCACGGCCTTCGAGCTTGCGGCAGAGGTCGTCCGAGAGTACCTGCATGTAGCGGGCCAGGACCACCAGGTCCGCCTGGTATTCGTCTACCAGGTCCAGGAGCTTCTGTTCTGCCTCAGCCTTGGTGTCCGGGGTGACCGGAACGTGGATGAAGGGCAGTCCTGCAGCCTCGGCCATGGCCCGGTGGGTTTCGTGGTTGGAAACCACTGCCACCAGTTCGCCGCCAAGGCTTCCGCCGCGCCAGCGGAAGATGAGGTCGTTGAGGCAGTGCCCGAACTTGGAGACCATCACCAGGACGCGCGGCTTGGTCTCGTCGTGGAAGCTGAACTTCATGTCGAAGCGCTCGGCGATGGAACGGAACTCGTCCTCAAGGGCCTCCGGGGAGAAGCTCTGTGAACCGGAGAATGCGGTGCGCAGGTGCAGGGTCTGGCGCAGGCTGTCGTCGAACTGCTGGTGTTCTTCGATGTTGAAGCCGCGTTCGAAGAGGAAGGTGGTGACTGCCTGCATGATGCCCGGCTGTTCGACGCACGACAATGTGAGTACGAACTTCTGCGCCTGCTCGCCGTTGAGCTGGCCGCGTTCAGCTGGAAGAGTGCTGAGGTGTGAGTCTGAAGCTACGAGGGTCATGTGTCCTCCTTAGGTGTTTGCCTAGATATATTCCTGGGATATGAACTGATATATTAGGATTGGAAATCAGCGTATACTGGTGTCCCGGGCAGGTCAATAGATTTCCCGGTTTTGAAGAAGGAGTTGGCGCTGTGGCTACTGGAACTCTTGCAAACATCGGCGATGCCACCAGGAAATCTCTGGCTGACGTGGCCTATGAACGGTTGCGTGATCGACTCCTGATGCTTGATATCAAGCCCGGCGACATCCTCAATGACGATCAGCTCGCCAAGGAACTGGAGGTCGGGCGGACGCCTGTCCGCGAGGCCCTGAAGCGCCTGGAGCTCGATCGTTTGGTGATCACCTATCCGCGGCGCGGAACGTTCGCTACACGGGTGGAAGTGACCGACCTCGCCTTTATCTCCGAAATCCGGGCCCAGCTGGAACCACTTGCGGCGGCCCGTGCCGCGCGGGTTGCGTCCGCTGCCACCAGGGAGCAGCTGCGGGGTGTCATGCGTGCAGTGGAGGGTTTTGATGTCAAAGCGGCTTCAGTTGTGGAGACCTTGCGCCTGGATGCCAGCGTTCACCAGGGCATCTACGCTGCCGCTGCGAATCCTCACCTCGAGGACATCCTTATCCGCTACGACAACCTGGCCACCCGCATCTGGTGCATGGTGCTGGACCGGTTGCCGAATCTTGAACACCACGTGCGCGAGCACCTGGACCTGCTGCGGGCTGTCATTGACGGCAACGAAGAAGAGGCCGCGGAGCTTGCGCGGATTCACGTCAATGGGTTCGAGCAGGCGGTTCGCCAGGCGCTGTTCGCAGCCTAGCTAAGCATCCCTCCAGCGCGGACTGGGTGGTTGACGACGGCCCGGCTCGATTGCATACTGGACCTCACTAATATATCACCCGGATATCAGGGGCATATCACGTGACTATACGACACCCTCTTTTCGAACACATTCCACTCACGGGCAGCAGCCGCGTTAAGCGGGGCATGGCGGAGATGCTCAAGGGCGGCGTCATTATGGACGTCGTTAACGTCGAGCAGGCCCGCATCGCCGAGGATGCCGGTGCCGTGGCTGTCATGGCGCTGGAGCGTGTTCCGGCTGATATCCGCGCCCAGGGTGGCGTGTCCCGCATGTCCGATCCCGACATGATTGATCAGATCATTGCCGCGGTGTCCATCCCGGTGATGGCCAAGGCCCGTATCGGCCACTTCGTCGAGGCCCAGGTCCTGCAGTCCCTCGGTGTGGACTACATCGATGAGTCCGAGGTCCTGACCCCGGCGGATTACATCAACCACATCGACAAGTGGAACTTCACTGTTCCGTTCGTCTGTGGTGCCACCAACCTGGGTGAGGCGTTGCGCCGCATCAACGAGGGCGCTGCGATGATCCGTTCCAAGGGCGAGGCCGGCACGGGAGATGTGTCCAACGCGACCGGTCACATGCGCAAGATCCGCGCCGAGATCGCGAAGCTCTCGGCTCTGCCCGAGGACGAGCTGTATGTCGCGGCGAAGGAGCTGCAGGCCCCGTACGAGCTGGTCAAGGAAGTTGCCGCCACGGGCAAGCTTCCGGTGGTGTTGTTCACCGCCGGTGGCATCGCGACCCCGGCTGATGCTGCGATGATGATGCAGCTCGGCGCCGATGGTGTGTTCGTCGGTTCGGGTATCTTCAAGTCCGGCAACCCGGCAGAGCGCGCCGCCGCCGTCGTCAAAGCCACTGCCTACTACGACGATCCCGATGTGATTGCCAAGGTCTCCCGCGGCCTGGGTGAAGCGATGGTCGGCATCAACGTCGACGAAATCCCGCAACCGCACCGCCTCGCAGAGCGGGGGTGGTAGCCGTGCTCGGACAGACAAAACCGGGACAGACAAAGCCGGAACAGGCAAAGCCGGCCAGGACCGCGGAGGGGCGGGCCTTGCGCAAGGATTGGGCCCAGCTGACGGGCCACGTGGTGGAAGTGTGGCTGAAGGGGGATCGGGTGACCACAGGGATAGTGGAGCAGGCGGCCGCCGATGACTCCGTCCTGTGGATCGCAGCGCATGGCGCCGACCGGCGGAAGCTCTTCGACCAGTCCACCGGGTACGAGGTGTGGGCCTAGGGGGCCTCGTCCTCGGGCCTGGTGGTGAGGATCCTCTGCGCCCGCTTCTGCAGGATCTCCAGTGACTCCTTGATAAGGGGTGAGGCGATACTGCCCCTGCGTACGGCCGCCACGATGCGGCGGGCCGGTTTTCCTTTGCCGGTAATCCGGAGCCGGACCACGTTCTCGGCGCTGTGCAGGGGTGCCAGCCGCGGCAGCAGGCCGACGCCGAGCCCTGCCCCCACGAAGGCGATCTGGGTTTCCCACTCCACGGCCTCGTGCGCGATCCGGGGCGTCACGCCGACGGCGGTGAATGCCGCGGTGAACAGCGAGTGGTAAGTGGACCCCGCGGCCTCCGTGATCCAGGGCTCTGATGCCAACTCTTCGAGCGTCACGGTTTGCCGGGCTGCCAAGGGGTGGTTGCCGGGGATGATGACATCCAAGGGATCGTCCAGGAGGACGGTTTGTTCGAACCGGGGGTCGTCTTCGCCGTATGTGTCGGACTGCATGGCAACTATGACGGCAAGATCGATGCGCTCTGCCACCAGCAAGTCGAAGCATCGGGACGGATTTGCCTCCAGAACCTGCACCTCCAGAAGAGGGCGGCTCGAGCGCAGCGTGGCGGCGAGTGGCGCGAGCAACTGGGCGGCCGCCGTCGAAAATCCGCCGAGGCCGAAATGTGACTGCACCTGGTCGCCGGCTTCCATGGCCGCTGCGCGCAGGCTCTCCCATTCGGCAATCAGGCTGTCTGAACCGTTGACCAGAAAGCGTCCCGTGGCCGTCAGCCGCACGCCCCGGCCGTCCTTGGTGAGGAGCTGCATTCCCAGTACGCGCTGGAGTTCACGAAGCTGCGCGGAGACGGCGGAGGGGGAATATCCCGTGAGTTCGGCTGTGGCCCCGACAGTGCCGCAGCGGGCGAACACACGGAGGGTAACCAGCCTCTGATCGATCATGGGACCATCATGCACCCATTGTGCAGGGTTATCTCCTAAATATTGCGCTTTTGTTGCAGTTCAATCGTCCCTAATCTCTTACTACGAAGACTTCGATAACGCCGCTTGCGACGATGCATCCGCGGCCCCAACGAATCAGACATTTACCCAGCCTCCCGGGAGGAAACCCATGACTGCTCAAGTGAACGCACCCCTGAATTCACGCGGAAAACTCGCCTCGACATTGCCTGCGGAGCAGCTGGCCGAGATCAGCGCACTGTTCGAGTTCCGGCGCACCGGCTACTCCCTCGACGCCCCTTTCTACACGGACCCCACGATCTTCAAGATCGACATGGAAGCCATCTTCGGCCAGCACTGGATCTTTGCCGGAAGCGTCGCCGAACTGCCCGAGCCGGGCGACTACATCACGGTTGACTACGGCCCGTACTCGCTGATCGTCCTCCGCAACGACGACGGCGAAGTCAACGTCCTGCACAACGTATGCCGCCACCGCGGTGCCCGCGTCCTTACCGAAGCTGCCGGTTCCACGGGCAACCTGGTGTGCGGCTACCACTCCTGGACCTACTCGCCGGAGGGCAACCTGATCCACGCTTCGGCTCCCGGTGAGGCGAAGTTCGACAAGAACTGCTTCGCCCTCAAGCGCGCCCACAGCCGCGAGGTGGCCGGACTCATCTTCGTGTGCATCGCGAACGAGCCGCCCACGGATTTTGACGAGACCTCCAAGATCTTCGAGCCCTACCTTGCACCCCACGATCTGTCCAAGACGAAGATTGCCTACCAGCAAAACATCATCGAAGAGGGCAACTGGAAGCTCGTCATGGAGAACAACCGTGAGTGCTACCACTGTGATGGGCACCCGGAGCTCGCTTGTTCCCTCTTCCCAACCTGGGGGCTGACCGAGGGACTGATCCCGACCCACCTTGAAGAGGTGTGGGACCGCAACAAGGAAGCCCAGTCCTCCTTGGAAGAGCGCTGCCGCCGTTACGGCCTGCCCTACGAAGTGGTCGAGGAACTCGACACCCGCATCGCCGGAATCCGTATCTCCCGTGAATCCCTGGACGGCGAGGGCGAATCATTCTCCCCAGACGGCCGCCGCCTTTCCAAGAAGCTGCTGGGCGACCTGCCGGACTTCCGCCTCGGACGTTGCTCGATGCACCTGCAGCCCAACAGCTGGTTCCACTTCCTGGGCGACCACGTCATCACGTTCGGCGTCTTCCCCATCAACGAACACCAGTCGCTGGTCCGCACCACCTGGCTCGTTGCCGATGACGCGGTTGAAGGTGTGGACTACGACCTCGACAAGCTCACCTACACCTGGAAGCAGACCAACATCCAGGACAAGGCGTTCGTCGAGCTGTGCCAGACCGGTGCAGGAAGCCCGGCCTACGAGCCCGGACCCTACATGAAGAGCGAATACCAGGTTGAGGCCTTCATCAACTGGTACGTGCAGCGCGTGCAGGAGCACTTGGCATGATTGAACTCCTGACCGAAACAGCCATCCAGGAGCCACAGCGGATCCGCGGCCTTGAGATGCCATGGAACCGTGTCATGGGCAGCACCGAGGCGCCCGCCCGCGCTGCCCGTGCCTTGGGACCGTGGCACCCGCAGGAGTTCATGGCCGAATGCGTGGAGACCGTACCTGAAGCGGGCGGCCTCATGACGTTCGTCTTCCGCCGCTGCGACGGTGCCCCCCTTGCGTTCCGTGCAGGGCAGTACGTCAACATCGCCTTCCCCGTGAACGGCGAGGACCAGGACCCGGTGGACCGCAGCTACTCGCTGTCCAGTTCACCCACTGAACCCTGGACCTTCAGCATCAGCGTCAAACGCGACGCCGGCGGACTGGTTTCGCCGTGGGTGCATGAAAACGTGAAGCCCGGTACGGTCCTGGAGATGCTTGGGCCGGTGGGAGCCTTCCACCTGCCCGACGCCGACCGGCGCGCCCGGTACCTCCTGCTGGCCGCGGGCGCGGGCATCACTCCCATCATGTCCATGGTCCGGACCGTCCACTCCTTGCCGGGGCACGCCGACGTCGTTGTCCTCTACCACGGTGCGGAGGCGGGCGGCTTCGCCTTCCACCGGGAGCTGGCGTACATCGCCTCGGTGGACTCGCGCATCCGGGTCTTCTACTCACTGGGTGACCGCAACAAGCCCGAGGACTGGGAAGGTCTCAGCGGCCGCCTGACCGCCGCCATGATTGATGAAGTGGCGCCGGATGCCAACGGACGACAGGTGTACGCCTGCGGTCCCGAAGGCTACCTGAACACAGCCGCGGAGCTCCTGAAAAAGGTGGGAGTGGACGACACCTCCATCTACATGGAGTTCTTCTCGGGTGACCGCCAGACGCTCCTCGAATACGCGGCTGAAGTGGCCCTGGCCGCAGACATCGCAGAGGAAATTGCCGAGGAAATCGCAGACTCGGCGGAGGACTACTTCGAAAGCCAGCCAGCGGCTTTCGGGCTCTACGAGCCCGGATACGACGCGGACGGCACCTTGGAGGCTTCGGGCATGCCGCTTGAAGCGCTCGACGCCGACGCGACGACGTCCGTTGCGGAAGCCAACGACGCCGGTCCGGTCGCCTCGCCGGAGGCGGCGCCCGAAACCCCGGATGCTTCGAGTTTCGATACCGTGGGAACCGGAAGCCTCACCCTGTCCTTCCTGCGCACCGGCGTTAATGTGCGGATCGACCCCAGCGAGCACATCCTGGAGGTGGCCCAGCGGGCCGGCGTGCGGATCGGCGCCAACTGCAAGGAAGGGATGTGCGGTTCCTGCAAGGTGGTCAAGCTGTCAGGCGAGGTCGAGATGAACCACCAGGGCGGTATCCGTAAAAGGGAAATCGACGCCGGCAAGTTCCTGCCGTGCTGCTCCACGGCAACCACGGACATGGTGATCGACGCTTAGCGGAGGCCCGCACTGTGGGCCAGCGCAATGGCCTCGGTGCGGGACCGGACATCCAGCTTCCGGAAGAGGTTCCGGAGATGGAATTTCACGGTGTTTTCGCTGATGTTCAGCTCTGCGGCGATGGCACGGTTGCGTTGTCCGGCAGCCAGGGACTGGAGGACTTCCAGTTCCCTGGAGGCCAGGCCCCATGCCGCAACGTCCCCTGCAGGCGCTGACGGTGGATCCAGCGGCAACGCAACGGAGATGTCCGCTCCCCACCCCTGCATGACATCCACGCTCATTTTGCCGTTGAGTGCCTGCACCTTCTGGCGGAGCCGTTCCATGTTTGTGGCATCGGGCGACAGATCGCCCCGCCCGTCGTCCCGGACATTTATCAGCAGGCTCTCCCCGTCGCAGTCCCACTGGGCCCGGACCCGGTGTACGTCCGGTTGTTCGGCGATCGCCAGGACCAGGCCGCGAACCACCGCCCTGGCTGCGTGGGCCACTTCTCCCGGGAGGGCCCGTCCGTTGGCTGGCGGCTCAATGAACTGGATATCGATGTTGCTGAAGTGCATCAGCGGCCGGAGGTCCTCACGAAGCCTTTCGAACGCTGAGCTGACGGGTTCTTCCACCAGATCGCTTGTGCGGTCGTTCAGGGTCCGGAGGCTGATCAGCGCCTTGACGGTCAGGTCTGTCACGAAGGCCCGTGCCGCATGGTCATCCATGGAGTTGGACCGCAATGCTGCCAGCACTGTTTCGAGGGTTGTGGAGTGCTGGTCCACCAGTTCCGCTGTCACGCGGATCCGTTCCGCGGACGCGGCCCGGGATTCCAAAAGATACGACGGCGGCGCGTCGCTGACTTTCTCCTGGATGCGGGCTGCTGTGAGTTCCCAGAGGTAAGAGAGAACCCGCAGCGCTTCGTCGTCCATCGCAGGGACGGGGTCCGTCAAAACGAGGAGTGCGTTGCTCGGTGGGTAGGTGAGGGCCAGGATGTCGCGTTCCTGTCCTGCAATCACGGCGCGTGTACGCCACGGCCCCTTCCCGTCCATGGCCGCCCGGACGTCGTCCATTTCGGGGATGGAGACGCGGCTGACGATTTCCTCGGCGCCGGCCTTTTTCTGTGGCCGCCCCGTGCAGTCCTCGGTGAAGATCACCAGCGCGCTGCTTGCGACGTACGGCGAGAGGGCGGTCCGCAGGCTGTCGGCTATTCGTGACAGGGGTGCTCGGGAGATGTCCGCGACGGCGTCCAAAAGCTGCCAGGGGAGGGCTGAGGGCTGCGACATGTATCCAGCCTAGAGGGCGGGTGGCATCATTGCCTACCCAAAGGGGTGGCTAAGACTGCTCTTTTTCGGCATTACGCCCACCCTTCCCAGCCGGAAGAATTGCTGTATTGCCGCAGATACCCGCATCACCTACCGCAAAGGAGTGAGCAGTGCACGTCATCGCAGAACAAACGACAACCTCGAGTAACAGTGTCGCCGGCAACGCGTCCCTGATTCTCGACGAGCTTGCCCGCGTCGCCTCCGGCCTGGACTTCGGACAGCTCGCACGCCTTGCAGACAAAGTCAGCGGGGCCGAACGGGTCTTCCTGGCAGGCGCCGGTCGGAGTGGGCTTGTGCTTCGCATGGCCGCGATGCGGCTGATGCACCTGGGCCTGACGGTCCACGTGGCAGGCGACACCACAACCCCTGCCATCACAGAAGGTGACCTGCTGCTGGTGGCCTCGGGTTCCGGGACCACCTCCGGTGTGGTCAAAGCAGCCGAGACCGCACTTGCGGCCGGGGCAGGGGTAGCTGCGGTGACCACCAACCCCTCGTCCGCCCTGGCAGGGCTGGCCGACACGCTGGTGGTTATTCCGGCTGCGCAAAAGACCGACCACGGTTCGTCTGTCTCCCGGCAATACTCCGGCAGTCTCTTTGAACAGTCCCTTTTCCTGGTGACCGAGTCGGTTTTCCAAACCCTCTGGGAAGCCACGGCCGAGCCGGCGGAGAAGCTTTGGTTGCGTCACGCCAACCTCGAGTAAGCGCCCTTGATCTTTTCCCCAGCCACACCACAAAAGAAAGTAGAACACCATGAAACTGCAGGTTGCACTGGATCTCCTGACCATCGACGACGCCCTGGAACTGGCCGGCAAGGTAGCCGAGCACGTGGACATCATTGAACTGGGTACGCCCCTGATCAAGGCTGAGGGCCTGGCCGCCGTCACCGCCATCAAGGAAGCCCACCCCGGCAAGATCGTGTTCGCAGACATGAAGACCATGGACGCCGGTGAACTCGAAGCGGACATCGCCTTCAAGGCCGGCGCCGATCTGGTCTCTGTCCTGGGAACTGCGGACGACTCCACGATTGCCGGTGCGGTCAAGGCTGCACAATCCCACAACAAGGGCATCGTGGTGGACCTGATCGGCGTGGCCGACAAGGTTTCCCGTGCCAAGGAAGCCAGGGCGCTGGGGGCCAAGTTCATCGAATTCCACGCCGGCCTGGACGAGCAAGCACAGCCGGGATACGACCTGCGCGGCCTCCTCAACGCCGGGGAAGAGGCCCGAGTGCCGTTCTCCGTTGCCGGTGGCGTCAACGCATCCACCATTTCCGCGGTGCAGTTGGCCGGTGCCGACGTAGCCGTTGCAGGCAGCGCGATCTACGGTGCCTCGGACCCCGAATTGGCAGCAAAGGAACTCAAGGCAGCCATCCAGTAACTGCCGGTTCCAGAGTCAACTGCGGCCTCCCACCGCCAGATGGCCCGGGAAGACGTCCTCACGAGGGCGTTTTCCCGGGCTCCTTGCTGTGGTGCGCCCGCTCGACCAACTCCGACATCCACGGACGTTGCCCGTGGTGGACTGTCAGGCCCTCGGGGATGCCTTGGACCGAGGCTTCGGTGCCGGAGGCGTCAATCGTGATCCGGGCATTGCCCATGGGCGCGTTGCGGATGTGCAGGTCCCCGAACGACGCCGGCAGCACGGGATCGAGCCAGATGCCGCCCAAGGAGATGTGGGTGTCATAGCGCATCAGGCTCATGACCAGGTGGATGGGTGTGGTGGCGGCCCATGCCTGGGGCGAACAGGCCGTTGGGTAGGGGACAGGCTCGCGGAACTGCGAGCGGTCAAAGCCACAGAAGAGCTCGGGCAAGCGGTCGCCGGAGATTTCCGCCGCTTCAAGCATCGCCGTGGCGATGCGCTGTGCTTCCTCCACGAAGCCGTACCGCAGCAGGCCCGAAACAATGAGGGCGTTGTCGTGCGGCCATACAGAGCCGTTGTGGTAGCTGGCGGGGTTGTAGGCGCCCATGTCCTTGGCGAGGGTGCGGACACCCCAGCCACTGAACATTTCAGGGGACATCAGCCGCTCCACCACGGCAGGCGCCTTGTCCTCGTCGATCAAACCAAACCACAAGCAGTGGCCCATGTTGGAGGCGCAAGCGTCCACCGGCCTTTTGTCGCGGTCCAGGGCCACGGCGTAGTATCCCTTGTCCGGCAACCAGAACTGCTCGTTGAACCTTCTCTTCAAGTCTTCCGCGCGTTGCCGCAGGCTTTCCGCCAAGGCGAGGTCGCCGTCGTCGTACGCCATCCAGGCGCGCGCCACATAGGCGCCGTGCACGTAGGCCTGGACTTCGCAGAGCGCCAGCGGTGGTTGGGCGAGCGTGCCGTCCGCGAAGTTGATGCCGTCCCAGGAGTCCTTCCAGCCTTGGTTGATGAGCCCGTGTTCGTTGGGCCGGCCGTACTCCACGAAACCGTCGCCGTCGCGGTCCCCGTAGGTCCGGATCCACTCCAGTGCCCTGTCCGCATGGGGGAGGAGGGACGCGATGGCGTCCTTGCCGAAGCCCCAGCGGCTGACCGAACCCAGCACCACGACAAACAGCGGCGTGGCGTCCACGCTGCCGTAGTACGCTGACTTGCCGCCCAGGGCCAGGCCTCCGGAGACGCCAAGCCGGACTTCGTGCAGGATCTTGCCGGGTTCTTCCTCGGTGGCCTCATCCACTACCGTGCCTTGGCGGTCGGCCAAGGTGCGCAGGGTGCCCAACGCCAGGGAAGGGTCCACGGGGAGCGCCATTTCGGAAGCCCACAGGGAGTCCCGGCCAAACAACGTCATGAACCACGGGGCACCGGCGGCCACAACCACCCGCTCGGGGTGGTCCGGGTCCTGGATGCGCAAGGCGCCGAGGTCCTCGTAGCTGCGGCGAAGGGTGTCTTCGATCGAGCGGTTGCTCAGTTGCACAACGGGGATCCGGTCCACCCAGTCCTGCCGGCGCTGGTCGCTGGGCGAGAGTCCCCCCTGATTCTGGTGGGTGAAGGTAGCCCCCGATCCAGTGCCATGCGCTTTCGGCACTACGCTGGCGCGGGTACTCCAACTCCCGTAGGCAGGTATTTTCGCCGTAAAGCCCAGGGCTTTTGACCCGGCCCCGGCGCCGTCGGCGCGAATGACGACACTTTTCCGGATGTCCTCCCATTTTCCCCGAATTTCAATGGAATCACCGTCGGGCAGGTGCGTTTCTGTCCATTGGCGCGTTATCCGGGCTTCCTTCACTTCAAAAAGATCAGCAAAATCCGAGTCCGCAGAGAGCAGGATGCGGCATTGAGTCGCCTGGTTGGAATAATTCCGGACAGTAATTTCTTCGCGGATTCCATTTCCTACCTCACGCAGCCTCTCAACCAGCAACGGGCTGTCCGCATGGCCGTCGGGGCGGGGCACCCGGCCTACAAAGAAGGCGCGGTAGGGCTCCCTGGTCTCTGCTGCCAAGGGTTCGATCACCTGTCCATTGACGGTGAGTTCCCACGTGGACAGGATCCGGGTATCCAGATGGAAGACGCCGTGCGGGACGTCCGAATGGATATCCCCGTTTGCCGCGGAAATACAGAAGGATGAGCCTTCAACCAAAGTGACCGTGCCTGAGCCGAGGGGGCCGGCTGCCGTGTCAGCATTCCATCCAGCCACGTGATGCTCCTTATCCGTGAGCCTGAGCTGTGCCGGACGCCGGGCGTCCGTCCATCAGTGGGGATGGATACGACGGTACGCCCGCAGGAATAGGGACGCCATACCCCGCCACGTGCAACCGCCTGCGCTGAGAGTTAACCTTGTTTTCGCTTCCGGGAACCCCAAAGGGGTCTATAGTGGGTAAATAGGACATTCGCTGATGCAGCCCGGCGGCCCTAACTTCTCTAAGTAGAGGCCCCAAAAATGACCGACACCCAAATCAGCACTTTTTTGCGCGACTCCGTGGTGTTCGAGGACGACACTGAGAAGGGCCTGGACTTTGACACTCTCTACGGCTTGTACATCAGTTGGTGCGTTCTTGGCCGCAAAGTCCCCGTCCCCGATTCCGCTTTCAAAACTGCCCTGGCCTTGCACGGTCTGAAGCCCACCAAGGAAAACGGCCTTCGGATCTATCCCGGCATGTCCATGGTGGGACCGGCCGCCAGGGACTACGTCGTCAATAACGTCCCCATGTGGACCGGATCTGCCAACGCCACCGCCCCGGTGCTCTTGGGCGACGACGAGGAAGCAGTCGCTGCCATCGCTTGACCCGCGTGCCCGTTGATCCGGCACTGCCGATAACAGCTTTTCAGCCCATGCCCCTAGGATGCCAAGAGGGGCATGGGCTGTTCCTGTTTTCCGGGGTCGTCGTCTGAGAGGGGTTACGTGAAGCCGTCTGTTGTGTGGTTCCGGGATGATCTTAGGGTCGCCGACAATCCTGCCTTGCGTGCCGCCGTGGACGACGGCGCCGCCGTCGCCTTATACGTCCTCGACGAGGAATCGCCAGGGATTCGCCCTCACGGCGGAGCTTCCCGCTGGTGGCTGCACCATTCGCTGGCTGCCCTCCGCGAAGACCTCGCCGCGCTCGGCATCCCCCTGCTGTTGCGCCGCGGCGATGCCGCCTCCGTTGTCCGGAAGACTACGACGACGCTTGGTGCGGGCGCGCTGTACTGGAACCGGCGGTACGGTGCGGCTGAGCGGACGGTCGACGCCGGGATCAAGGCCTGGGCGGGCGAGGCCGGTTTGCATGTTTCCAGTTTCCAGGCGTCCCTGCTGCACGAGCCCTGGGAAGTTACCACCAAGACCGGCGGCCAGTACAAGGTTTTCACGCCCTTCTGGCGGGCAGTGTCGGCGCAGGAATTCCGGGAACCTCTGGCCGTGCCGGAACAGGGGCATGGGTTTACCGGCAAGCTCCCGGCCTACGATGAGCTGGACTCCTGGGAACTGCTGCCCAGCAAGCCGGACTGGTCCGGGGGATTGGCGGAGAGCTGGACACCGGGCTCCGCGGCAGGCCACAGGGTACTGGCGAAGTTCGTGGCGGACGGACTGTCCAATTACAGCGAGGGCAGGAACCGGCCGGACACCGAGGGCAGCAGCCGGCTTTCGCCCTATCTTCGGTGGGGAGAGCTGAGCCCGTTCGAGGTGTGGCATGCCTTGGGTTCCAGGCAATCCGAAAGTTCCAGCATCTTTGCCTCGGAGCTGGGTTGGCGGGAGTTCTGCTGGCACCAGTACTTCCATAACCCGAACCTGGCCACGGCCAACCTTCGCCCGGAATTCGACCGCTTTCCCTGGGCATGGCCCGGAAGCAACGGGAGCAATGGCCGGCATCCCGGCCACGAGTCCGCTCCTGAAGAACTGCGTGCCTGGCAGAAAGGCAACACCGGGTTCCCCATGGTGGACGTGGGCCAGCGGCAATTGTGGAGCTCAGGCTGGATGCACAACCGCGTCCGCATGGTTGCTGCCAGTTTCCTGGTGAAGAACCTCGGTATCCATTGGCAGCTTGGTGAGCAATGGTTCTGGGACACCCTGGTGGACGCGGACCCGGCATCAAACCCGGCGAACTGGCAGTGGGTGGCGGGATCCGGTGCGGATGCCTCGCCCTTCTTCAGGATCTTCAACCCCGAAGCCCAGCGCGTGAAGTTCGATCCGCAGGGGAAGTACATCGCCCACTGGATTCCGGAGTTCGGCACCCCCGCATACCCGGAGGAGATCGTAGACCTCAAGACGACGCGCGCCGAGGCATTGGAAGCCTACAAGGGGATGAAAGAGGTTCACTGAGTAGGCTGGCTGAATGTCGGTTGAGCTTGTTCTGAAGATCATCATCATGGTTGTGGTGGCCATGTTCATCGCAGCTGTCGCGTGGTGGGCCCGGAAACACCCCAACCGGTCCAAGGAGTACCCGGAACGGGTTCGGATGCCCAAGGTCGTGCCCGGGGTGGGCTGGCTTTTCATTGCCGTGGGCTTGCTCATGGGACTTGTCGCCTTCACCTCCGACCATGCGCGGGATCCGCTGCCCTTCCGCATCGCATCCGTGGCCATCGTGGTGGGTGGCGTGGTTTTCGTGCTCATGTACCGCAACTTCTATGTGGCTGCCCGGGAACATGAGGTGGCCTTTCGCAGCGTGTTCGGCAAGGAACACCTTCTTTGCTACAGCGACATTGCGCGCTACAGCTTCCAGACATTGAAAGGGCAGCCGTATTTGACGGTCAAGTGGGTAAACGGCGTCAAGCTCAGCCTGAATATCAGGGCCTTCGACATGACGCCGCTCTTGCGCGCCATCGACTTCCATCAGGTTACCGGGCACTGGCCGGCTCGCACGGACGGCATAGCCGGGGATGTACGACCCGGGAAATACCCCTCTGGAAATTAGTAGGAAGTCCGAGTATATTCGGGTCTAGAAATGACCTGGATCACAGTTCCTTACGTGTTCCCGCCGATTCCCAGCACTCCGGGAAGGTCAGTCATTCACGATGCAAAGGAGCATTTCCATCATGGTGCGCGAGCTTTCACACTACGTAGATGGCCAGAGGGTTGAGGGTACATCCGGCCGCTTCAGCGACGTCTACGATCCCTGCACGGGCGAAGTCCAGGCCCGCCTCCCGCTTGCCAGCGCGGACGAGGTCCGCAACGCCGTCGCAAATGCCGAGAAGGGGCAGCTCGAATGGGCGGCCATGAACCCGCAGCGCCGGGGACGGATCCTTCTCAAGTTCGTGGACCTGGTCAACGACAACATGGACGAGCTCGCCAGGCTCCTGTCCTCCGAGCACGGCAAGACGTTCGCCGATGCCAAGGGCGACATCCAGCGCGGCATCGAGGTGGTCGAGTTCTCCGCAGGGGCGCCGCACCTGCTCAAGGGCGAGTTCTCCGACAACGCCGGTGCCGGTATTGACGTCCATTCCCTGCGGCAGCCCCTGGGCGTCGTCGCGGGCATCACCCCGTTCAACTTCCCGGCCATGATTCCGTTGTGGAAGTCCGGGCCCGCGCTCGCGGCAGGCAACGCCTTCATCCTCAAACCGTCCGAGCGTGACCCGTCCGTGCCGCTGCGTCTGGCCGAGCTCTACAGCGAGGCCGGGGTGCCCAACGGCGTCTTCAACGTCATCAACGGTGACAAGGAAGCCGTGGATGCCCTGCTTGAAGACCCGCGCGTCAAGGCGATCGGCTTCGTAGGATCGACTCCGATCGCGCAGTACATCTACGCCACCGCCGCTGCGCACGGCAAGCGCGCGCAGTGCTTCGGCGGCGCCAAGAACCATATGGTGATCATGCCCGACGCCGACCTGGACATGGCTGCCGACGCCCTGATTGGTGCCGGGTACGGTTCCGCAGGCGAACGCTGCATGGCCATTTCGGTTGCCGTGCCGGTGGGCCAGGAGACCGCCGATGCCTTGGTGGCCAAGCTGACCGAGCGCGTCAAGGAACTCAAAGTCGGCCACAGCCTGGACAAGGACTCGGACTTCGGACCCGTCGTGGCTGCCTCCGCTAAGGAGCGCATTGAGGGCTACATCCAGTCGGGCGTGGACGAGGGCGCAACGCTGGTTACAGACGGCCGCGGACTGACCGTGGAGGGGTACGACGGCGGTTTCTGGGTAGGTCCCACACTCTTCGACAACGTCACCAAGGACATGAAGATCTACAAGGAAGAGATCTTCGGGCCGGTCCTCAGCGTTCTGCGCGCTGCCGACTACGACGAAGCGCTGAGGCTCTGCAGCGAGCACGAGTTCGGTAACGGCGTCGCAATTTTCACCCGCGACGGCGACTCCGCCCGCGACTTCGCCAGCCGCGTCGAAGTGGGCATGGTGGGCATCAACGTGCCAATTCCCGTGCCGATCGCGTACTACACCTTCGGCGGGTGGAAGGCGTCCGGTTTCGGCGACCTGAACCAGCACGGCGCGGACGCCTTCCGCTTCTACACCAAGACCAAGACCGTCACCTCGCGGTGGCCCTCCGGCATCCGCCAGGGCGCCAGCTTCGTGATGCCGGCGGGCAGCTGATGGGAGCGCCTGACACCGCAGAAGAAGAGGTTCTCTTTGAGCGCCGTGGCCACCTCGGCGTCGTGACGCTCAACCGGCCCAAGGCCGTCAACGCACTGAACCACGGCATGGTCCTGGCCATGCTGGAACAGCTGCGTGCCTGGGCGGACGACGAATCAGTGGAGACCGTGCTGGTGCGCGGTGCCGGGGACCGGGGCCTCTGCGCCGGAGGCGACATCGTGGCCATCTACAAGGACATGCTCCACGGTGGCTCGGAAACGGCGGACTTCTGGGCCGACGAATACCGGCTCAACGCCCTGATCGCCAACTATCCCAAGCCCTACGTCGCCTTCATGGATGGCTTGGTGCTGGGCGGCGGCGTGGGCATTTCGGCGCACGGTTCATACCGGGTGGTCACCGAACGGACCCGTACCGGGATGCCGGAAACCACCATCGGTTTCGTGCCAGACGTCGGCGGGACGCTGCTGCTGTCCCGCGCACCCGGGGAGGCGGGTACCCACGCCGCGTTGACCGGTGCGCACCTGTCCGGGGCGGATGCTTTGTTCCTCGGGCTCGCGGATTACTACGTCCCGTCCGAAAGCCTCCCCGCGCTGGCGGAAGCGCTGGAAAGCTCGACGGCGGAGGTCGCCGTCGAGCGTTTTGCCCAAGCCGCGCCGTACTCGGCTCTGGCGGCCCAGCGGGAATGGATCGACGACTGCTACGCGGGCAATGACGCCGAGGAAATTGTGCGGAGTTTGCGTTCCGCTGGGGCTGAAGCGGTTGCAGCGGCAGAGACGATCGAGGCCAAGTCGCCGACGTCGGTCAAAGTCACCTTGGAATCGTTGCGGCGCGTCCGGGGGCTGTCCCTGGAGGAAGCGCTCGACCAGGAGTACCGCGTGGGGCTCCGATGCCTGTCCGGACCCGATTTCCGTGAGGGAATCCGCGCGCAGGTGGTGGACAAGGACCGGAACCCGCACTGGAAGCCCGCCACCCTCGCCGACGTAACGGAGTCCGACGTCGAGGGCTATTTTGCCCCGCTTGGTGACCGCGAACTGGGTCTTTCGGCAAGCCCAGCTGAGTTGAAGGAAACGACATGACAGAGAATGCAGCATCGGCCACGGGGCTCATCGCTTTCCTCGGCCTGGGCCACATGGGTGGACCCATGGCCGCCAACCTGATCAAGGCCGGCCACGACGTTGTTGGCTATGATCCGGTTCCGGCCGCCGTCGAGGCCGCCAAAGCCCATGGAATTCCCATGGCGTCATCGGCGCATGAGGCTGCCGCGGAGGCCGCCGTCGTATTGACCATGTTGCCCAGCGGCAAGCACGTGCTGGACGCGTACCGGGGTGTGGACGGGCCCGGTTTGTTAAGCGTCGCCAAGCCGGACACTTTGTTCCTGGACTGCTCCACCATCAATGTGGACGAGGCCCGCCAAGCCGCGGAGATCGCCTTGGAAGCCGGCCACCGATCCGTGGACGCGCCTGTTTCCGGCGGCGTGGTGGGGGCCGAAGCGGGCACGCTCACGTTCATGGTGGGTGCGCTGCCGGAGGACTTCGAGACCGTCAAGCCGATCCTTGAACTGATGGGCAAGCGGATTGTCCACTGCGGCGACCACGGTGCCGGGCAGGCGGCGAAGGTCTGCAACAACATGATCCTGGGTGTTTCCATGATCGCCGTCGCCGAAGCGTTCGTGCTCGGCGAGAAGTTGGGGCTGACGCATCAGGCGTTGTTCGACGTCGCGTCCAATGCCTCCGGCCAGTGCTGGGCGCTGACCACCAACTGTCCTGTTCCCGGGCCGGTCCCCACCAGCCCGGCGAACCGCGACTACCAGCCCGGCTTTGCAGGGGCCTTGATGGCCAAGGACCTGCGGTTGGCCGTGAATGCGCTGGAGAGCACGGGCGTCTCTGCGGAGATGGGGCCATTGGCTTCCCGCATCTACGATGCCTTTGCTGCCGGCGAGGGCGCTGGACGGGACTTCTCCGGCATCATTACGGACATTCGCGACAAGTCTGTGTGAGAGGTTGGAACTGAACTGATGACGAGCTTGGTTGAGAGGGAGAACATGACGGAGCAGTACAACAACATTCTGGTGGAACGGCGTGGGCGGGTGGGCTTGGTGACCCTGGACCGGCCGTCGGCGTTGAATGCGCTGAACACTGCCCTGATGAACGAACTCGTTGACGCCGTGCGGGCCATGGATACCGATCCGGAGGTTGGAGCCGTAGTGATCACGGGTTCCGCCAAGGCATTCGCGGCCGGCGCCGACATCAAGGAAATGTCGTCCAACAGCTACATGGAGATGTACGCGGCGGACTGGTTCCGGCACTGGGAGGACCTTACCCGCCTGCGGATCCCCGTGATCGCCGCGGTTTCAGGCTTTGCCCTGGGCGGTGGTTGCGAGCTGGCCATGATGGCCGACTTCATCATCGCCGGGGACAACGCCAAATTCGGCCAGCCTGAAATCAACCTTGGCGTGATCCCGGGCATGGGCGGCTCGCAGCGCCTCACCCGGGCTGTGGGTAAGTCCAAGGCCATGGACATGGTGCTTACCGGACGCTTCATGGATGCCGAAGAGGCTGAGCGCGCCGGACTGGTGTCCCGGATCGTGCCGGCCGCTGACGTCATCGATGAAGCCGTCAAAGCCGCAGAGGTCATTGCCTCCAAGTCCAAACCCGTGGCGATGATGGCCAAGGAAGCGGTCAACGCGGCCTTCGAAACCGGCCTGGCGCAGGGCGTGCTCTTTGAACGCCGGATCTTCCACTCACTCTTCGCCACCGAGGACCAGAAGGAAGGGATGGCCGCGTTCAGCGAGAAGCGCCAGCCGGAGTTCAGGCACCGGTAGCTCTGAGGCCGCATTCAGAACTTCGGTCGTTCGATCCGCCCACGTCGGATACGGCCGATGGAGGACTGATGCTTGCGGGCGCTCTAGATAGGACTTCTGCATGGAGCGGACCCTATGATCCGGGTATGACTGCTACGGACCTTTCGTTCCTTACTGAGGACCTTCAACGTGGAGCTCGGTGCGACCCGAACGGTGAAGTGAGTTGGCCGATTTCCCAAGCTACTGCCGCCATCGAGGGACTTGCCGGCTCAGGGCGGCTGGTTCTAGGACTGGATATTCGGGACTACCAGAATGACGGCACGTTCATCGAGGTACCTTGGGCGTCCTACACAGGATCCGATGTGGAAGAAGCCCGCGCCTTTGCAGTATCAGTCCTCAGCCAAGATGATCTTCCTGGCGACTGGGTCCTCATTACTTGGTAGGCCATCCCTGCTCACGGGCAAAGTCAGGAATGCGTTAAGGATGATCACCGGGAAGCCGTAGGGCTTATTCGCTGCTGCGCCGTCGAAGGCTGGCGGCACGGTGCTTGCTTGATTGGCTAGCCCAAGAGGATTCTTCGATAGCGACGATGATCTTATGGTCAACACCGCCGCTGATGGAATGCTTGCCAGCGGAACTGTCGCAAGCAGAGTCCCAGGCGCCATGGACAGCTCAATTTCTCGAGCCCCCAGTTCTGCTCTGACGACTTCATAAGGACGTTCCAGACACGCAACCAACCCAGTCGGTGTCTCCGTATCCAGCTGTCTTTGAGGCCTCGTTTCATTCCCGACATAAAGGACGTCGCCGACAAGACCAAGCCATGAGCCTTCCCCGAGCCATAGTATTCGGGTCCATGATTCGTCCATCAGATCAGTGTGAGATACGAAATGCGGATTGCCTAAAGGGAAACGGCATAGCAGGTCGAGGCAGGAAGGTGAGAGCGGCTGGAATCGACGGTAGACCCCCCAAGAAAATTCCTGACCTACGCTGCGAGACCAACGGCCTCTGGCTTTGCGCATAGGCCAGGCCCATCCGTCCCGTTAACAGGATCGGCGCGCGCCCGGGAGCGAAGAATAGGGCGGCGATTTTCCTATGAGCGTCCTTGTCTTAGCGGGATGGTATGAATGGGTCATGTTTCAGAAGCCTCCGAATGTTGCCCTAGAACACTTCACCAGCACTACACAGGACTTGGCCCGCGCGGTTATGGCGAGTAAGTATCTGACCCTGGAGCTGCACTTCAGTCTGGAGGGCTTCATCGCCCGTGACCCGGAAGGTGTTCGGATCCTAACTGCCGATATCGGCGTGCGAACGGATAAGAAGACTGGAGACCGCGTTGGGGCATTGGAACGGTTGCGTGAACAGCGAACCGAACCTGGATTTCCACGCGCGATCTCCGTGTATCAAGCGAAGAATTGCATCATCCAATACGACAACGAGCGTGACGGCAAGGCCGCGCCTTTCTACTTCGTTGATCGCCCCCACCCAGGAATCGCTGAAGACGTCTGACAGGCTCCTCCTCGTACGTACCGCGTCGTTCCACCGGGATAAACGTGGGCATCGAGTCGAAGTCAGCTCCGGAGGCAATGGCCAAACCAGGACACCAGGCCCCGACGCCAGGTAGTTTTCACGCCTCAGGCCGGGGCGGCCGACGGGTCCAGGGCGGCGTCGAAAAACGTAAGTTCCAGCCGGACCGCCTCGCGGAACGTCTCTGTGACGCGCGCGCGGATCTCCGGCGATTCGGGTTCGACGGCGTTGAACTCCTCCCGCAGCCACGTCACCCAGGCGTTGTATTCGGGATTGTTGTGGAGACGGATCCATTCCGAGTGTTTCGGCGCGGCCGGCCACGAGGCAGGATCCCCTGCCCGTGCCGCCCAGTCTCCGTAGAGCCACTCGGCAACGAGGAGGACAGCCAGGACGTCGGGGTAGGAGCGGCTGGTCAGGGCGCTTCGCATGAGGGCGTCGAAGTCGCGGGTCACACTTCCGAGCGCGGGCTGAGTCCGGTCGGCCTCAGGGATGTCCAGTTCATCGAAGCAGTCCTGGAAGTAGGTGTTTTCATCCGAAGCGAAGGCGCCCAGGACCCGTGCGAACACCAACCGCGAGGACAGCGACGGGGCGGACGCGACCGCTTGTCCAAGAAGCGCTGTGAAGGCATCACAGAACTGGTAGTCCTGGACGAGGTAATGGCGCCGGTGGTCATCGGAAAGGGACCCGTCCAATAACTGGCTCACGAACGGATGGTTGACCGCGGCATCCCAGTTGTTGATGCACTCGTGCTTGAGTTCCTCGGCAAAGCCCACGTGTTTCCTCCTCAGTTATCTGCATTCGGAGCCTAGCAGCGTAGCCCGACCGCCACCGAGGCAGCCTTCGGTTCACGGACGTTATATTGTCAGTGCCTCCTGCCAGAGTTAGGTCATGGAGCTAATCGAGGAGAGGCAAGCGGGCGCAGAAGTGGCGCTTGGGCGCCCTCGCGCTGCCATGGATTCCGTTCACTCCAGCGGTCGTTCAGCCAGCACCGTCAGCGCCGACCTCATCGAGCAGCTGCGTGTCTTGGAGGAGATGAAGTCGGCTATCTGCGGTTTGCAGGCGCGGGTTGCTGTCGCTTTCGATCTTGCCCAGCGCGCCGAACAAGCCGAAGCCGGTATCCCTGCATCGGAGCGTGGCAAGGGCGTCGGTGCACAGCTTGCGTTGGCGCGTCGTGAATCGCCCAACCGTGGATCACGACTGCTTGGTTTGGCGAAAGCCCTGGTCATGGAGATGCCGCGAACCTTGGCGGCCTTGAACTCCGGCCAGCTGAACGAATGGCGCGCCACGCTGCTCGTCAAGGAGACAGCCTGCCTCAGCGTGGAGGATCGGGTCGCGGTGGATGAGGAACTCGCGCCGGACACCGGGACCTTCGAAGGCAAAGGGGATAGGGCAGTCATCGCGGCGGCAAAAGCTGCCGCGTACCGTCGCGATCCGCGGTCGGTCGTTGGACGTGCCAGTCGCGCTGCCTCCGAGCGGACCGTCAGCCTGCGACCGGCGCCGGACACAATGACCTACCTGACCGCCCTGCTACCTGTCGCCCAAGGAGTGGCGGTGTACGCCGCGCTGAACCGCGCTGCAGATTCGGCCCGTTCCACCCGGCCTGTGGAGTCTGGCGGGGTTGTCCCCACCCGCGGTCAGATCATGGCTGACACGCTGGTTGAACGCGTCACCGGAACGCCGGGCGGGTACACGGGGATCAACCTGGACCTCGTCATGACGGATCGTTCCCTGTTCCAGGGCGATAGCGAACCCGCGCGGCTTCAGGGTTACGGGATCGTCCCTGCCGCATGGGCGAGAGCGGCCGTCGGTGGAGAACAGGTCGCTGGTGGGGAACCAGCCGTCCCCGACGAAGAGTTCCAGGTCTGGCTTCGCCGCCTCTACACCGCGCCGGCCACGGGGGAGCTCCTGGCCACTGATTCCAAGGCCCGGCTCTTTACCGGGCGGCTCCGTCGCTTCATCGAGACCCGGGACCATACCTGCCGGACGCCCTATTGTGACGCGCCCATCCGGCATATCGACCACATCGTGCCCTGGCGTTCCGGGGGCAAAACCAACTTCGCAAATGGTGCAGGACTGTGTGAAGCATGCAACCACACCAAGGAGCAGCCGGGGTGGGCCACCCAAGCTGTACACGCTGACGTTCAGACCCTCGAAATCAGGACCCCCACCGGGCATAGCTACCTGTCAAAGGCCCCGCCCCTTCCCGGGGACCGCCCCTCCAGAACGTAAAACGCTCGTTCAGCTCTCAGTCCTCGAAGTCCCCGGCATCCCTGCGGAAGGCGCCCAACACGCGGATGAGGTGATCGACGTCGTCGTCCCTGAAGCCCGACTTGCCGAAAACCTCGGTGTTCAGCGCCGCCGTCGCCTTCTTTGCCACGGTGCGGCCCTCAGGCGTGAGCTCGATCAGGGTGGTGCGGCCATCGGTAGGGTGCGGGGAGCGGGCCACGAGGGCGGCTTTTTCCAAGCGGTCGACGGCGTTGGTCACCGAGGTGGGATGCACCTGCAGGAGCGCACTTGCTTTGTTCATGGGCAGCGCGCCGCTGCGGGCGAAACTCAGCAAGGCCAGGAGTTCGTACCGGGCGAAGGTCAGGCCGAAGGGCTTGAGCACGGTTTCGATGCGGGCCAGCAGGATCTGCTGCGTCCGCATGATTGCCGTGATGGCGGCCATGGGCGCCGCGACGTCTCCCCAACCGTGCCGCTCCCAGTTGCGCTGGGCGTCGGCGATGGGATCGCGGGGGAGTGGGGTGCCCATGGGCCTCCTAAAGGTGGGGTGCCGGCTGCTCGACGTGCCTAGTCTTTCAGATTCGGGAACTCTTCTTCGGTATATTCCACGCCCAAACCTGAAGGCAAGGGGCCGTCTCCATGCCGCTGGACTTCAGATCCACGGAGCTCTACGCGACGGATCTTGCCCGAAATGGTCTTGGGCAGCTCGCCGAACTCGAGCCTCCGGATCCGCTTGAACGGTGCCAGGTGTTCGCGGCAGTATCGCAGGATGTCTTCCGCCACCGCAGGACCGGGTTCGTAGCCGGCGGCCAGCACCACGAAGGCTTTCGGAACCGACAACTTCACTGCGTCAGGGGACGGTACGACGGCGGCCTCCGCCACTGCGGGGTGCTCGATCAATACGCTTTCGAGCTCGAAAGGCGACAAGCGGTAATCCGAGGACTTGAAGACGTCGTCGTCCCGACCCACGTAGGTGATGACGCCGTCGGCATCCCGGCTGGCCATGTCGCCCGTGTGGTAGTAACCATTCCGGAAGGCATCGGCGGTTTTGGCCTCGTCGCCGAAGTAGCTCTTCATGAGCCCCACAGGCCGGGGGTCCAAGCGCAAGCAGAGTTCGCCGTCGTCGGCTTCTTCACCGGTGAGCGGGTCCACCAGGACGACGTCGTACCCGGGGAGCGGGCGCCCCATGGAGCCGATTTTCACCGGCTGGGCCGGCGTATTGGCGATCTGGACCGTGGACTCGGTCTGCCCGAAGCCGTCCCGGATGGTCACGCCCCACGCCTCTTCCACCTGGCCGATGACCTCCGCGTTCAGGGGCTCGCCGGCCGAGACAACTTTGCGCGGCGGGTTGGTGAGTTGCTTCAGGTCAGCCTGGATCAGCATCCGCCACACGGTGGGCGGCGCGCAGAAGCTCGTCACGCCCTCCCGGCCCATCTGAGCCATGAGTGCCGCTGCATCGAAGCGGTCGTAGTTGTAGATGAAGACCGTGGCCTCAGCGATCCAAGGTGTGAAGACGTTGGACCACGCATGCTTGGCCCAACCCGGGGAGGCCACATTCAGGTGGACATCGCCCGGTTCCAGGCCGATCCAGTACATGGTGGACAGGTGGCCCACGGGGTAGGACGTGTGAGTGTGCTCCACCAGCTTGGCGCGGGAGGTGGTCCCGGACGTGAAGTAGAGCAGGAGCGTCTCATCCGCGCGCGTGGGGGCGTCCGGCGTGAAGTCCGTGCCGGCGTCGTACGAATCCGCGTAGTGTTTGGCCTCCGGGCTGGTGCGTTCCGCACCCACCTCAATCAGTTGGTAGTCACCCTCGACGGCGGCAAACTTGCCGATGTTTGCGCTGCCGACGGCAACCCAAGCCGCGCCGCCGCGCTCAACCCGGTCCTGCAGATCCCGGGCGCCCATGAGGGTGGTGGTGGGGATCATGACGATGCCCAGCTTGATGCCGGCCAGCATGAGTTCCCAAAGCTCCACCTGGTTGCCGAGCATGATGATCATGTGGTCGCCGCGTCGGACGCCCTGTCCTCGCAGCCAGTTGGCGAGCTGGGAGGACCGCTCAGAGAGTTCCTTGAACGTGCGCCGCGTGGAGCTGCCGTCCTGTTCGACAATCACCAGGGCGGGTTGCTCGCCCCTGCCAGGATCGGCGGCCAGCTGGTCGAACCAGTCGAGGGCGAAGTTGAACTCCTCGAACCGTGGCCATTGGAATTCCTTGTGGGCCGTTGCGTAGTCTTCGCGCAGTTCCAGCAGCCGGTCGCGGGCCGCACGGAAGTCCTCTGTGACTGTCATAGTCCGCCTTTCGCCTTCGGGTTGCCCGGCACCGTTGCCTTGGCATCCCGCCTAGTGATCCACATCACCTTGCAATATACTAGGACATCCAAGGGTTTGGAAGAGCCTCCCGGCACATGACGAAGGGGTCTAATGCTCGATCAAAAAGCTGCCGCCACCGTTACCAGCGGTCCAGCGTCGGAACGCGTCCTCCCTCCTTACCCGGAGGCGGACCTCATGCACGTGATTGATCTGCTGCCCGAGGGTGAGCGCGAGCGGTATCTGCGCACCAGGGAGTTCCTGCAGGAGCGGATCCGCGGAGCCAGCATCGAATACTGGAACCGGGAGGAGTTCCCCTTCGGCTTGCTCGCGGAAATGGCCGGGTACGGGCTGGGTGGGCTGCAAACCGACGGTTCTTCCCAGCTGTTCAAGGGCCTGATGTACACCGAGGTGGCCCGCGCCGACGTCTCGCTTTCGGCCTTGGTGGGTATCCACAATGAACTCATCGTCGGCATGATCCACGAGCTCGGCTCCCCGGAACAAAAGCGCACCTGGCTGCCCGGCCTGCAGGCGTTCACACAGCTGGGAGCCTTTGCGTTGACCGAACCGGACCACGGTTCGGACATCGCCGGAGGACTTTCGACGACGGCTCGGCGCGACGGCGGCGAATGGGTCATCAACGGTGCCAAGCGCTGGATCGGGGCCGCCACGATTGCCGACTTCGCCTTGGTCTGGGCCCGCGATCATTCCGATGGCCACATCAAGGGATTCATTGTGGAATCCGACCGCCCCGGCTACTCCGCCACGAAGATCTCCAACAAGATCGGCCTGCGCATCATGCAGAACGCGGACATCGTCCTGGACGAGGTCCGCATCCCGGCGTCGAACCTGCTGCCCGGCGCAAGCGAGTTTTCACGCGCCAATGACCTTCTGCGGGATTCCCGTGCCTGGGTGGGGTGGCAGGCTGCCGGCATCCAGTTGGCTGCCTTTGATATAGCCCGGGCCTACGCTTTGGAGCGGAAGCAGTTCGGTAAGGAACTCGCGCGGTTCCAGCTGGTGCAGCAGCAGCTCGCCGACATCCTGGGCAACGCCAATGCATCTTTGTCCATGATGGTTGAACTCGCGCGTATCCAGCAGGCAGGCAGGCTTGAGATGGTCCAAGCCGCCATGTGCAAGGCCACCACCACCCGCTTGGCGCGCTCCTCCGTGGCGATGGGCCGCTCGCTGCTGGGCGGGAACGGGATCACCACGGATTACGAGATGGGCAAGCTCTTTGGCGACGCCGAAATCCTCTTCACGTATGAGGGCAGTTACGAGATCAACTCCATGATCGTGGCCCGCGCGGTGACGGGAAAGTCGGCGTTCGTTTAGTCGGCGTTCGTTTAAAAGGGGAAGGGCATCCCCTCGCCGGTAGTGCATTGGCGAGGGGATGCCCTTGGTGCTAGGAAATGCGGGTCGCGGACAGGGTGGAAGCGGAGGCCGCCGGTTCCACCGGCGCGGGGTCGGCCGGTTCCGCGGTGGCGGCGGCAGGCGCCGGTGCGGCGTGTTCGGCGAGGACTCCGGTCTTGTGCCTGATGCGGAGGCGGTAGAGAAGCGCCCCGCCCACCACAACTGCGGCAACAAAGATCACGCCGCCCCACTGCAGGTACCACTCAAAGGGTGGGACGGAGTTGTAGATCTCCGGTCGCGGCCACACCAGGTTCAGCGTCATGGCCCCGCCCCAGAGGACGGCCAGGATATTGATGGGCAGCCCCCACTTGCCAAGGCTGAATCCGGGTTCAGATCCGTCGTCCTTCAGTGGCCACTTCTTGAGGAACCGGCGCCGCAGCATGGGTACCGTCACCAGCAGGTAGGACAGGTAGATCAGCACGATGCTGATGCTGGAGAGGATGGTGAAGATGGCCGGCTGGGAGATGTTGACGATCAGCGGAATGACAGCGACTACGCCGATGACGATAGCGGCCACCGTGGGGGTTTTCCGGGTGGGGTGCACTTTGCTGAGCTGGCGGCTGAAAGGAAGGTTGTTGTCCCTGGCCATGGCGAACATCATCCGGATGGCTGCTGCGTGGACGGCCAGGGTGCAGACCACTACTGCCACCACGATGCAGGCCAGGAAGGCCTTGCCGAAGGGCCCGCCCAGCACGGAGAGCACAATGTACTGCAGGCCGCCGTCGGCAGCTCCGAGCTTGGGATCGGACAAGTCCGGGGCTGCGAGGATTCCACCAAGGAGGAGCAGCCCGCCCAGCACAAAGGATGCCGTCACAGCGCGGAGGATCGCCTTGGGGGCTGTCCGTTTGGGGTCTTTGGTTTCTTCGCCCAGCGAGCTCGCGGTGTCGAATCCGTACATGACGTAGCCGGACGCCATGGCGGCGATAAGGAAGACGCCGAAGAAGCCCAGAGGGTGTCCTTCGCCGAAGCCAGCGGTATCCAGGAGGACCTCCGGTCCGCGTACTGCGTGCCAGATCAGTGCCACGATGAGCAGGACGGCCGCAACCAGTTCCACGAACACGCCCACGCTGTTGATCATGGTCATGAGTTTTACGCCGAATGCGTTGATGAGGGTGGAAATGGCGATCATGATGCTGGCCAGGAGAACGCCGTTGACGGCGAAGTCGTACGGGCCGGTTCCATCGCCCACCATCTGGAAGCCGCTCCAAATTTGCGGCAAGGTGATCTGGAGGGCCAGGGCCACGGAGCCCAAGGCCATGATGGAGGACAGCAGCAACAACCATCCCGCCAGCCAGGCCCACGTTCCGGTGGAGAGCCTCTTGGCCCAGTTGTAGACCGAACCGGCCACCGGGTAGCGTCCGGCCAACTCCGCAAAGCACAGCGCGACCATCAGCTGGCCGACAAAGACGATGGGCCAGGACCACGCATACGCAGCGCCGGTCGTGGAGAATCCGAAGTAAAACAGTTGAAAGACGCCGGTGAGGATGGAGATGTAGCTGACGCCGGCCGCGAAGCTGGCAAACTTACCGATGCTGCGGTCGAGGGTCTGGGCATACCCAAACTCGTCCATGCCGCTTGTATCGCTCTTGCTGGGTCCTGATTTGCTGGGTTCTAACATTCGAACTCCTAACTCAGACATGCACGAATGGTGATGACTTGCGGCCGCCATTGGACGCAGTCGAATCAAAAGGCCGGGCACCACTGCGTGCCTCCGGCTGTTTCCCCGTTGATGTTGCGTGGCTGGCCAGGCGCTCGATGTAGTCGGCGCCCGGGCCAGGTCCGCCAGGCCATCACCCTGTAGGTGTGGCGTGGGTCATAGAAAGCAGGTTAGTTCAGTTTGAACAGGCGTTCAAGAGATCGCATGAACAAATGTTCAAAAGTTTGCGGTGTTACGGCTCAGGCAAGCGACAAGCTGAAGTCCGCATCCGCCGTCGTGCTTTCTGCCGAGCGGCCGGCGCGGATGAGGTCAGCGCAACGCTCACCAATCATCATGACGGTGATGTTCGGGTTAACCGTGACATGCTCCGGCATGACGGACGCATCGGCGACCCTCAGGCCGGTGACTCCCTTGACCCGCAACTCCGGATCCAAAGGCGACATCTCGTCGTCGTGCGATCCCATCCGGACTGTTCCCACCGGGTGGTAGACCGTGTTGTGGGTCTTGCGAATGTACTCCCGCAGTTCTTCGTCCGTCTGGGCCTCGACGCCGGGGGAGAGCTCCCGGCCCGTCCACTCCGCCAGTGCAGGTTGGGCGGCGATCTCGCGGGCCTTGCGGATGCCGGCAACCATGACGCGCATGTCGTGGCCCTCCGGATCCGTGAAGTAACGCGGGTCCACCATGGGCTTGTCGCGGAAGTCCCGGCTGCGCAGGCGTACGGTGCCGCGGGAGCGTGCGTGCGTGACATTCGGGGTGAGGCTGAAACCGTTCTCGGTGGTGGGGTAGCCGTGCCGGAGCGTGTTCATGTCGAAAGGGACCGAGCCGTAGTGCATCATCAGGTCCGGGCGGTCCAGGCCGTCCTCGGTAGGGGTGAAGATGCCAATTTCCCACCACTGGGTGGAGGACTGGACCATGGGCTGCTTGGCCTCGAACTGGACCACGCCCTCGGGGTGGTCCTGCAGGTTCTCACCCACGCCGGGGGAGTCCACCAGTGCCTCGATGCCATGCTCCGCGAGGTGCGCTGCCGGACCGATGCCCGAAAGCATGAGCAGCTTTGGCGAATCGATGGCGCCCGTGGAGAGGATGACCTCGTGGCGGACGGACAAGCGGTGGGTGCGGCCGAAGGCCGAATCGACGACGTCGACGCCGGTGCAACGCTTGTCGGCGTCGAACACCAGTTGGCGGGCCCTCAGGCCGGTCAGGAGGGTGAAGTTGGGGCGATCGACGATGGGGTGGATGTAGGACACCGAGCTGGAGGAACGGGTTCCGTCGGCGCGGCGGTTGATCTGGAAGAAGTTCGCGCCATTGACCACGGTGGTGCCGGTGTTGAACTTCGCCCGGGGAATGCCCGACTGTTCGCAGGCGTCCAGCAGGGCGACGCCAGCGGGGTCGGCCGGCGGCACGTTCATGAGGTGTACGGGACCTGAGTCTCCGTGGTGCGGAGCGTCCGGTCCGGCGTCCTCGTTGGTCTCAAGGCGCTTGTACAGCGGCCAGGCGGCGTCGGCGTTCCATCCTGCCGCGCCGTACTTCGATTCCCACTCGTCCAGGTCCTCGCGGGGCGCCCAGAAAGCAATGCAGGAGTTGTGGCTGGAGCAGCCGCCCATGACCTTGGCGCGGGCGTGACGCATGAAGGAGTTGCCGTTTTCCTGCGGTTCGATCGGGTAGTCCCAGTCGTAGCCGGATTCCAGCAGTTCCATCCAGCGGTCCAACTGCAGGATCTCGGGCAAGTTGCGGTCGTCCGGGCCTGCTTCAACAAGCGCGACCGTGACATCCGGATCCTCGCTCAACCGTGCGGCTACAGCTGCACCCGCGGACCCGCCGCCTATGACGACGTAGTCGAAGGCGCGCTCGCCGAGGTCCTCAATGTTGTCGAAGTGCATCTAGTTCTCCTTGCCGTGGTCAGCGAACCAGCCGGTCACCTGGGGCTTGGTGTTCTGGCAGATGTGCTTGGCTTCCTGGTACTCAGCCAGTCCGGTGGGGCCGAGTTCCCGGCCCACTCCCGATGCGCCGAATCCGCCCCACTCTGCCTGCGGGAGGTAGGGGTGGTAGTCGTTGATCCAGATGGTGCCGTGGCGGAGCCGGCCTGCCACGCGCTGTGCTTTGCCTGCGTCCTGGGTCCAGACGGCTCCGGCCAGGCCGTAGATGGTGTCGTTGGCAATGGCCACGGCTTCGTCCTCCGTGCTGAACGTTTCCACAGTCACCACCGGGCCAAACGCCTCGTCGGTGACTACGGACATTCCCCGGCTGACACGATCCAGGATGGTCGGCTGGTAGTAGAAGCCGGCGTCGTACTTTTCGCCTTCAGGTGCCGAACCGCCGGTCCGCAGCCGCGCGCCTTCGGCGATGCCGCGCTGGACGTACTCGTGGACCTTTGCGCGGTGCTCGGCGGAGATGAGCGGGCCGGTCTCGGCGTCCTCGTCGAAGGGGCCGCCCAGGCGGATGGCTTCGGCGCGGCGGACCAGCTCGTCAACGAAGCGCTCGGCGATGGACTCCTCCACCACGAGGCGGGCGCCAGCTGAGCAGACCTGGCCGGAGTGGAGGAAGGCGCCGTTGAGGGCGTTGTCGACGGCGGCATCGAAGTCAGCGTCCGCGAAGATGACGTTGGGGTTCTTGCCGCCCAGTTCGAGCGCCACCTTCTTGACCGTGGCGGCGGCCGCAGCGGCGATGCTCTTGCCGGTTTCCAGGCCACCCGTGAAGGAGACGAGGTCGACGTCGGGATGTTCCGTGAGCGGTGCGCCCACCTTCCGGCCGGGTCCGGTCAGAAGGTTCGCGACGCCGTCGGGGAGGCCCAGATCCTTCAGCAGCTGCATGGCGAGGATGGCAGTCGAGGGTGTGAGTTCCGCCGGCTTGAGGACGAAGGAGCAACCTGCGGCCAGTGCTGGGGCGATCTTCCAGGCTGCCTGCAGCAAGGGGTAGTTCCATGGCGTAATGAGCCCACAAACGCCTACGGGTTCGTAAACGATGCGGCTGACGACGTCGGGGTTTCCGGCGTCGACGACGCGGCCCGGTTGCTGGCCTGCGAGCCTGCCGAAGTATTCGAAGCAGGCGGCGATGTCGTCGATGTCGATCCGGCTTTCGACGATGCGCTTGCCGGTGTCGAGGGATTCTGCACGGGCGAACTTCTCGCGGCGTTCACGCAGCCCGGCGGCAACCTTGAGCAGGAATGCGCCGCGCTCAGGTGCCGGCACGGAGGACCATACGCCGGAATCGAAGGCCGCGCGGGCTGCGGCGATGGCACGTTCTGCGTCGTCGGGGCCGGCCTCGGACACGGTAGCGACCACCTCGCCGTCGGCGGGGTTGTGGATGTGGCGGACTTTGCCGGACGCGGACGGCTCCCAGGAGCCATTGATGAAAAGCGTAGCGGCGGAGTCGGAAAATGTGGCTTGGGTCATACGAAGCAGGTTAGTTCATCTTGAACATCTGTTCAAGGAAAATTATGAACAGATGTTCAAGTCTCGGTTAGTTGGGCGTTGCTGGCTGGACCCATCCCTGTCCGCCGCGGCTACGAATCAGTGACATGGAAAAGCTTGGATCCCGGACCAGAGGTACCCGCACCATGGCAGCGCTGGCAGGTGTGGTGTCCGCCGGCGTCGTACTGGCTGTCGCGGAGCTGATCGGTGCGTTCTTCACTGCCAGGGCAACCCCCTTGTTTGCGCTGGGGTCGACGTTCATCGACTTCACCCCGCCGTGGCTGAAGGACTTTGCGATTGCCACCTTTGGCACCAACGACAAAGCCGCCCTGTTTGTCGGTATGGGCGTGACGATCGCCGTGCTTGCCTGCGTGCTGGGCATTGTGGCCTACCGCAAATGGGCCCTGGGCGTGCTGGGTGTTTTGTTCATGGGCGCGGTGATTGTGGCTTGTGTCCTGACCCGCGCTGGCGTCGGACCACTCAATGCCATCCCGTCCATCCTGGGAACCCTTGCCGGTCTCCTGGTCCTGCGCCGACTGATGGTGCCGTTGTGGGGGCTGAAGCCATGGCCTGAGGCGCCCGCCGATCAAGCGGCCGACGCCGGAAGCATCGGTACCAGCCGCCGTCGTTTTTTCGCTGCCGCCGGGATCACCGCAGTGGCCGCCGGAATCGCGGCAACCGGTGGGCGACTGCTGAGCGCAGCGCGCAGCAACATTGCCCAGGCCCGGGACGCGCTCCGGCTGCCGGCGCCAATGAAGGCCGCGCCGCCTGTGCCCGCGGGCGTTCAGTCCCCGGTTGCGGGAGTTTTCCCCTGGCTGACGCCGAACAGCGAGTTCTACCGGATTGATACTGCCCTTAGCGTTCCGGAAATCAACCTCAATGACTGGGAACTGCGCGTGCACGGCATGGTTGAGCAGGAGGTCACCATGAACTTCCAGGACCTTCTCGACGCCGAGCTGATCGAATCCCACGTCACACTCACCTGCGTGTCCAACCCGGTGGGCGGAAAATTGGCAGGAAACGCCAAGTGGCTGGGCCTGCCTATACGCGAAGTCCTGGCCAAGGCCAAGCCGAAGGAGGGTGCGGACATGGTGCTCTCCAAATCCATCGATGGCTTCAGCGCCTCCACTCCCTTGGAAGTGTTGCAGGATGACCGCGACGCCATGCTGGCCATCGGCATGAACGGCGAGCCGCTCCCGGTGGAGCACGGCTACCCGGTGCGGATGGTGGTCCCGGGGCTTTATGGGTTCGTCTCAGCTACCAAGTGGGTGGTGGAGCTGGAAGTCACCCGGTTCGCGGACGCCAAGGCCTACTGGACTGAACGCGGCTGGTCCGAACGCGGCCCCATCAAGACCATGGCGCGTGTGGATGTGCCGAAGTCCTTCGCGAAGTTCCCCCCGGGGAAGGTCGCCGTGGGCGGCACCGCCTGGGCGCAAACGCGCGGCATCACCAAGGTGGAAGTCCAGATTGACGACGGCGAATGGATGGAAGCAACGCTCTCCGACGAAGCATCGACCATCACATGGCGTCAGTGGTCCTTTGAATGGGATGCCACGCCCGGCATCCACTACGTCAAGGCCCGGGCCACCGACGGGACCGGCGAAGTCCAGACGGAGAAGCGTGCCGATCCCGTGCCGGATGGTGCCTCGGGCTGGCCGTCGGTGATGGTGACGGTGGAGTAGAAAGTTTTTGCTTTCGGTGTAATTATTCGTCCGGCCCCGGAAACAACATGTACGAGCAGGCCATTCTGCTCAGTTGCTCCACGGGGGAAGGACCCAGACCAATGAAGTACCACCGAATGCGCCATGCCAAGTCCGCCACTTTTGCATCGCTTGCGCTGGTAGTGACGCTCATAGCCTGCATACAGGCAACACCGCAGGCCAGTACTTCAACCACAGAGGCAGTATCAGAGGCGGCGTTGGGCGCCATCACCGAGTCGCCTGCGGCTCTTGTTGACCAGATACTGCCTTCGCCTGAGCCCAGTACCGCGGCGCCGGCTGTCGCGGTGCCGGCTGCCGCGGTGCCGGCTGTCGCTGAGGGGGAGAGCGCCCCGGTCCTGGTGGAGGTGGTACCCGCTCCTGCTGTTGTTGCGCCTCCGGTCGCTGCCCAGCAGGAGACCACTCCGCCGGTCGCCCCATCAGGCGACCCTGCACCCGGCGCCCCCGCTGCGGGCGAATGCACCCCGGCGAACATCGATATCCAACGCCACGACACGGTACGGGCGATCAAGCCCATCCCCGCCGAGCAGCAGCAGTACTACACGGTCCTCGGTTGCGCCGAAGGCTGGCTTGCATACGCCATCTCGGACGAAGGCGTCAAAGCTGCGGGGCTGGACGGCGGCAACGTCAACTACAGCCTGGCCCGACTCCAAAATGACGGCCGCTTCTTGACCGACTTTGCACAGTTGTGGTCCACCGTCCGCAACTGGGAGTTCCTGGCCTTTTACGTCCGGGACGGGAGATACGCGACCGTGCAGGAGGCCATGGACGATCAATTCGCCACCTACGGCATTCCCGTCCGCCTTCGGGAACAGCTCGTCGGCGTAGGACCAGCCGCCCCTGCACCCGGCCCCGCCGCGGGCGAATGCACCCCGGCGAACATTGATATCCAACGCCACGACACGGTTCGGGCGATCAAGCCCATCCCCGCCGAGCAGCAGCAGCACTACACGGTCCTCGGTTGCGCCGAAGGCTGGCTTGCATACGCCATCTCGGACGAAGGCGTCAAAGCCGCCGGGCTGGACGGCGGCAACGTCAACTACAGCCTGGCCCGACTCCAGAATGATGGCCGCTTCTTGACCGACTTTGCACAGTCGTGGTCCACCGTCCGCAACTGGGAATTCCTCGCTTTTGACGTCCGGGACGGGAGATACGCGACCGTGCAGGAGGCCATGGACGATCAATTCGCCACCTACGGCATTCCCGTTCGCCTTCGGGAACAGCTTGTTGGTTCCGGCCCCGCAACCGGCACTCCGTGACCGCCCCTACTCCAGGCACAAGAAATTGATCATGGAATTTATCGACGCCCACTCTGTGGTGATCTTCGGGGTACTGCTGGTTCATCTCATCGGCGTGATAGTCGTCGCCGTTTCGGCCGTTGTTCTGGTGGCCGCGTTATTCGTCGTCGTCCTGGCCGTGCATGCCTGTAGAAGCGTGTGGTTTGCCCATCACGCAGGCAGGCAACGACGTAGCGGCCACGACCTGGCCGCGCAGCGGCTCTAGAGGCGATACCCGGCACACTCATTGGGGGAGTTTGCCGGGTATCGCTGTGTTCCCAGGGGGTTACCGGAACAGAAAGCTGAAACTTTTTCGCCGATTGTGTAAGAAACGCCGCTTCCCGGGACACTAAAGGGTTGACTCATCACATCGCACTAGCCCCGGGGGAACAGAACAAGGATGTTGGCTACCAGAGAGCAGGAACTGATTGCTCTTCACGCTGAGCACTTCAGCCGCATCTACCAGTACATCGCGTACCGGATCAATGACCGCGAACGGGCCGAGGAATTGGCCAATGACGTGTTCCGGATCGTCTGGGAAAAACAACCACCGGAGCCGCCCGGTGTCGGATGGCTGATAGCTACGGCCAGGAATGTGCTCGGCAATGAATACAAAGGGCGGAGCCGTCGCGATCAACTTATGCAGCGTCTGGCTGAAGAAGCCCGGGTCCAGGCCGTCACCACCGATGACGATGAGCAGCAGGCCAGCGTTGCGGAGATTCTCTCCAAGCTCAAGGACCGCGACCGGGAAATCCTGATGCTCTCCTACTGGGATGACCTGACCACCGCAGAACTGGCCGAAAGCCTTGGATGCACAGCCTCCGCTGCCGCGGTCAGGCTCCACCGGGCCCGTAAAGCCTTTGCGAAAGCCGCACCACAACACCTCATGACAGAACGGGAAGTCTAACCATGGACCGCATCGAACAACTCATGAAAAACGCGAAACCCAACGTCCCGGAGCCTGGAACCACCCCGGGTGTCATTCCGGGCCGCTCGCACGTCTTCTCCGATGATCCCAACATCGTTTCCCTCGCCGGCCGCAAATCGCGCCGGACGGGTTGGGCGGCGACGGCGGGTGTGGTCCTTGCCGCTGCCGCCGTCGTCGGTGCAGTCGTTGTAGCGGACAACCTGGTCCCGGAATCGGCGCCGGCGCCGGCCACTACCGACACCCCGACTGTCACGGCCACCCCCACGCCGACGCCCACGGTTACGCCGTCCGCCACGACCAGCCCCACGCCGACAACCACCCCTACAGAAACCCCGGTGTGGAGCCCTACGCCAACCCCGACCACGGTCATGACCCCGCCCGTGCCGACCACGGCACCACCAGCCACCGTACCTGCCGGCCCCGCTGCCGGCGCCTGCACCCCGGACAACATCGACATCCGGCGGAACGACACCGTCCAGGCCATCAAACCCATCCCGGCCAACGAGCAGCAGTACTACACCGTTCTTGGTTGCGCCGAAGGCTGGCTCGCATACGCCATCTCAGACGAAGGGATCAGAGCGATCGGCCTGGATGGCGGCAACGTCTACTACAACATCGCCAGACTGCAGGACAACGGCCGGTACCTAGCCGACTTCGCTCAGTTGTGGAGCAGCGTCTACAACTGGGAGTTCCAATCCCTTAGGGTTCAGAACGATCCAGACAAGAAGTTCGCCACGGCCCAGCAATCCATGGACGCCGAGTTCGCCGCCCAAGGCATCCCCGTCAGACTCAGGACGCAACTCGTCGGCCCCGGCCCCGCGGCTCCACCGACAACTGGCGCTCCCTGAGTGCCCATGAGCCCTCCCGTTAGTGGCGCTCGTCCTGAAGCGCGGAGCCAAACGCAATCTGCTCCGTGCGGGCGATGCCCCTCTCGATGGCTGCCTTGTCGATGCCCAGTAGGGTGGTGAGCCACATGCCGTTTTGCACCACCACGACGTCGGCCGCCCGATCCTTGCACTCTTCGGGGGAGAGCCCGGGAACGGCATTCCCGATCAGTGCCGCGAGTCCCTGAAGGTACCGGTCGAAGGCCGCGGCATTGATTTCTGCGAATTCCTCGTTTGCCTGGGCCAGGGCCCACAGATGGAGGCGGAGGGAGAGGTACGGGGTGGTCAGGAGGTCTGGGTCGGCGACCCGCCGCAGGGATTCCCGGAGTCGTTCGTCGGGACCCATGGAAGGGGACGGCTCCACCAGCAGAAGGTCATGTTCCTCAATCTGGTGCAGGACCGCGCGGATCAGACTGGGTTTGTCTTCGTAGTAGTAGTTCACGAGCCCCAGGGCGACTCCCGCTTCGCGGGCCACCGCACGCATGTTGATGCCCGAGATGCCGTGGCGCGACAGAAGTTCCAAGGCCGCTTCGAGAATGCGTGTCTGCCTGTCAGCCTGTTCGCCGGTTTTAGCGGTGCTTGTACCCATTTGGCCAGACTATTGCCAATCCAAGGCCAGCGCATCTTGGCCGCTTAGAGGTTTCCTTCCGCGTAGATCCTCAGGGCGTCCCGCACAAAAGTGGCCCCTGTTTCCCCGCCGTAGTTGGCGGCGAACCGCGGATCTGCCACGTACATGTCGCCGAGTCCCGTGACGTAACCTTTGACGTCTCCGCCAGGTGCCGCCGTCGGCGTTCCAGGGATGCCGCGGAGCCACTCGACGTGACGCTTGGCAAGTTCCTGTGCTTCGGCGCTGTCCGGCGCCGCGCCGGATTCTGCGGCCGCGATCCAGTCGGCGCCCAGCTTCTGGACGCGTTCCTTCCATTGCTGCTTTTCATCGGCGCCCATGCCGCGCCACCAGGAGTGGCCGGCGGCGTAGGCATCCTTGCCCCAGCGCTCCTCAACTTCGTCCTTGTACTGCGTGTGGTCGAAGCCATCGAACATGTCCTGTGCCATGTACTTTCCATCCCCTTGCATTGTGTCGATTGTTTGCCGAACGGAGGCCATCTGCCGCGCCAAGCGTTCCTGCTCATTGGCGAGCCACTCCAGATGGCCTTTCAAGGCTTTGACGGTGTCCGTTTCCTGGTGCAGCACTTCGGCGATCGCCGGGAGGCCGAGCCCCAGTTCGCGGAGCAGGAGGATGCGCTGGAGCTGGACCAAGGCCGGACCGTCATAGTAGCGATAGCCGTTATGACCGGTCCGGCTCGGTGTGAGCAGCCCGATGTCATCGTAGTGGCGCAGCGTGCGGCTGGTGGTTCCCGCGATCCTTGCGATTTCCTGGATTGACCAGTCCATCTGTCCTCCGTCCCCTTGCTTGTTCTTCGACAGTAAAGGTTGACGTTACGTCAAGGTCAAGGGGAGCGTGGGGGCCATTAGTCGGCCAGGATCAGGTAGAGCGCGCGACGTGTTTCGTCGAGCTTCTCGATGGCGGCCCGGCGTTGTTCGTCGGTTGCCGCGCCACGGAACTGGTGAATGACGCCCATCAGTTTGCCGATGCTTTGGTGGAATTCCTGCATGTTTCCATCAGCCTCGGTGTTCCAGGCGTTGGCGAGTTCTTCCTCGTGTTCGGCTACATAGGCGCGGCCATCATCGGTGAGGGTGAATTCGGTCCGCCGTCCCTCTCCTACGGCCGTGATGAGCTCTTCGTCAACCAGCTGCTGCAGGGTGGGGTAAACGGATCCGGGGCTGGGTCGCCATGCGCCGGAGGTCTTCTCGGCGATGGTCTTGATGAGTCCATAGCCGTTCGAAGGAGCTTCGGCGAGGAGCGAGAGGATCGCGGCGCGGACGTCGCCGCGGTTGCGCCGCGGACCGCCAGGGCCGAAGCCGCGGGGACCGAATCCGCCAGGGCCAAAGCCGCCGGGGCCGAATCCTGGGCCGCGACCCGGCCCGAATCCGCCATGTCCACCGGGACCGCGCCGGCCCTTGCCTCGATTGAAGCGACCGTGAGGGTTGGGGCCTTCGCCATGCTCCGGGAAGGTGTTTTCTTCGTGATTGTGGATGCCTTTCATAACAGCATCGTCCTTTCGATAGATATCACCGAAGGAGTATCGGCGATACTTAACGATATATCGGTGAATATCTGAACGTCAAGACTTTGTGAGTGAGGGTTTGGTGGAAGCGCGGGGGATGTGAGCGGGCGTTAAAGAACGACGGCGGGTGCGGACTTATCGCTAAGTCCGCACCCGCCGTCGTGGTTTCTTTGGCGTCAGGAAAGCGGCGTGACGTAGGCTCCCGAGATGCCGCCGTCCACCAGGAAGGTGGAGGCCGTGATGAACGAGGCGTCGTCGCTGGCGAGGAAAGCCACGGCTGCGGCAAGCTCCTCAGGCTCGGCGAAGCGCCCCAACGGCACATGCACCAAGCGGCGGGCTGCCTTCTCCGGATCCTTTGCGAAGAGTTCCTTCAACAGGGGAGTGTTGACCGGTCCCGGGCAGAGAGCGTTGATCCGGATACCTTGGCGGGCGAATTCCACGCCGAGTTCACGACTCATGGAAAGCACGCCACCCTTGGAAGCGCTGTAGGAAATCTGGGACGTCGCAGCACCCATGACCGCCACGAACGAGGCCGTGTTGATGATGGAACCCTTGCCCTGTTCCTGCATGTACGGGATGGCGTACTTGCAGCAGTAGTAGACGGACGTCAGGTTCACTTCCTGGACCCTGCGCCAGGCGTCGATGCCGGTGTCCAGGATGGAGGCGTCGTCTGCGGGGGAGATGCCTGCGTTGTTGAACGCGATGTCGACGCTGCCGTAGGTCTCCTTTGTCTGGGCGTAGAGGTTGCGGACCTCTTCCTCGCTGGTGACATCGACCTTCACGAACAGGCCACCTACCTCGCTGGCGGCGGCAATGCCGGAGGTTGGTTCGATGTCCGCGATCACCACATTGGCGCCCTCGGCGGCCATGCGGCGCGCGGTAGCCAGGCCGATGCCGCTGGCACCTCCGGTGATGACTGCGCTGCGGCCTGCGAGACGGTTGGAAACTACTGATTGCATGATTGCTCCTAGGTAACGGTGGGAAAGACTAAGCGGACTGCGTGGAGATGAAGACGTTCTTGACTTCCGTGAACGCATCCAAGGCGTCGGGGCCGAGTTCGCGGCCAAGGCCTGATTGCTTGAAGCCGCCAAACGGCGTGGAGTAACGGACGGACGAGTGGGAATTAACGGACAGGTTGCCGGACTCGACCCCGCGTGCCACGCGAAGCGCGCGATCCACCTTGGACGTCCAGATCGATCCGGACAGGCCGTATTCGGTGTTGTTGGCGATCCTGATGGCCTCCGCTTCGTCGTCGAAAGGCACGACGGCGACTACCGGACCAAAGATTTCGTCCGTGAAAGAAGGTGCGTCCAGCTCCGGAGTCAGCACGGTGGGCGGGAACCAGAAGCCGGGGCCTTCGGGTGCCTTCCCGCGGAAGGCGACCGGGGCGCCGTCGGGCACGAAGCCGGAAACCGTACCCAGCTGCTGTGCCGAGATGAGCGGCCCCATGGAGGTGGCCGGATCCGCCGGATCGCCCACGCGCATCCCGAGGACCTCAGGTTCCAGCAGCTCCAGGAAGCGGTCGTACACACTGCGCTGGACAAGGATCCGCGAGCGGGCGCAGCAGTCCTGGCCTGCGTTGTCGAACGCGCCGCCCGGTGCCGCCGCGGCCGCAAGTTCAAGGTCGGCGTCGTCGAACACGATGTTTGCGCTCTTGCCGCCAAGCTCCAACGTCACCCGCTTCACCTGGTCCGCGCAGCCGGCCATGATCTGCTTGCCAACCCCGGTGGAGCCGGTGAAAACCACCTTGCGCACAGCGGGATGGGTGACGAACCGCTGCCCCACCACCGAGCCCTTGCCCGGAAGTACCTGGAAGACGCCCTCAGGAATGCCGGCCTCCAGGGCGAGCTCGCCCAGGCGGATCGCCGTCAACGGAGTTACTTCCGCAGGTTTGAGCACCACCGTGTTGCCGGCGGCCAGGGCCGGAGCGAAACCCCACCCTGCGATCGGCATGGGGAAGTTCCACGGCACGATCACGCCCACCACGCCAAGGGGCTCGTGGAAGGTCATGTTGACGCCTCCGGCCACCGGAATCTGACGGCCGAAGTGCCGTTCGGGAGCCGCCGCGTAGTAATTGAGGACATCGCGGACGTTGCCGGCCTCCCAGCGGGCGTTGCCGATGGTGTGTCCGGCGTTGCGGACCTCGAGCTGCGCGAGGTTCTCCAGGTCATGGTCGACGGCGGCGGCGAACCTGCGCAGGAGCAGCGCACGGTCGGCGGGGGCTACCGCCCGCCAGGATTCGTAGGCGGCGGCAGCCTTCGCAATGGCTGCATCCGTTTCGGCCAAGCCGGCCAGGGGCACAGTCTGGATGACTTCCTCGGTGGCCGGATTGATCACGTCAAAGACAGTTGAGGTCATGCTGGGGACATCGCTTTCATGGTTGCGGTGTGGTCGGCCCGGTAATGGGAGGCGGCCTCCACGAAGCCGCGGAAGAGCCGGACATCGTCCGGGTTCTGTTCGGGGTGGAACTGGACGCCCAACACCCAGCTGCCGTCCGTGGATTCGACAGCCTGGACCATGCCATCGCCGGAACGGGCTGTTACGCGCAGTTCGTTGGGTACGGAGTCCAGGGCTTGGTGGTGGTAGCACGGAGACGTCGCGGAGTCGCCCAGGAGATCGTGGATCACGCTGCCCTGCTCGGTCGTAAAGCTGGCTTCACCGAAAACGCCCGGAGCCGGCTGGCAATTGGCTTCCGGATTGATGTCCGGAATGTGCTGGACGAGCGTGCCGCCCAGCACCACATTCAGCAGCTGGGCACCCCGGCAAATGGCGAACAGCGGAAGCCCTCGGTCCAACGCCCCACTCAGGAGCTGGGTATCGTGGCCGTCCCGGAGGGGCTGTGGCCGGGTTGCGGGATGCGGTTCCTGCCCGTAAAGGGAAGGATCGACGTCGGGTCCTCCCACCACGATCAGGCCGTCCACCAGGTCCAGCACCGAAGGGTCGGTTCCCGCAGGTGGGAGGAGGAGCGGTGTGCCCCCGGCTGCGACGACCGCCTCCACGTACGTTGCCGGGAGGATGGCCGCCGTCGTATTCCAGACGCCCCAGGAGGCCTCCTGAAGGTAGCTGGTCAGCGCGATCCTGGGCCGGTAAGTGTTTTCAGAGTCGTTCGAAGCCACGTGTCCGCTCCCAGTCTGTGATGGCGCAGTCGTAGGCGGTGAGTTCCACGGTGGCGGCATGGACGTAGTGGTCCACCACGTCGTCGCCGAATGCCTTCCGCGCGATGCTGCTTTCGGCGAGGAGGTCGCGGGCGTCCCGCAGCGTGGTGGGCAGGCGCTCTGCGTCGGATTCGTAGGCGTTGCCCCTGGTGATGGGCTGGAGGGGAACGTCGTTTTCGATGCCGTGGATGACCGCCGCAATCATTGCCGCGACGGCGAGGTAGGGGTTCACGTCCCCGCCACCGATCCTGTTCTCGGTGCGCAGGCCCTTGCCATGTCCCACAACGCGGAGTGCGCAGCTGCGGTTATCGAGTCCCCAGGCGACAGCCGTCGGTGCGAAGCTGCCTTCCACGTACCTCTTGTAGGAGTTGATGTTCGGCGCGAGGAAGTACGTCAGCTCGCGCAGCGCCGTCAACTGTCCCGCCACAAAACGTTCCATGACGGGGCTGAAGCCGTGTTCGCCGTCGCCCGCCAGGACCGGGTTCCCGTCCAGATCGGTGAGGCTGAAGTGGATGTGGCAGGAGTTGCCTTCGCGTTCGTTGAACTTGGACATGAAGGTGATGCTCTTGCCGTGCTGGTCGGCGATCTCCTTGGCGCCGTTCTTGTAGAACGTGTGCTTGTCGCAGGCGGCCAGGGCCTGGTCGAAGCGGAAAGTGATCTCCTGCTGCCCGAGGTTGCATTCACCCTTGGACGATTCCACCACCAGGCCCGCGGCTTCCATGTTGTTGCGGATAGAGCGGATCACCGGCTCCAGACGGGCGGTGGCCAGCAGCGAGTAGTCCACGTTGTACTGCGTGGCCGGAGTGAGGCCGCTGTAATTCTTCTCCCAGGCCTGGGAGTAGGAGTCATCGAACATGATGAACTCCAGTTCGGTGCCGGCGCATGCCCGGTAGCCGAGCTTTTCGAGCCGCTCAATCTGGGCCTTCAGGATCTGGCGGGGCGAAGCGACAACCGGCGTACCGTCAGTCCACAGGACATCGCACTGCACCATTGCAGTACCTTCCAGCCAAGGGACGCGACGCAGGGTGGAGACATCCGGCATCATCACCATGTCTCCATAGCCGGTCTCCCAAGAGGACATGGCGTAGCCGTCAACAGTCTTCATATCGACGTCGACTGCCAGGAGGTAGTTGCAACCTTCCGCGCCGTGGCCCAGGACGTCTTCGAGGAACGAGCGCGCTCCGCAGCGCTTGCCCTGCAGCCGGCCGAGGGCGTCGGTGATGGCGACGATTACCGTATCTATCTCGCCACGGCCGACGAGTTCCCGCAGCTGCTCGACGGTGAGCTGCTGGTCCGGGAAGTGTTCTTTGCTTTGGTCATTCATGGTGTCTCCGCAGTTCTTGTGGTTGGACGTTGTTGTTGCATGAGCTGGGTTGTTACTTCAGCTCGGCTTCGGCCATGGCCAGTTGGGCGAACTCTTCTTCGGGCGCGCCCGCCACGATCCGGTGCTGGCTGTAAAGCCAGAAGTAGAGAAGTGCGGCAGCGAAGATGGCTGCCGTGATGGAGGCGGCAAGAACGTCGACGACGAACGTCGCCACGACTGCCACGGCGGAAAGAACCAGGGCGATCGACGTAGTGACGGTGCCACCGGGAGTCCGGTACCCGCGTTCAAGGTTGGGTTCCTTCTTGCGCAGGACGATGTGCGAGAGGTTAAGCAGGACGTAGGAAACCGTGGCTCCGAAGACTGCGATGTTGATCAGGAGGGCACCGTCCTGAGTAACGGCTGCGAGCAGGAATCCGATGGTGCCGGGAACAATCAGCGCCCAGTAGGGGGTCCGGCGTGCGCCGGTAAGGGAGAGCCAGCGGGGGAGGTAGCCAGCGCGGGAGAGGGCGAACAACTGACGGGAGTAGGCGTAGATGATGGAGAAGAAACTGGCCACCAAACCGGCCAACCCGGCGTAGTTGATGAAGTCGGCCAGGAAGGTGTTGCCGCCATACGCGATCCGGAGGGCTTCGGGGAGGGGGTTGTCGGAACCGCTCATTGCCTGTGAACCTGCAGCACCCGGGACCAGGACCAGCATCAGTGCTCCAAAGACCACCAGGATGATGACTGCCACGATGATGCCGCGCGGCATGTCCCGCTTGGGGTTGGACGTTTCTTCCGCGGCCAGGGGAACGCCTTCAACTGCAAGGAAGAACCAGATTCCGTACACAAGGGCTGCCAGGATTCCGCTGACTCCCATGGGGAGGAAAGCATTGGAGCCGGCTGATCCGTCGGGGACGATGTCGAAGAGCTTGGCCGGGTCAAACTTGGGGAGGAGGCCAACCACCGCTGCGACCAGGGCGACTGCAGCCACGGCAGTGATGGCGAACATGATCTTCAAGGCTTCGCCGACGCCACGAAGATGGATCCCGATGAAGATGACGTAGGTGACGAGGTAGACCGGCCAGGAGTTGGTCAGGCCGAAGAGGCCCAATGCTTCCACGTAGCCGCCGATGAAAGTTGCGATTGCTGCCGGGGCCACCGCGTACTCAATGAGCACAGCCATTCCGGTGGCAAAGCCGCCCAACGGCCCAAGGGCGCGGCGTGCGAAGGCATATCCGGCGCCGGCGGTGGGCAGCGTTGAGGAGAGTTCGGCCAGTCCGAAGACCATGCACGTGTACATCACGGCCATGAGGACGAAGGCGATGAGCAGGCCACCCCAGCCTCCTTGGGCGAGCCCCAGGTTCCAACCGGCGAAGTCGCCGGAAATTACGTAGGCCACGCCCAAGCCGGCGAGCAGGACCCAGCCCGCTGCCCCTCGTTTGAGGCGCCGATGCTGCAAATATTCGTCCTCGCCACCGGACGGCCGTTCCACTGTTTCCATGCGTGTTCCTTACGTTTGAGGAATGCTTGTGGGAAAGTAATTGGGAGGATCTTCCGATCCTAAAGGACTGTTTTTAGTCCATTACGTGTTTCACAGTTTGGACTGTGAGGTGACGCACGTCAAGACTTTCCTTGGAAAAGTGCGGTTCAAGTCCCCCGCTAGTCGTCCGCTAATGGTTTCTTTCGCGACCTTTGGGGTGGGGGATGGGTAGCATGAAGGCAGCAGCATCTCCTTGGGGTGATGCGCTTCCGGTGAAAGGAGCTGCCGTGCCGGACCCTGTCTTTGGCCCGTCGTTCTCAATGCTGCGCCCTGTCAGGGGTGGCAATGCGTTCGAAGAGACCATCGAACACATCCTGCAGACCATCAAACTCGGAATTTTTGCCCCTGCCGAGAAGCTGCCGCCTGAGCGTGAACTTGCTGAGCAGCTTGGGGTTTCCCGGGCGACACTGCGCGATGCTTTGGGGGAACTGCAGAGCGCCGGTTACCTGGAAGTGCAGCGGGGCCGGTATGGGGGAACTTACGTCTCCACGGATACTGTGCAGCGGAAACCGGACCATGGGCCGCTCGACCCGGCGGAGGTCGAGGACGTCTTGCTGTTCCGGTCAATCATTGAGCCCGCCGCTGCGGGATTGGCGGCCAAGGCTGATCTGTCCGCAGCAGCACGAAGGCATCTGCAAGTGTGCCTGTCTGAAGTGGGCGCGGCGACGGCAGCCGGCTACCGGCCCCGGGACTCCCGCTTCCACATTGCCATCGCCGAGATGTGCGGTTCCTCAAGCCTCGTTTCAGCCGTGGCGGAGACCCGGGCAAGGCTTAATGACTTGCTGGACCGGATTCCGCTGCTGGGAACCAACCTCGAGCACGCAAACGAGCAGCACACGGAGATCGCCGAAGCCATCCTGCGCGGTGATGCCCCCGCCGCCGAAAGGGCCACGATGGAGCACCTGGAGGGAACGGCCTCTCTGCTGCGGGGCTTCCTCGCCTAAGCCTCATCGCGCGCTGGAGGAGTCGGGCGTCAGGTGCGGTCCGGCGTCGAACTCGTTGGTCTTGCAGGCCAGATACAACGCGAGATAGGCAACTGCCGTTCGTTCTGACCAGCCTTGGAGCTTTTCTATCCTCTCCAGCCGGTGAATCAGCGTGTTCCGGTGAATATGAAGACGCCCGGCAGCGCCCACCAAGGAAAATCCGCTTTCACACCACGCAATGACGGTGCTCCGAACAGTGCTCCAATCGCCCAAGGCCGCCAGCGGCGCGGCCACAGCCGCTACGTAGCGCTGCCTGGCCCGGAGGCTGACGCCTGAGAGTAACTGTTCCATCCTGACCTCGTCGATGGTGGTGACGCTGCGTCGGGTGATCCGCCTGCCCAAATGCAGGGCGTCGGAGGCGTCCTCATAGGCTGTTCGCAGGTGGGCGGGCCCGGCTCCCTCGGTTCCGACGCCGATTTCGACGTCCAGGCCCAAGTGAGCACGGAACTGTTCCACGCAATTGCTTGCCTGGGCAAGTATTCCGCCCATTCCATCGGCCGTGGGGTGCGCGAAAACGACGTAGCGGCTGGCGCCGATTGAAGCGGCGATTGTCTGGCGGTGCTGAAAGCTCTCACGGAGCAGTACCAATGCCCTCGGAAGCCACTCTGACGTGGTGGAAGGAGCCGGTGTGTGGCCGGGAAGATGGGCGACCACCGCGATCCTACGGGCTGTAAGGTCCACGCCTTGGTCGTTGGCCTGGTCCAGCAGTGTTGCTGCTTCGGTCACCTGCGGATCAAAGGCAAGAATACTGCGTACAAGGTCCTCCAGCTCGCGCTCGCGCTGCAAAGTGGATCGCAGCAGTGAGGCCTGGTGGAGCAAGATTTCCGTCTGGCGTTCAACCATCAAGCCAAAGCGGGTGACTTGGGTCGGGGAGCCGGTGATTCCGACCGTACCCACCGCTTGGCCATTGAGGAGGATGGGCAGCGTGACCCCGGGCTTGACCCCCTCCAACGCACGGGCTTGGGCTGCGGAATGGGTGGCCGACAACCGCGTGCGGATCACTTCCAAGGACGCTTCATGGAAACTGCCAACGCGGCTCGTGTCGCCGCTGCCGATCACCGTGCCATGGGCGTCGGTGATCAGGATGTTGAACCCTACGATTTCGCTGGTGTCGCCGGCGATTTGCTGGGCAAGGGCAGGAGTCAGAGGTCCCGCCCCAGGACGCGCGGTGGTCACTGCCATGGGGGATTCCCTTCGGTCATTTCGTACAGAAAAGTGGGCGTTGTTTGGTCGGAATATGGATGAATAGTCCAATGACTTTCATCACACCCAAGCCTACGGTTGTTACTAAGCGGCGCAAAGCCGAACAGCAGAAGCCGTTCTGCATCAGCATTGAACCCAGTGAAAGGCGACCACCATGTTTCGTCGCATCCCCAAACCATTTCGTACTTCCATCGTCGCGGCCCTTGGTGCTGTGACCCTGACTCTGACAGCCTGTGGCGGCAACGGCGTCGCCAGTAATACAGACGGTCTGGACACCATCGAAGCAGGAAAACTCAAGGTAGCCATCCAGCCTTACATGCCATACACCGCCATGAAGGACGGCCAGATGGTCGGCTTGGATGCCGAGATTCTGCAGGCAGCAGCGAAGAAGCTGAACCTCACGATCGAACCGCAGGTTACCGACTTCAACGGCATGCTCGGAGGCGTGCAAAGCCGGCGCGTCGATATTTCCATTGGAGGTATCGCCTGGACGAAGGAACGTGCGAATGCGGGGCTGTTCACCGATCCTCCGTACTACTCCCCACCCGCGATGGCCGTTCAGGGCGACAAGGACGTCAAGACGCTGGCGGACCTCCGCGGGAAGAACCTCGGAACGGTCACCGGCTACGTTTGGGTGAAGTCCATCAAGGCTGTGCCGGATGCCAAACTCAGCTCGTTCCCTGACGCCAATGGCCTGTTCGCGGACGTCGGCTCCGGCCGGGTGGACGTGGGGTTCGTGGATCCCCTGTTGATTTCCTACACCCAGGCCCAGCGTCCCGATTTGGGTATCCAGACAAAGTACCTGACCCCGCCCACGGATGAGGAAGTGCAGAAATCCCCTGATCTGGCCTATTTCCAGCCTTACATGACCAGCTTCTATGTTCCCAAGGAGGCGCCGAAACTGGAGAAGGCAATCTCCGGCGTCATCCGCGAGATGTATGCCAACGGGGAGCTTGCCGGCCTGATCACGAAATACGGCGGCGATCCTGACCAATACCTCAAGCCCTCGCCGTCGATGGCCGCGGACCGACAGGGCACGGACCGCCCGGCCGACTGGACCGCCCCCTCAAAGTGAAGCGATCCCGGCAATCATTCCCAACGGACAGGATTAATCATGAACCCCGCACCCGGCCTGTTTCAGGTGCCCTGGCAGGAGTACCTGCCGGCACTCGCTGATGGCCTGCTGAGGTCCCTTGGCTACACGGCGGCCGGCTTTGCCGGCGCAGTGGTGATCGGACTCGGCGTCGCGCTCCTGCGTATCAGTTCCCGACGCCTGCTTCGGATACCGGCAGCCGTATATACGGAACTGTTCAAGAACATCCCCTTGCTGGCCATCATTTTCATCACCTACTTTGGCCTGGCTTCCATTGGTATCCGGCTCAATGCCTTCCAAGCCGGCACGCTCAGCCTCGTCATCTTCTACGGGGCGTACCTCTCGGAAATTTTCAGGTCCGCGTTGCTCGGCGTTCACGCCGGGCAACGGGAAGCCGGTCAAGCCCTGGGTCTCGGACCGACCGTGACCTTCACGGGCATTATTTTCCCGCAGGCGCTGAGGCTGGCACTGCCTGGAACCGGCACCATGCTGGTGGACCTCTTGAAGTCCACTTCCCTTCTGGTAGTGATTTCGGCGGCTGAGCTTATGTCGCAGGCCCAACTGATAGCCAGCGAAACCTTCCGCGCCCTTGAGGTCTACATCGTCATTTCCGCGATCTACTTTGTGGTCTGCTACCCGCTCTCGCAGCTTGTGCTCAGGCTTGAACGCCGAGTACAGGCAGGGGCGCCGCTGTCCCTCCGCAGGCATCGCAGGCTGGCTCAGGCCCGCGCCCTTCTGGCGGCTGCGGAACCCAAGCGATACTCGGAGGTAAAGCCATGACCATCGGAAGAACCGAGACAAAAGGCCAAACGGTGAACAACGTCCGTCCAGTAGTGGAGATCAAGAACCTGGTGAAGTCCTTCTCGGGCCGCACCGTACTCGACAACGTGGATTTCACGGTGGACCCAGGCAGCATCGTCAGCATCATCGGGCGAAGCGGCGGTGGCAAGACCACCCTGATGCGCTGCATCAACCTCCTCGAACAACCCGACTCCGGATCCATTGCGTTGCAAGGCGCCCCAGTCTTCGCCGGCCGGAAGACGGTGTGCAGGGACTTGGCCAAGCTCAGGCAGCAGGTTGGAATGGTCTTCCAGCGCTTCTACCTGTTTCCCCACCTGACTGCTGTGGAAAATGTCATGCTGGCCCAAATGAAGGGGTTGAAGATCCCCGAAAAGCAGGCCCTCCACACGGCACTGGAGTTGCTGGCCGAAGTGGGGTTGTCCCACCGGGCCCTGGCCTTCCCGGAGCAGATGTCCGGCGGTGAACAACAGCGGGTAGCGATAGCCCGGGCATTGGCGCTCGGCCCCAGCCTGCTCCTGTTTGACGAGCCGACGTCGGCACTCGACCTTGAGTCCACCCGCGACGTGCTGGCCGTCATGCGCCGCTTGGCCCGTTCCGGCATGACCATGGTCATCGTCACCCACGAAGTTCCCTTCGCCAAGGAGATTTCGGACCAGATCGTCTTCATAGACGGCGGCCACATCATCGAACAGGGTCCACCTTCCGCGGTCATCGACAACCCGCGGGAGGAACGCACCAAGGCGTTCCTGCGCTCCTACAACTCGGACAGTTAGCCTTCCTCCCCACCAGCGCGCGTCGCCTGTCACCCACTTGTGCCACGCCAGGCTCAAACGCGCCCGATTTCCGTGAAAGAGAACCATGACTTCGATTCAAATCCCCGTCCGGACCGTGGATGTCCCCGGCATCACAACCGAGGCTTCTCCCTATCCAGCGGCCACGCTCGCCGGAGGAACCCTCTACGTTTCGGGCCAGGTTTCGTTCAGCGACGACGGGTTGGTGGTGGGGGAGGGGGACATCGAGGCACAAACCCAATGTTCCCTGGAGCGATTGAGCCGTGTACTGGCGACTTACGGCGCCGGCCTGGCGAACGTCGTTTCCTGCACCGTCTACCTCAAGGACGCTGTGCTGGCCGATGCTTTCAACAAAACCTGGGTGTCGGCTTTTGATGGACACAGGCCGTCCCGTGCCACTGTTGTTGCCGAACTGCTGGACCCCAGGCTCCTGGTGGAAGTGCAGGCGATTGCCTGCCTGCCCCAGACCGGGGCTGTCCGGGCGGAGGCAGGGAAATGAAGATCCTGATAGTGGGCGCCGGGATCATCGGTGTCACCACGGCTTATGAGCTGGCCCGGCGTGGACACGAGGTTGAAGTGGTGGACAGGGAGGCTTCCGAAACGCTGGCTACCAGCGACGCTACGGCGGGTTTAGTCGCACCGGGGCACTCGTTTGCCTGGGCTTCACCGTCGGCACCCAAGGAGTTGCTGAGGTCCCTCTTCAGTTCCGATACTTCCATCCGGGTGAAACCACGCCTCGATGCGGAACTCGTGTCCTGGGGTTTTCGGTTCCTCCGCGAATGTACCGGGCCGCGGGCGAGCCGAAACACCCTGGCAAAACTTCGTCTCGCCCAACGGAGCCAACAGCTCTTCAATGCGATGATAACTGGGGAGGGCATGGACTTCCGTCCATCCGGAGGCGGCGTCCTCTACCTCTACAGGGATGCCGAGGCCCTGAAGCGCGCGATGGCGCACGGCACCATCATGCGGGAGAACGGCCAAGCCCAGCGGCCCGTGTCCCGCGAGGAATTGCTCCACTTGGAACCGGCCCTGGCGAACAGCCATGTCAGGTTCGTGGGAGCTGTCCACGATGAAACCGATGCGACCGGAAACCCCGCCAAATTTGCGGCGGAAGTTCGAAAGCTGTGCGAGGACCTGGGGGTTCGCTTCACCTTCGACACGGCCGTCCAAGGCTTCCGGATGGAGGCTTCCCGGCCTGGTGCAACCCACGTGGGAGGGCTCCGAAGCGTTCGAGGTGAACTGGCGGCCGATCGGTACATCCTTGCGGGTGGTCCGATGAGCGCCCGCCTTGCCAGGACGGCCGGTATCCGCCTCCCGGTCTATCCAGCCAAGGGGTACAGCTTGACCGCTCCCATCAAAGAAGGAGCACTCGCCCCCTGCTTGGGAGGCATTGACGAGCGGTCCCTCGTTGCATGGTCACGGTTCGGGGATGAACTGCGGATGTCTGCCACCGCCGAGTTTGCCGGTTACTCGCAGCAGTATTCGCAGAAGGACTTCGCCAACATCCTCAGAGCCGGTAACGAATTGTTTCCGGGGGTGTTGGATTTGGGCCGGGCCACCTACAAGGTGGGCCTGCGGCCCATGACCCCGGACGGCCCACCCATCATTGGCAGGGCAGGCGAAAGCAACCTGTACATCAACACAGGCCATGGCCACCTGGGATGGACCATGGCCTGTGGATCAGCGGAGATGCTGGCTGACCTGATCGACGGTAAAGCTACGGCCCTGCCTGTGACGCCTTACGCTGTCGGCCGCTAGGCGCTACTTCCACCACGTATCGAAGATCGTCACAGGGACGGTGCGCTTGTGGCGTGTGCGCAGGAACTTCTGTTCGATGATCTCGGCCACTCCTTCGGGCACCTCGCGGCCCTCAAGGTAGTCGTCGATCTGGTCGTAGGTGATGCCGAGTTCGTCTTCGTCGGTGCGGCCGGGCTTGTCGTCCAGGAGGTCGGCTGTCGGAACCTTCTTCCACAGTCGCTCGGGCGCGCCCAGCTCTGCCAGGACTTGCCGGTTCTGGCGCTTGTCCAGCCCGAACAGCGGCAGGATGTCCGCACCGCCGTCGCCGTACTTGGTGAAGAAGCCCGTGACGGACTCGGCGCCGTGGTCCGTGCCGATGACCAGATAGTTGTGCTCGCCAGCCAGGGCGTACTGCGCGATCATGCGGGCGCGGGCCTTGGTGTTGCCTTTGTGGAAGTCTGAAATTTCTGCACCGGTGGTCTTGAGGAACTCGTCCTCGAAGCCGTCGACGGCGCGGGAGATGTTGAAGGTCCACTCGGTTTTGGCCCGGATAAAGTCCAGGGCTGCCTGGGCGTCCTCTTCGTCGTGCTGGACGCCGTAGGGGAGGCGGACCGCCACGAAGTTGGCGTCCACGCCGTCGGCCTCCAGTTCCTCAACCGCCAACTGGGCCAGACGGCCCGCGAGTGTGGAGTCGAGGCCGCCGGAAATTCCCAGCACGAAGCCTTTGGTCCCTGTTGCCTTCAAGTAATCCTTCAGGAAGGCAACCCGCTTGCGGATCTCCTCCGCAGGATCGATCCGGGGCTGGACGCCCATTTCCTCAATGATCTTGGCCTGGAGTTCGCGCATGTGTTCCACACTAGTCAGGCGCGTCGCGAAGGCTCAACCATATTGCGTGGTGATTCAGCTACAGGACGTTAATCCGGTGCCGGGCCTGTTGAGCCGCGCACGGTCAGATGGGTGGGCATGACCGCGAGGCGGCGGCTGGATCCGGCGTTCAGGGGATCCAGCTGTGCCAGGAGCATGGAGACCGCCACCCGCCCGGCCTGCTCGATTGGGGAGGCCATGGTGGTCAGGGGCGGGTTGCAGAAGTCGGCGCCGAAGATGTCATCGCAACCGACGATGCTCATGTCCTCCGGGACCCGGATGCCGCGCTCGCGGAGACGCTGCAGCATGCCGATCGCCAGGAGGTCGTTGAAAACGATGCAGGCCGTTGCCCCGGTTCGTGCCGCCGCATCTGCGGCTGCCGCTCCGGACGTCGTCTTAGGGGTAAAGGGACCCACCCGGGAGGTGGTAAGTCCGCGGTCGCGGCTTTCTTCCTCGAAGGTCTTCCAGCGTTTGGCGTTGGACCAGGAAGACGCCGGCCCGCCAACGTAGCAAATGCTGGAGTGGCCCAGCGAGCTCAGGTGTTCCAGTGCCTGTACGACGGCGCCGGGGGTGTCGATGACCACGGTGGGAGCGTTGGCTGAGGAGCGGTTGATGGTGACGATTGCCTGCGACGATGCCGCCTCGAGGATCTGGGTGTCGGTGAGGCGGGAAGCGGCGAGGATGAAGCCGTCGGCCGTTCGTTGCATCTTTTGCAGGGCATCGGCCTCCATCTCGGCCGACTCTTCGGTGTCCACCAGCAACTGTGTGTAACCGGCTGCCTTCAGCTGGTTCTGGGTGCCGCGGATGATGTCGAAGTAGAACGGATTGGTGACGTCCGGGACCAGGAGCGCGATGGCGTTGGTGCGGCCTGAGCTGAGGCTGCGGGCCTGCGAGCTGGGGACGTAGTTAAGCTCGGCGGCGACTTTCTCGATGCGTTCGCGGGTTGCCCTGTTCACGCGGTCCGGGTTGGAAAGGGCCCTGGAGACGGTGGAAGTGGCCACTCCCGCCAAGGCGGCAACATCCCGGATTGTGGGTGCGGATCCCCGTGCGTTTGTCTCAGCCATAAAAAGATTGCACCATCCCATGGCAACTTTTGGCAACCGCTTGCCGCACAGTTGCCGGGCTCGTAGACTCGTTGCCGAAAGCCCCTGTGACGTAGACCACTATCGGGCTGTGTATCCAAGGAGGAAACAATGAGGTTTGCACCATCTGCCAAGCTGGCCGCCGTCGCTTTGACTGCTGCACTGGCACTGACAGCCTGTGGGGGGAGCGGCAACAGCGGCACGTCAGCCAGCTCCGGGGGTGCCGTCGACGGAGCGGGCAAGACACTGAATGTATTGACCGGCATCAACAACCAGTACCCGGAAGAACAGAAGAAGTGGCAGAGCGACATTGCTGCCAAGTTCAAGGCAAAGACCGGCGCGGAAGTGAAGTTCGAGACCTTCGCCTCAGCCAACGATGAACTGACCCGTATCCAGACTTCCGTTGTTTCCGGCCAGGGCCCGGATGTCTACAGCCTGGGCACCACCTTCACACCAACCGCCTACGCCACCAAAGCCTTCGTGACACTCTCCGAAGACGACTGGAAGAAGATAGGCGGCAAGGACCGGTTCAACCCGGCCGCGCTGGGAATCTCCGGCCCCGACGCCGAGCACCAGGCCGGTATTCCATTCGTAAGCCGCCCGTTCGTCATGGCCTACAACAAGGACATCCTGGCAGCCGCGGGCATCGACAAGCCCGCCACCACCTGGGATGAGCTCGCCGAGCAAGCCAAGAAAATGACCAACGCCAGCGCCGGGACCTACGGTCTGGCCACCGGCTACAAGGACAACTTCGATCCCTGGAAGTTCATCTGGGCCATGTCCGTGCAGGCAGGCAACCCGCTGGTTGAGGGCAACAAGCTGAAGATGGACGATCCCACAGTCAAGAAGGCCTACGAGACCTACTTCGGCTGGCTCACCAAGGACAAGGTGGTGGACCCGGCAGCGATCGGCTGGAGCAACAGCAACGCCGTAGCAGCCTTCGCCTCCGGCAAAGCCGGATACCTGATGATGACTACGTCCAGCTCCATCCCCACCCTGGACAAGTCCGCCGTCGCCGGCAAGTACGAATACGCCCTCATGCCCACCACGGCTCCGGGCGAATCTTCCCCGAAGGGCGACGGCGACAAGGCCGCCAGCATCCTCTCCGGTGACAACGTAGTGGTCGCGGACTACTCCCAGCAGAAGGATCTGGCGTTCGCCTACATCGAGCTGATCACGTCCAAGGACGAGCAGCTCAACTACCAAAAGACCTTCGGCGAGCTTCCCGCAAACGCCGAGGCACTCGCCTCCCTGACTGACCCGAAGCTGAAGCCGATTGCCGATGCTGCCGGCAAGTCGAAGGCAACTCCCTTCACCGGAGCCTGGGGCGACATCCAGTTGGGCCTCCTGAACGTGACCGTCCAGTCCATCCCGGACCTGGCCAAGGGATCTGTCGATGAGAGCGCCCTTGAATCACGGCTGAAGGACGCACAGTCCAAGGGCCAGGCCTCCCTCGACCGGGCTGCGAAGTCCTAGGCAGGGTCTCCCATGTCCACTGATTCCTTCAGGGAAATGAAACCCGTGGCTTCAGCGCCCGACGCCGGTGCCTCGCCGCCCGCAGGCACCGGAACCCTCCCGCCGGCAGGCGGTGGCCGGAAACCTGCCCGCCGAAAGGGCCTGAGCGAGCGTAACCGTCCACTGTGGATGCTGATCCCCGGCGGCCTGCTGATGTTCGTCATCATCGTGGTCCCGCTGTTCCTCGGCATCTACATGTCAGCGCTCAACCTCGACCAGTACTCGCTCCGCAAGTGGGTCAGCGCGCCCTTCATCGGCGTCGAGAACTTCGTGGAGGCCCTGACTGACTCGCCGCTGCTGCACTCGGTGTGGCTGAGCGTGAGCTACTCACTGATCGCGATGCTGGTGACGCTGCCGTTGGGCATCGCAGCGGCTGTCGCCACCCAGAACGCCTTCAAGGGCCGGGCGCTGATCCGCTCGATTTTCCTGATCCCCTACGTGCTGCCGTCCTTCGTGGTGGCAACCGTGTGGCGGACCATGTTCCAGCCTGACGGAGTGGTCAACTCGGCCCTGGGTGTCTTCGGAGTGGACGGTGGACTGTGGCTCAACGGACCCCAAACGTATTGGACTCTGATCCTTGTCCAGATCTGGGCCTCCTGGCCGTTCATCTACCTGCTGGCACTTTCCGGCCTGCAATCGGTGGACCACGAAGTCCACGAGGCCTCGGCCCTGGACGGTGCACTGTGGTGGAACAAGCTCCGGTACGTCATCTTCCCGTACCTCAAGGGCCCGTTGTCGCTGGCTTTCCTGATCGGCATGCTGCACCACATCAACAACTTCACCCTCCCGTTCGTGTTGTTCGGCGTTCCGGCCCCGTCCGACGTCGAAGTACTTCCGATCCTCACCTACGTAACCAGCTTCCAGAGCTTCCGCTTCGGCCTCAGCGCCGCCATGGCGTTCGTGTCCCTGGTGCTGATCGCCATTCCCCTGTTCATCTACCTTCGCGCCGTGAAACTGGACGACGCCGAAACGCCGGGAGGCAAGAAGTGAGCGCATCAACCACCTCGGTCCGCGGCACCTCCCGTCCGGATCCGTCGGGGACCACGTTCCGGCCCGGTTCAAAGCGGCAGCACGAAGTCACCCGGCTCCTGCCTGGCCCGATGCTGGCCATCATCCTCACGGTCCTGAGCGCGATCGTCCTGATCCCGGTTGCCTACATATTCCTGGCGTCGGTGAACTCAGACATCGGCGTGGCAAACGGCGAGTTCTGGCCCTCCAGCTTCTCGTTGGAGAACTACACCAAGATCTGGTCCAGCGTCGGCCTGGCGACGGGCCTTGCCAACAGTGTCCTGGTAGCCGGTGCCACCGCTGTCGTATCGGCAGCCATGTCCGTATCCATCGCTTACGTCCTGGTCCGCTACCAGTTCCGCGGGCGGCTCACCATCCTTCGCGGCCTCCTGGCCCTGCAGTCGGTCCCGGGTACCCTGATGGTCCTTCCGGTGTTCGTGCTCTTCTCCTCGGCCGCCAGCTACCTCGGCGTCCAGGTGATCGGAACGCAGTGGGGACTCTTCATCACCTACCTGACCTTCGCGATGCCCTTCTCCACCTGGGTGATGGTCACCTACCTGCGTGGCCTGCCGCGTGAGCTGGAAGAGGCGGCAAGGATCGACGGCGCCAGCAACGTGGGCGTGCTGGTCCGGATCATCCTCCCGCTCAGCTGGCCCGGCATCGTGGTCTCGGGCATCTTCGCTTTCCTGTTGGGTTGGAACGATGTCCTCTTTGCCTCGGTAATGACCCGACCGGAGAGCCAGACGGCAGCCGTAGCCCTTCAGGTCTTCGGAGCTTCGCAGGAGGGTGGAGCAATTCCCTTGTACGGCCAGATGATGGCGGCCTCACTGGTTTGCGCGGCGCCCGTCGTGATTCTCTACCTCATTTTCCAACGTTACCTAGTGGGCGGTCTCACCGCCGGAGGAGTTAAGTAGCAATGACCGGACCAGCAACAGTCCAGTGGACGCTTTCGGGCTTCGGAGACGAGATCGACGACGACCCGGTCCTGCAGATCGCCGTACTCCAGGCCTTGGGCGCGAACCATATCGAAGTCCGCAGTGCGTGGGGAACCAACATCGTGGACCTGACGTCCGGGCAATTGACCGAACTGAAGAAGCTCCTGGACGCGGCGGACATGGGCGTTTCAGCCATCGCGTCGCCCATCGGCAAAGTCGATGTCACGCTGCCCGTGGAGCACGAGGTGGAGCGCCTCCGCCGGGCCGCCAACGCAGCACAGGTCCTGGGCGCCCGCTACATCCGCATCTTCTCCTTCTACTACGGGGAAGGCGTGGCGGTGGACAGTATCCGGGACGACGTCATTGAGCGCATGCGTGCCTTGGCCGAGGTTGCCGAACAGTCCGGAGTGGTTCTGCTCCACGAAAACGAGAAAGACATTTTCGGAGACACCCCCGACCGCGTGCTGGACATCATCGAGTCGGTAGACTCGCCGGCTTTGAAAGTGGCCTGGGATCCGGCCAACTTCGTCCAGGTGGGCGTGAAGCCCTTCGACGAGGGCTACGCAAAACTCCGTCCCCACCTCGAATACCTGCAGGTCAAGGACGCGCGGTTCGCGGACGGCGTCGTGGTTCCTGCCGGTGAGGGCGACGGTGATCTGCTCCGCACCGTGGAGGCGCTGAAAGCGGACGGTTTCGTTGGTTTCGCAAGCCTGGAACCGCACCTGGCCGGCGCCCATGGCCTGGGCGGTTTCTCCGGACCGACCGCTTTCGGGATGGCAGCCCGTGCCTTTGCCAAAGTCGTTAACGAAGCAGGAGTGGAAACCAAGTGAGCACCGAAACGTCCAAGCCCACGATCAACGTCGCCATTGCCGGATGCGGCACCATCGGACGCACCCATGCGGCCTCTGTTGCCGAGATTGAGGACCTGCAGGTCACGGCGCTGGTGGATGAGATCACCGACGCCGCGGATGCCCTGGCCCAGCACATCGAGGACCAGGGCGCCGCCCGGCCGGCCACCTTCCGAAGCCTCGAGGAAGCTTTCGCGGGTGCCGACGTCGACCTTGCCATCATCGCAACCCCCAGCGGACTGCACATCGAGCAGGCCCTGGAGGTACTCAACGCGGGCAAGCACGTGGTGATCGAAAAGCCGCTGGACGTGAACCTGAACCGTGCCGATGAGATCATGGCGGCAGCCAAAGCGGCAGAAGCGAAGGGGCTGGTGGCCAGTGTCATCAGCCAGCACCGCTTCGATCCTGCGTCCATTGTGGTGGACGAAGCCCGCCGCGCCGGGCGCTTTGGCAAGCTGACCTCGGCCATTGCCTCGGTGAGCTGGTACCGCAGCCAGGGTTACTACGACTCCGGCGCATGGCGTGGCACCTGGGCCATGGACGGCGGCGGGGCGGTGATGAACCAAGGCGTTCACACCGTTGATCTGCTGTTGTGGTTCCTGGGCACCCCGGTGGAAATCAGTGCCAAGACAGCCCTTCTGGCGCACACAGGAGTCGAAGTCGAGGACACCGCAGTGGCCACCGTGACGTTCGAATCCGGTGCCCTTGCAGTACTCCACGCGACCACCGCCGCGTACCCAGGGCTCAGCGTCAGGCTGCAGGTCATGGGCAGCAAGGGTTCGGCCGTGATCGACAGTGACAACCTTCAGTTCTTCCACGCTGCAGCTTCCGAAGAAGAGACGCAGAGCGGACCCATGGGGATGCCCGGTGCGAGCAACCAGGCGGAGGAGGAGCTGGCCCGGTTCGCAGAACCGGCACCGCAAACCAACCTGGACCCCACCGTCTACCCCGCCGGCCACATCCGTCAGTACCGGGACGTGGTGGATGCGATCCGGAACGGCCGTCGCGCGGGCGTCACCATCGAGGACGCCGTGCGTGCATTGGCCACCGTACGCGCCCTGTACGTTTCGGCCACGCTAGGCCGCCCCGTGCTCATAGCCGACGTGGTTGCGGGCAAGTACAACGACGTTGAGGTACGCACCGGCAACGGACACTTCGAGGAGGTCAGCGCATGAAGTTCTCAGTCTTTACGGCCTCGACGCCGGACTGGACTCCGCAGGAAGCCGCCACTGAGCTCGCCGCACAGGGCTGGGACGGCATCGAATGGCGGGTCACCGACCAGGCCGAATCCCCGGAGCCCGGCTTTTGGGCCGGCAACAAGGCCACCTGGCCCATGACCGGTTTGGAGGAGTCGCTGCCGGAGATCGCCCGGCTCACCGCCGACGCCGGCTTGGAATACTCAGGCCTTGGCGGGTACGCCCGCTGTGACAACCACGACGACGTCGAGCGCGTCCTCGCCGCCACAGCCGCCTTGGGTGCACGCCAGGTCAGGGTCAACGTCCTGCCGCTGGGCAACTCCACCATGGGCGGGGGCGAACCCAGCGGCCTGTCCTACCCGGAGTTGTTTGCGGCCACCCGCGAACACTATGAGTGGGTTGCCTCCCGAGCGGCCCACCATGGAGTCAAGGCACTCGTTGAGCTGCACCACGGGACTGTGACGGCGTCCGCCTCGGCCGCCCGCCGCCTTCTGGAGGGCCTGGATCCCCAGCACGTGGGCGTCATCCACGACCTCGGCAACCTGCTGATCGAGGGCTGGGAATCTCCGCTGCCTGCCCTCGAACTCCTGGGACCGTACCTGGCGCACGTCCATGTGAAGAATGCCCGTTGGGTGCAGGAACCGGAGCGCGACGAATCCGGAGCCGCCGTGTGGGTCAACCAGTGGGCCCCGCTGGCTGAAGGCCAGGGGAGTGTCCTGGCGTACTTCAGGGCCCTGGCCGAGGTCGGTTACGACGATTGGGTCACCGTGGAGGACTTTTCCACCGACCTTCCGTTGGCCGAGCGTACGGCAGGCAACCTCCAGTACTTGCGCCGGGTGGCAGAGCTGGCAGGACTGACGGTTCCTGCCAGTGCCGATCTCTCCGCCGGCTCCACCCCGAAAGGCTGACTCCATGTCCAAGACCCTTGCCACCCACCCGGACCGCTTGCTTCCGGCGGATCCGGGGACGCGCAGCATCGCGCGTGCCTTGCTGGAGCGGGTCCAGGACCTGCCCATCATTTCTCCGCATGGTCATGTTGACGCGGCCGTCATCGAGCAGAACACACCCTTTCCCGATCCGGCTGCGTTGCTGGTCACCCCCGACCATTACGTCACCCGGCTGATCCACGCTTCCGGAGTTCCACTGGACAAGCTCCAGCCCAAGGCAGGGGCACGCAACATCTGGCGGACCTTTTGCCAGGCGTGGCCCTTGTTCGACGGCACCGCGTCCGGGTACTGGCTGCGGACCCAGTTCGAGTCCGTGTTCGGGTGGCAGGGCGAGCTGTCCGCGGACACCGCGGACGCCAGTTTCGACGCGATTTCCGCCAAGCTCGCGGAGCCGGGTTTCCGCCCGCGTGAGCTGTTCAAGGACTTCAACATCGAGGTCCTGGCCACCACGGACGATCCCTTGGACAGCCTGGACAGCCATCGTGCGCTCGCCGCTGACGCGTCGTTCCATGGCCGCGTACTGCCCACGTTCCGCCCGGACGCGTACATCAACATCGCGCACCCGTCCTGGCGGGCCAACGTGGAACGGCTCCTCGCAGAGGCGTCCGACGGCGGCAGCGGCTACCGGGGCTACCTCACCGCCCTGGAGAATCGCCGCCGGTACTTCGTGGACCACGGTGCCGTATCGGCAGACCATGGTGTGAGGACTCCCGCTACCCTCAAGCTGGACCCGTCCGACGCGGAGGCCCTGTTCGACAAGGCCGTGTCGGGACAAGCAAACGCCCAGGACCGCGACGCGTTCGAGGCCCACATGATGTACCAGATGGCGCGGATGTCGGTGGAAGACGGCCTGGTGATGACCATCCATCCAGGCTCGTACCGCAACCACCACCAGCCCACGTTCGAGGCCTTCGGCGCGGACACGGGCCACGACATCCCCTTCGCCGTCAATTACACCGAGGCCGTCCGGCCGCTGCTTCAGGACTTCGGTACAGCCAAGGACTTCCACCTGGTGCTGTTCACCCTGGATGAGACCGTCTTCTCCCGCGAACTCGCACCGCTGGCCGGTTTCTACCCCTCGGTCTACATCGGGGCTCCGTGGTGGTTCCTGGATGCGCCGGACGCCATGCTGCGCTTCCGCTCCGCCGTTACGGAGACCGCTGGCTTCTCACGGTCCTCCGGGTTCATCGATGACACGCGGGCCTTTTGCTCCATCCCGGCCCGGCACGACGCCTCCCGCAGGATCGAAGCCTCGTTCCTGGCGCGGCTCGTTGCCGAGCACCGCCTCAGCGAGGACCGCGCGCACGAGCTGATTGTCGACGTCGTCGATTCTTCCCCGCGACGGGTCTTCAAGCTATGAGTGCCCACCAGGGGCCTCCCCGGCTCAACCGTGCCGCCGCATTTCCAGGGCAGGCCTCGCCCCCGGTCCGGATGGTGCATCTGGGCCTCGGGGCTTTCCACCGCTCCCACCAGGCCTGGTACACCCACCACGCGGGGGACGCAGCCGACTGGGGCATTGCGGCGTTCACCGGGCGCCGGCCCGACGCCGCGGATGTCCTTGCGGAACAGGACGGCGTGTTCACCGTGGTGGAGAGGTCCGGTACCGGAGACGCATTTGAAGTCATCGGCAGCATCGTGGAAGCGGTGGATGGTGCCAACGTCCAGCGGCTCGCCGAGCTCGTGGCCGCGCCCGCGACGGCGGTTGTCACGCTGACCATCACGGAAGCCGCTTATGCGGCCACGGGCGGGCACACCCCGCTGGCCCGGTTGGTCACCGCGCTTGCGGCCCGCAAGGATGCCGGTGCCGGACCCATCGCCGTGGTCAGTTGCGACAACCTCGCTGACAATGGCCCGGTTGCCCGCAAAGCGGTACTTGCCATCGCGGAAGCGCTGGACCCAGCCTTGGCTGAATGGATCAGTGCACAGGTGAGCTTCGTTGGCACCTCGGTGGACCGGATTACGCCGCGGACCACGCCTGATGACCTCGTGGAAGTGGCCGAACAGTGCGGCTACCGGGACGAGGCCGCCGTCGTGGCTGAGCCCTTCAGCAACTGGGTCCTCAGCGGTGACTTCCCGGGCGGGCGTCCGCGCTGGGAAGATGCCGGCGCGGTTTTTGTGGACGACATCGAGCCGTACGAGAACCGCAAACTCTGGCTGCTCAACGGAGCGCACTCCATCCTCGCGTACGCGGGCCTGGTCAGGGGCCACTCGACCGTGGCGGAAGCCCTGTCCGACGACGTCTGCCGGTCCGCCGTCGAGTCCTTTTGGGATGAAGCTGCCCGGCACCTGCCGGAGGAAGGCCTGGACATTCCGGGATACCGGCAAGCCCTGCTGGAACGGTTCGGCAATTCGCGGATCGCCCACCATCTGACCCAGATTGCCATGGATGGAACCACCAAGCTGCGCATGCGCGCCCTGCCCGTGCTGGCCGCCGAACGCGCCGATGGCCGTCCCGGAGACGGTGCTGCCCGCATGATCGCGGCCTGGATCGCCTACGTTTCCGCCACGGACGACTTCCAGGACCCCCTGGCCGAGGACATCCGGACCGCAAAAAAGCACGACGGCGAACACCGCACCGCTGCTCTGCTGGCCCTCATCAGCCCTGACCTTGCCGGGGACAATGCCCTGGTTACCCACCTTCACCGGCAGCAGGACGGCATTGCCGCTGCCAGCACCCACGCCTGAACCCTTGGAAGGAACGCCACACCCATGAAAATCATTGCCGCTGAAGTCTTCGTGACCAGCCCTACCCGCAACTTCGTCACGCTCCGCATCACCACCGAAGATGGTGTAACGGGCATCGGCGACGCTACGCTCAATGGCCGGGAACTCGCCGTCGCCGCCTACCTCAAGGAGCATGTCGCGCAACTGCTGATCGGCAAGGACCCGCACCGGATCGAGGACACCTGGCAGTTCCTGTACCGCAGCTCCTACTGGCGCCGGGGTCCGGTCACGATGGCGGCGATTGCCGCCGTCGACATGGCGTTGTGGGACATCAAGGGCAAGGTGGCCGGGCTGCCGGTGTACCAGCTGCTGGGCGGCGCTTCCAGGAACGGCCTGCGGGCATACGGACACGCGTCCGGTTCTGACATCCCGTCCCTCTTTGACTCGGTCCGCGAGCACCTGGAGCTGGGCTACAAGTCCATCCGTATCCAGACCGCCATTCCCGGCATCAAGGCCGTGTACGGTGTTGCGGCGCAGGCCCAGGCTTCGGGGGAGCGGTACGACTACGAACCCGCCGGCCGTGGCGCGTTCCCCCTCGAGGAGGACTGGGACACCCGCGCCTACCTCCGCCACCTGCCCACAGTATTCGAAGCCGTGCGCAACGAGTTCGGCCCCGAGATCCCGCTGCTGCACGACGGCCACCACCGCATGACGCCCATCCAGGCAGCCAAGCTGGGCAAGGCCCTGGAACCGTACGACCTCTTCTGGCTCGAGGACTGCACGCCGGCCGAAAACCAGGAGGGACTTCGGGTGGTCCGCCAGCACACCACCACTCCGCTGGCCATCGGTGAAATCTTCAACACCGTGTATGACTTCCAGACGCTCATCAAGGAACAGCTGATCGACTACGTCCGTGCCGCGTCCACCCACTTCGGCGGCATCTCGCCGTTGAAGAAGGTCATGGACTTCGCCGCGCAGTACCAGATCAAGTCGGGCTTCCACGGGCCCACGGACATCTCCCCGGTGGGCTTCGCCGCCCAGCTGCACGTCGGCCTGGCGATCCACAACTACGGCATCCAGGAGTACATGCAGCACTCGGACAAGACCAACGAGGTCTTCGAACAGTCCATGACCTTCACCGACGGCTACCTGCACCCGGGTGACAACCCGGGCCTCGGCGTCGAATTCAACGAGGAAGCCGCCGCGGCCTACCCGTACCAGCAGGCCTACCTGCCCTACAACCGGCTTGTGGATGGCACTGTCCATGACTGGTGATTTGGCCATGACTCGTAAACCGCATCACATCGTGGTCATGGGGGTGGCCGGCTGTGGCAAGAGCACGGTCGGCGCCGCCCTCGCCGAACGGCTCGGCGCCGAATTTCTCGACGGCGACGCGCTGCACCCGCAGTCGAACATCGACAAGATGGCCGCCGGCACCCCGTTGAACGACGACGACCGGGCACCTTGGCTTGCCGAGATCGGCAGGCGCTTCCCGGCGTCGGACGCTTCCCTTGTGATCGCTTGCAGCGCGCTCAAGCGCGCTTACAGGGACATCATCCGCAGCGGTGACCCGTCCGTGGTGTTCGTGCATCTGCACGGTCCTCGGGAGGTTCTCAACGAGCGCATGAACTCCCGGCCGGGACACTTCATGCCGGCGGCCTTGCTCGATTCCCAGCTGGCTACCCTTGAGCCTCTGCAGGAGGACGAAGCCGGAATCGCGGCGGACATTACCTCTCCGGTGGAGGTCATCGTCAGCGACGTGCAGGCATCCCTGGCGGGGTCCCTGCTCCAGGCCTAGGGGCCGAAAGCCCGGCACTGCCACGACGGCGGTGCCGGGCTTTTCTGCGTCCGGACAGCGGCGAGGGGCATTGTGAACGCTAACAACGTTGTAAATCAAGTACTCTTGACGGGCTAATGAGCTGCAATCATTTTGAGATCCGCAGCACTTGACCGCCCGTGTTGTTAGCGTTCACAATGGCATTCGCAATACCTTTTCGATGGCCTGTACAGCCCCCAGCATGCAGGCCGCACCCAGCTTCACCGTGCCGGACGCGCAGATGCTCCGGCTGCATCAGAGTTCGCGGCACTGCTGCCGCGGAAGGAGAGCATCGTGAGATTGAAAAAACTCCTGGGCGCCGTAGCGGTTGTCCTTACCTTGACCGTCGGAGCCACCGGCTGCGGCAGCCGGGGAGGCGCGGCGGAGCCCTCCAGCAGCGCTGCCAAACCCAGCGATTCGCTGGTGGGTATTTCCATGCCGACCCAGACGTCGGAGCGGTGGATCGCCGATGGCGCCAACGTTGAAAAGTCCCTGAAGGATCTTGGCTACAAGACAGACCTGCAGTTCGCCAACGATGACATCCCCACGCAGGTTTCCCAGATCGAAAACATGCTGACCAAGGGTGCGAAGGCACTCATCATCGCGGCCATTGATGGCACGACGCTGACGGATGTCCTGGCCAAGGCCAAGGAACAGAACGTCAAGGTCATCGCCTACGACCGCCTCATCAACGGCACCCCGAACGTGGACTACTACACCACGTTCGACAACTACACCGTCGGTGTCCAGCAGGCCACGTCACTGCTGACCGGACTGGGACTGGTTGACGCCAGCGGCAACAAAGTAGAGGGCAAGGGCCCCTTCAATGTTGAACTGTTCGCGGGCAGCCCGGATGACAACAACGCCAACTTCTTCTGGACCGGCGCCATGGATACGCTCAAGCCGTACCTGGATGCAGGCACCCTGAAGGTCCCCAGTGGCCAGACCAAGTTCGAGCAGGCAGCCATCCTCCGCTGGCAGGCACCCGTAGCCCAGAAGCGCATGGAAGACATCCTCACCTCCGCTTACAGCTCCGGCACCAAGCTCGACGGCGTGCTGTCGCCGTACGACGGTCTGTCCATCGGCATCATCTCCGCCCTGACCAGCACCGGCGGTTACTCCACCGGCAAGCTCCCCGTCGTCACCGGCCAGGACGCCGAAAAGGGTTCCGTCAAGTCCATCATCGCCGGCGAGCAGTACTCCACCATCTTCAAGGACACCCGCCAGCTCGGCGCCCAGGCCGTGAAAATGGTAGACGCAGTACTCAAGGGCAACGAGCCTGAAACCAACGACACCAAGACCTACAACAACAAGGTCAAGGTTGTTCCGGCCTACTTGCTGAAGTCCGTCATCATCACCAAGGACAACTACAAGAAGGAACTCATCGACTCGGGCTACTACAAGGAATCCGACGTCAAGTAACCATCTTCCCCCTGTGGCCCCACCGTCCTGAGCGCAGTGCGGCGGGGCCACAGCATCCCCAGAGCCTGTCGAGTCCTCGGCCCGGCCAAGTTTTCAACCAGTCAGCGGGAATTGACGATGAACGTACCCATTCTTCAAATGCGAGGAATCACCAAGACTTTCCCCGGTGTAAAAGCCCTTCAGGACGTCACCCTGGACGTCAACCGAGGTGAGGTTCACGCCATTTGCGGTGAGAACGGCGCCGGGAAATCCACCCTCATGAAGGTGTTGTCGGGCGTCTACGCGCACAACACCTTCGACGGCGACATTCTGTTCGAGAATGAGCCCTGCGAATTTTCGAGCATCACGGACAGCGAGAAGCGCGGCATCGTGATCATCCACCAGGAACTGGCCCTGAGCCCGTACCTGTCGATCGCCGAAAACATCTACCTCGGCAACGAGCAAGCCAGGAACGGCTGGGTGGACTGGCGCAAGACCAACCTCGAAGCCGCCAAGCTGCTGGCCCGTGTGGGCCTGAGCGAGAACCCCGTAACGCCCATCCAGCACATCAGCGTTGGCAAGCAGCAATTGGTGGAAATCGCCAAGGCGCTGTCCAAAGAGGTCAAGCTGCTGATCCTGGATGAACCCACCGCAGCACTGAACGACGAAGACTCAGACCACCTGCTGGACCTTATCCTGCACCTGAAGGGCCAGGGCGTTACCAGCATCATCATCAGCCACAAGCTCAACGAGATCCGCAAAGTGGCCGACGCCGTCACCATCATCCGCGATGGCAAGTCGATCGAGACACTGCGCCTGGACCAAGGGCAGATCACCCAGGAACGCATCATCCGCGGCATGGTGGGACGCGACCTCGAAAGCCTCTATCCGGACCGGACCCCCAACATTGGCGAAGAAGTCCTGCGCATCGAGGATTGGACCGTCCAGCACCCGCAGGACCACTCGCGCACCGTCGTCAACAACGCAAACCTGAAAGTACACAAGGGCGAAGTGGTTGGCCTCGCCGGACTCATGGGCGCGGGCCGGACCGAGCTGGCCATGAGTGTTTTCGGAAGGACCTACGGCCGTGCCGTCTCCGGCAAGGTCTACAAGTACGGCCGGGAGATCAACACCTCCACGGTTTCGGATGCGATCGAACACGGTATTGCCTACGCCACCGAGGACCGGAAACACTACGGCCTGAACCTGATCGAGGACATCAAGCGGAACATCTCCATGGCCGCCTTGGGCAAACTGGCCAAGCGCGGCTGGGTGGACAGCAATGAGGAAACCGCGGTGGCCAACCACTACCGGAAGAGCATGAACATCAAAGCTCCCTCGGTTGCTGCCATCACCGGCAAGCTTTCGGGCGGAAACCAGCAAAAAGTGGTGCTCAGCAAATGGATGTTCTCCGATCCCGATGTCCTGATTCTGGATGAACCCACGCGCGGAATCGATGTCGGCGCCAAATTTGAGATCTACACGATCATCGCCGAGCTGGCGGCATCCGGGAAAGCGGTCATCGTGATCTCCTCCGAACTGCCCGAGCTCCTGGGCATCTGCGACAGGATCTACACGCTCTCCGCGGGCCGCATCACCGGCGAGGTCCCCATCGCCGAGGCGACCCAGGAAACCCTCATGCACTACATGACTCAAGAGAAGGAATAGGCACCATGTCCGCCCTACGAGAATCCCTTGGCTTCCTCACAAGCCGCCTCCGCCAGGTTGGCATCTTCGTCGCCCTGATCCTGATCGTTATCCTCTTCCAGGTGCTCACCGATGGCATCCTCCTCCAGCCCCAGAACGTGACCAACCTGGTGGTCCAGAACAGCTACATCCTGATCCTGGCCATCGGCATGGTGATGGTCATCATCGCCGGGCACATCGACCTTTCCGTCGGCTCCATCGCAGGCTTCATCGGCGCTGTGGCAGGCGTGATGATCGTGCACTGGGGCTGGGCCTGGTGGCTTGCCATCCCGGCGTGCCTCCTGGTCGGTGCCTTGGTGGGTGCATGGCAGGGCTATTGGATCGCCTACGTCGGCATCCCCGCCTTCATCGTCACCCTTGCAGGCATGCTGATCTTCCGTGGTTTGACCCTGATTACACTGAAGAACCAGCAGATCACCCCGTTCCCGAACGAACTTCGTGCGCTGGGCGGCGGCTTCCTGCCGGACATTTCCGGTGGCGCCTCCGTCCTTGAGTGGCTGACGGTGATCCTGGGTGTTGGCGGCACGGCAGCCATCCTCTTCCAGGCACTGAAGGAACGCCGCGTCCGCCGCAAGTTCAACCTCGAGAACGAGCCGATGGCCTGGTTCGCCCTCAAGAACGGTTTCATCGCCGTCCTGATGCTCATCATCACCTTCCTGCTGGCCAGCTACCGCGGAACTCCGATTGTGCTGATCGTCCTGGCCGTCCTGGTGATCCTGTACTCGGCCTTGATGAACAACAGCATCTTCGGCCGCCACACGTACGCCATCGGTGGCAACCTCCACGCCGCAGAGCTCTCCGGCATCAAGACCAAGAAGGTCACGTTCCGTTTGTTCGTCAACATGGGCGTCCTCGCCGCACTCGCGGGCCTGGTCTTCACCGCACGCCTGAACTCGGCTCAGCCAGCCGGTGGTACCGGGTTCGAGCTGGACTCGATTGCTGCAGCGTTCATTGGTGGCGCGGCTGTCCAGGGCGGCATTGGCACAGTAGCCGGAGCCATGATCGGTGGCCTGATCATGGGTGTCCTGAACAACGGTATGTCCATCCTCGGCCTGGGCACTGACTACCAGCAGCTCATCAAGGGCCTGGTGCTCCTGTTGGCCGTCGGCTTCGACATCTTCAACAAGAACCGGACCGGTGCCGGCGGAGGATCCGGGATGGGCCGCCGCTTCAAGTGGAAGACCACGCCTCCAGCTACCGAAGCGGCCCCCGCTTCAAAAGCGGAGCCTGTAGGCGTAGACGCGAAGTAGCCTCCGATGCCACGCGGTGAACAGCCGCCCACGACGCGGCCCCGGGTACTGCCCGGGGCCGCGCCCGATTCTTCACCCCGGCCACCGGTCATGGGGGATGTTGCCAAGATGGCCGGCGTCTCGCATCAAACGGTTTCACGGGTCCTGAACAACCACCCGAACGTCAGCCACAACACCAGGGAGCGGGTAGAGGCCGCGATAGCCCGGCTCGGGTATCGGCGGAACACGGCGGCGCGAAGCCTGGTGACGCGGCGATCCCGAACCATCGGTGTCCTGGCCTGCGAAACGGGGCAGTTCGGGCCAGCCAACACACTCCTTGGGGTTGAGCAGGCGGGAAGGGAAGCCGGGTATTTCGTCAGTATTGCGAGCCTGCGCGAGGTGACCAGTGAAAGCATCAACGATGCCATGGGGCATTTCAGCAGCCAGTCAGTTGATGGCATCGTCATCCTGGTCCCGCATCCGGATGTCCTGGCGGCCTTGCGCGACGTCTCAGTTCCCGTGCCCATCGTGGCCGTGGGGGCAGGTGCGGGAAACCCGCTGAAGGGGGCATCCCTCAACCAGCGGTTGGGCGCCCGGCTTGCCGTTGAGCACCTGATCGGACTGGGCCATCGCAGCATCGCGCATATCTCCGGTCCGCCCCACTGGATCGACGCCGCGGAGCGCATCGAAGGCTGGCGGGAAGCGTTGGAGACGGCGGGACTTGAAGCGGACGTCCTGCTCCAGGGCGCCTGGGATGCTGCCTCCGGTTACCGGGCGGGGTTGGAACTGATCCAGCACGACGACGTGACCGCCGTCTTCGTGGCAAACGACCAGATGGCGGTCGGGGTCCTCCGTGCTGTCCAGGAGGCCGGACGCCAAGTTCCGGGCGACCTCAGCGTGGTGGGATACGACGACCAGCCGGAAGCCGGCTTCTTCATGCCGCCGCTGACAACCATCAAACAGGACTTCGAAGAACTCGGGCGCAAATGCATGGAAGAGATGCTGCGCCAGGTGGAAGGAGAGGAGGGAACCCGTGACCAGATCGTGGATCCGCGCCTGGTCATCCGGGCCACAACGGCGGCGCCGTCACACTGAACTCCGCACACTAAACGCGGCACACTAAACTAGGAGCCATGACTTCCTCGCCTGACACCTCAGCTGCCCGTGCCCGCCTTCTTGAACTCATCAAAGAGCTGGCGGTGGTCCGTGGCAAGGTGATCCTCTCCAGCGGCAAGGAAGCTGACTACTACATCGACCTCCGCCGCATCACCTTGCACCACGAGGCCTCCAAGCTGGTGGGCCAGGTCATGCTGGCAATGATCGACGACGCCGGTGTCCAGGTTGAGTGCGCGGGCGGACTCACCATGGGTGCCGACCCCGTCGGTACCGCTGTGATGCACGCTGCCGCCGACGCCGGCCGTGCCGTGGACGCCTTCGTTGTCCGCAAGGCCCAGAAGTCCTACGGCATGGGCCGCCAGGTGGAAGGCCCCTCGGTTGAAGGGCGTAACGTTGTGGTCCTCGAAGACACGTCCACCACGGGCGGGTCCGCACTGACCGCCGTCGAAGGTGTCCGGAAGGCCGGCGGCAACGTTGTGGCCGTCGCCGTGATCGTTGACCGCAACACCGGCGCGAAAGAGAAGATCGAAGCTGAAACCGGCGTTCCCTACCTCTTCGCTTTCGGCAAGGACGAACTCGGCCTCAACTAGCGAGTTTTTGTACAGCTAATGCCCTTATGAGCGCATCTTAAGGGCATTAGCTGTACACAAACTGCGGGGATGTGAGGTGCCCGCGTTGAAGCCTATGCTTGCTGCGTGGACGTTCAAGTAGGGAAGCTCACGGCGCCGCCGGAGGTGGGTCAAAACCCTCCGGCGCCCGTGATTCCGGAACCGGACAAGGAACAGGATCCGGCCGCCTGGGCCAGGATCCTGCCCTACGCTGCCCGGCTCAAGAAGACCTCGCGCCGGAACTTCCTCACCTACGCAGGCATCTCCGCCGCGCTTGCCGGGGACATGCTCTTCACCCGCCGCGTCCAGGCCGAGCGCCGGGCTACCAAGATACTGCGCGTGCCCGATCCGTACTCGGACCTGTACTTTCCCAAAGCCAGTTGGATCCTGTTTCCCGGGTACAAGACCAGCTGGGAAGAGGCCCAGTGGATCCTGAACTCACTGCGTCCCGCACTGCACCAACGTGCCCGCCTTGCCGCCGTCGGGTATTCCAACCTGGGCCTGGACGTGGACGAGGTGGTCCGCGAGATCATCCTGCATGTCCGCGAGCTTGGGTTGGAGAAGCTGTACTTTTACGGGCACAGTTTCGGCGGAATGCTGGCAACCCAGGTGGCCGCACGCTTGCTGGAACTGCACGGTATGGAAACGCAAGTGATTGTCCTGGATTCGAGTCCGTTCAGCCGTGCGGACGTTCTGGACCAAAGCTGGTTCGACGGCGTCGTGTTCCTTTACGAGAATGGGTTCCGCATACCGTCCGTGCTGCGCGGAGGCTATGAGCTGGGGGAGCGCGTGGTCCATAAGGACGAGCGCACGTGGCGGCAAATCCTGGATCAGACCACGGAGCAGCTGTCGCCCATTGCTCCCTCCAGCGTGCTCATCCAGACGGAGTCGGCCTACATCTACCACTTTGACGGACTGCGGTTCGCGGGCAAGATCGGCGGGGTCAAGATGGCGTTCATGGGCAACTCCAACGACGGCACCGTGGACTACGAATCGGCACGTGCCGGGTGGAGCAAGGTTTTCGGCGCGAACATGGTGATGCCCACGCTCAGCACCGAGGGCGCACGGCCCGCGCATGCCAGCCCCCAGTGGAACGGCGGCGTGTACCGGCCGTTGCTGGAACAGATCCAGAATGAGCTCCTTCCCCTGCCGCCGGAACCGGAGGAGCCTTTCTACCAAGAGCCAAACGGCAAGGTGATCAGGCCCGTGTAAGGGGCGTCAGCGCAGCGCTTCAACTTCGACGGCGGTCAGGCCCGCCTCCCGCAAGAAGCCGCCGACGCCACCAAATTCTTTGGCGAATCCTGCCAGGAAATGCCGCATCGCAGCTTCAGGGCTCTGCAGGATCATGAGGTCCGGGCTGAAATACTCCGCCGGCGTGGAGGGCACGCTAAGGCGCCACGTTTCCGCCATGATCTTCAGGACATCCGGCAGATTGGTAGTTGTTGCGGCGTAGTCCGCCACTACCTCGTCCTCGGTCCCGCCGGCGGCAAGGAGCCCGATCGCGGACACCACGCCGGTCCTGTCCTTGCCCAGCGAGCAGTGCACCAACGTTCGTTTGCCCTGCGCCACAGGTCTCAGGGCATCAGCAACCCAGCCGGGTCGAAGCCGGATCCAACCCAAATACAGCTCGCCCAGGTCCTCGGCAGTTTGCACGGCCTGGAGCGAACCGGCTATGGCGTTCGGGTCCAGCGGGTTGTTGATGAGTTCGACGGCGGGCGGGACTACCGCGGCAGGTGCGTGGCCGCCGTCGTGATTCACGTTCTCCGGAACCAACCACGGAACGAGAGACCGCTCCAGCTCACTGCGCAGGTCAACGATGGCTTGGATGCCGTGCTCCGCCAGGAAACCCGACGTTGCAGCGGCGTCCAAGCCGAACGGCTGGCTCCCCCTAAGTATCCGTCCACCGGCGAGGGGACGCAGATTGAGGACAGCCACGGTTATACCTTCTTAGATCTGGCTCTTGAGGTCGGCCACGGAATTGAGGATCTGGTTGGGCCGGAACGGGAAGGAAACGATCTCTTCACGCTGCGTGATGCCGCTGAGCACCAGGACCGTGTGCAGGCCCGCTTCCATGCCGGCGATGATGTCGGTGTCCATGCGGTCGCCGATCATGGCCGTGGTTTCGGAATGGGCGTCAATCCTGTTCATGGCCGAGCGGAACATCATGGGGTTGGGCTTGCCAACGACGTACGGTTCGCGGCCAGTGGCCTTGGTGATCATGGCAGCGATGGCGCCGGTCGCGGGCATGGGGCCGTCCTTGGACGGGCCGGTGGCGTCCGGGTTGGTGGCGATGAAGCGTGCGCCGGCCAGGATGTGGCGGACGGCCATGGTGATCGCTTCGAAGGAGTAGGTGCGGGTCTCGCCGAGGACCACGAAATCGGGTTCGGTATCGGTCAAGATGAAACCGGCCTCGTGGAGCGCGGTTGTGAGCCCGGCCTCACCAATCGTGTAGGCGCGGTTGCCCGAATCCGAGGACTGGACCTGGTCCTTGAGGAACTGTGCCGTGGCCAGCGCCGAGGTCCAGATGTTCTCCTCCGGAACCTCGAGGCCGGACGCCCGGAGACGGGCAGCGAGGTCGCGGGGAGTGAAGATGGAGTTGTTGGTCAGCACCAGGAAGCGCTTGGACGTATCCACCCAGCGCTGGATGAGCTCCGCTGCGCCGGGGATCGCCTGGTTTTCATGCACCAGGACGCCGTCCATGTCCGTGAGCCAGCATTCGATCTCGTGGCCGTTGCGGTAAACCGATGTGGACGTCTGGGGCGTGGTTTCTTCTGCCATATTTACCTCCGGCTGGGGTTGTTCATGCACTGTCACCCAGTCTTTCATTATTCGGGCGCGGGGACATCCCGGGAGGGTAGTGGCTTTAACTATAAACTGAGTGTATAGATGAAGTCGTGAACAACTCCCTGACCCTCCTGGGTCTCTTGAACCGCGAAGCCAGCTACGGCTACGACCTCAAGCACTCCTATGACCGGTACTTCGGCGCCGGAAAGGCGCTGGCCTTCGGACAGGTGTATTCCACGCTTGCCCGCATGGTCCGCGACGAACTGATCCGGGCGCTGGGTGAAGAAACCGGGGGAGGCCCGGACCGGAAGAAATACGAGATCACCGTTGCCGGCCAGGCCAAGGTCCGCGAATGGCTGTTTACCCCGGACGTCCCTTCGGAGTCCCTGCAAAGCAACCTCTTCGCCAAGACGGTGATCGCCTTGCTACTCCACGACGACGCCGAGCACCTCCTGGACCTGCAGCGCAGCGAGCACATGGCCCGGATGCGAGAACTCACCCGCCTGAAAAAGGATGCCGACATAGTGCAAGTCCTGATGTGCGACCACGGGTTGTTCCACATCGAGGCCGACCTGCGGTGGATGGACCTCACCAGCGCCCGGCTGACCCAACTCAAGAAGGAACTGCAGAGCGCATGATCACCGACACCACAACACCCATCCTCAGTGCGCGCGCACTGCAACACTCCTTCGGCCCAACCGAGGCACTGCGTGGCATCGACCTCGATGTCCACGCGGGTGAAGTACTCGCCGTCATGGGCCCCTCCGGGTCCGGCAAGTCCACACTGCTGCACTGCCTGGCAGGCGTCCTGACGCCCGACGCCGGTTCCGTCACCTACCGACCTGCCGGGCTGGATCCCCTGGAACTCAGTTCCTTGCGTGAACCCCGGCGTTCGCGCCTGAGGCTGAAAGAGTTCGGATTCGTCTTTCAGTTCGGCCAACTCCTGCCGGAGCTCACAGCAGTGGACAACGTCAGCCTCCCCTTGCTCTTGGACGGGGTCAGCCGCCCAGAAGCGCTCCGTAAGTCCGCCAATCTGCTGGAGCAACTCGGACTGGGCGGAATGGGCGGGAAGCTCCCCGGAGAACTGTCCGGCGGCCAGGCCCAACGGGTGGCCGTTGCCCGTGCACTGGTGACCTCACCTGCTGTGTTGTTCGCGGACGAACCCACCGGCGCGCTCGATTCCTTGGCCTCGGAAAACGTGCTGACCCTGATGCTCGAACTTGTGCGCCAGGCGGGAACCACCGTAGTGATGATCACCCACGATGCCCGTACTGCTGCCTACGCCGACAGGGAAGTCGTGGTCCGCGACGGAGTCCTGGGTGCCGGATACCGGGTGTCTCCATGAGCATCGCTAAGTTCCGCCCGAACACGGGACTGTTCCGCGTCGCGGTGCTTGGCGGCCGGTCCGCCTACGGCAGGCTCGCCGGCATCGCTGGGGGAGTCGCAGTCGGAGTTTGCCTGCTGTTGCTGCTCTGGGGTGGAGCGAACGGCCTCCAAGCCCGCGATGACCGCGGTGCTTGGTTGCGCGAAACGGGGAACCCCTCAATGTCCGCCTCCCTCGATGCTTCGGGAGCACTGGCGCCCATACCCCTGACACCCGGGACCGCCCTCATGCGCACCCGGGGCGCCGAGGTTTTCCGGGACCAACTCATTGAACGCAGGGACTTTGCCGCGCTGCCATCGGCAACCGTGCGCGTCCCCGGGATCGGCAAGCCCCCAGAGCCTGGCAGCTACTACGCCTCGCCTGCCCTGCAGCGGCTCATTGAATCGACGCCGGCGGACCAGCTAGGAGATCGCTTCGGCAAATTTGCCGGCATTATTGACTCCTCCGCGCTTCCTGGCCCGGACTCCCTGATTGTCATCACGGGGGCACCGGAGTCCGAGCTTCGGGGCGGCGGGAACGCGTCCCTTGTCTCAGATTTCACCAGCAACCCTTACGGAGGAAGTGCCGCCAGTTACGTCACAGTGCTGACGATCGGCGCCATTGCGGTGTTCTTTCCCGTGCTGCTGCTGATCAGCATCGTTACTGGGCTGGGGGCCGCGCAGCGTCGGGAACGCTTTGCAACGTTGAGGCTTATGGGAGCGCCGCCACGCACGGTCGCGTGGATCGCCGCCGTCGAGGTCGCCATTCCAAGCTTTGCGGGCGCGATGGTGGGCGTGGGTTTGGCCGCCTTGCTGACCCCGGCAGCGGCGGAGATTCCTGTCAACGGGACCAGGATGTTCGCCTCCGACCTCCACGCGGGGTGGCTTGCCGCAGTGATGGTTGTGGCGGTGGTGGTGGCAGCTTCTGCGCTTGTGGCCGGCGTCCGGACAGCCCGTGCCGACGTCGGACCCCTGGGGGTGAACCGGGCCGTGCACGAAAGGGTACTCACGGCTTGGCGAACTGTGCCCCTGCTGCTGGGCATTGCCCTCATGGCGACGGCGGTAGTGACCATCCGTGTCCTGGAGATCCGGCTGCCATGGCTCGAGTCACCCATGCTGGTGGTTGGCTTCCTTGCTGTCCTGGCGGGCATCGTGGTGATCGGACCTTGGCTGACCAGAACCGTGAGCCGCAGAGGGTTGCGGCACGCCAGGAGAGCGGCCGCGGTCATAGCGGCAAGCCGGATCCAGCGCACCCCTGTTGCCACATTCCGCTCTGTCTCCGGGCTGGTTATCGCGGTGTTCGTGGTGTCCGTTTTTGCCGGAGGATCCAGCGTCATCCAATCCACCGACGAGCCTGTGGCACGTCCCGGTCTCCTACATCCTTCGAGCCTGATGGCTACGCTGCGTTCCGGCGAATCGGCACCATCGGGAGAGCTCCAGGCGGCTGTGGCCAAGACCGTCATGGACGCCACATCAAAGCCTGGCATCCGCAACGCTGTGACGGGGTACGGCCCCGCCGCGTTCTCTGCTGAAGGTGCCGGACCTGAGCTGTTCTTCACTCCCGCTGACGCCCGCGCATTGGGCTTTGAGGACATACCTTCCTCCGAGACCGTCGCCGTGGATGGCACGTTCCTCTATTTCTGGACTACGCAACCCCTGGCATTGAAACCGGCGCCCAGCGGAGCCTTGGAAGGGATGGTCCCGGTGGTGTTGGTGCTCGGCACGGACGGTACGCCTGAAGCCATGGACCGCGCCCGTACCGTCTTGGACAGCTCGGGCGTGACAGCCACTCCCGCCAGTGCAACTCCGGACACTCAACTGCAGTCCTCCCGCCGGCTGGTCCAAGGCCTGGCCGTCCTGGCATACCTGGGCATGTTCGTTTCGGTAGCGATCGCCGGGTTATCCCTGGCTGTCGGGACTGCCGCTGCCATCATGGACAGGCGAAGAGTCCTGGGACTGATGCGGCTGATGGGAATGCCGACATCCGTCCTTCGCGGAATCGTCGTCCGGGAAGCAGCCGTCCCGCTCCTCAGCGTGTTGTTGCTCTCTGTGGGCCTTGGCTTCCTGACCGCCTGGCTCCTGGTGACGGCAATCAACCACGATTACCACGTGACTTGGCCGGAGCCCGGCTACTTTGTTGCACTGGGGATGAGCCTGGCCCTTGCGTGCTGCGCCGTGGCGGGCACTTTCGGTCTGGCCCGCGGCAACACTGCCCTGACGGCCACCCGTTTCGAGTAATTGATAAGCAGGCGTCCCGGAATTCCCGTACAGGTGGGTAATTCTGCCCATGTGCGCCAGGGGCTTTGACTTGTGCCGCGCATGGCGACCTGCACTACGCTTGGGGCTGCGCGGTACGGGTAATGCCGTGGGCCGGGCAACGCCGTGGGTCGGGGGATCGGCACGGTGCGTTTCAAAATAGTCGCGCTTGCGCAGGTCCCTCGTTCCGGATAGACCACCGGTTGCGTCCGCAAGATGCTCCGGTGCCCACAGCATGTGAAAGGGCCTTGTCATGAGCAACAACAACGGCACACCCCAGCCTCCCTACAATCCGGACGGCGTGCCGCAGCCGCGCTATGACACGGCCAAGGAGCAGTACCGGCAGTACCAGCCGGGGCAGACTCAGCCCATGTACCAGCCGGAAGCGCAGCAGGGCCAGCCGCGGCCCGACCAGCCGCAGGACGCGCCGACGCAGGCCTTCCCCACGCAGCAGGGACAACCCTTCAACAACCCCGACGGCCAGTATGCCGAGACCGTCCACCGCTATCCGCAGGCGGAGCCGAATCAGCCGGACTATCCCGGTTACCCGGGCCAGCCGGCCGGACCCGGCCACAACCCGGGCGACCACAACAAAAAGTCACTCTTCCTCATCCTGGGTGGCGTCGCCGTCGTCGTCATTATTGCGCTGGTGGTGGCGTTCACCTGGCTGATTCCGTCGATGACCAAACCCACTGCGGTGGAGTCACCTTCCGTGACGGCTACGGACGAAGCCTCCGATGCCGCAGCTGAACCCTCCGCGGAAGCGTCACCTTCGAGCGAGGCCTCGGGATCCAGCGACATTCCCGCAGGCGCCATTCCGTTGCCGGCAACGTGGGAAGAGCTCGCCGGCCCCAGCAACGTTCCTGCCGACGGCGATCCGCTGTTCAGCAAGTGGGTCACGGGAGAATCGTCCTTCCAGTACCTGGCGGAATGGACGCACGACGAGTCGTTCGGCATCACCAAGGATCCCACCACGGGCGAAGAGATCCAGAAGAAGGCCCAAGGCACTGTGGAGACCGACGGCGACGGTATCGCGCTCGCGTACGCGTTCTTTGCCGAGTCCGAGGAGGGCAAGTTCGGCAAGGACCCGGCGGACATCAAGAAGGCTTTGGAGGACATCGAGGCCAGGTACAAGGGCATGACGGCCACTGAACTGCCGCAGAATCTGGTGGGCCACAAGTGCGCGTCCGACTTCAAGACCACCATGCCGGAAATCCGCGAGTTCCGTCGCGGTGCCGCTGTGGTCATTGGCTTCACCTGCACCAACGCCCGCGGCGAAGCGATCCAGGCTGTGAACCTGTTCTCTGTGACGCCTTGGGGAACCCCGCAGATGCTTGGGGTCAGTGGGCACAAGGAATATTGGGATGCGCACCCGGGCCTTTTCGAGCAGCTGGGCAACTCGTACTGCATCAACAAGTGGAAGATGGGCTAAGTCCCTGCTCATCCTGGGCCCGGCGGGCAGGGCTAAAGTTGAGGTGTGACTGACCTTCCCCCCAATACAGCCCTGCCCACCTCTGCCGAAATTCCCGGGGAGACCACTGCGGAAGGTGAGGCCGAAGCGAAACCGGAGGTCGGCGTCGGGCCCTGGGAAGGCGAGTGGCCGGAAGGCGAGCACTGGGACCCGGACCTGTTGAGGGATGGTGACCGGCGCAACGTGGTGGACCAGTACCGGTACTGGAAGCACGAGGCAATCGTTGCCGACCTTGACTCCAAGCGGCACGAATTCCACATCGCCATTGAGAACTGGCAGCACGACCTCAACATTGGCACCGTGGTGCGGACGGCCAACGCTTTCCTCGCCAAAGAAGTGCACATTATTGGACGACGGCGGTGGAACCGTCGCGGAGCCATGGTCACCGACCGCTACCAGCACGTCCGTCACCACCCCACCGTTGAGGATTTCGTCCAGTGGGCGCAGGGGGAGGGGCTGGCTGTGATCGGGATCGACATCTTCCCGGATTCGGTGCCGCTGGAGACTTACGACCTCCCCAAAAAGTGCGTCCTGGTGTTTGGGCAGGAAGGCCCGGGCCTCACGCCTGAGGTGCACGATGCCGCCGTCGCGACCCTGTCCATCGAGCAGTTCGGCTCCACGCGGTCCATGAATGCGGCTTCCGCGGCGGCGATCGCCATGCACGCGTGGGTGCGCCGGCACGTGTTCCAGCAGCCCGTGTAACCCCCGCCGCCGCCCCCCGCCCCCCCGCCGAGATGGCATTTAATGACAATCCCGAGGCCGCGGATTGTCATTAAATGCCAACTCGCGGAGGGGTTGACGGGCAAAGCTGTGGATAACCCAGCCCGGCTTTCGCGGGACAGGCCAGAATGGGGGATGCGCAGGAAAGAGCTACCTCAACACCTCACGACAGGTTCGTTTTCTGTGCGTGCATCGGACAAAGCCGGCGTGCCCAGGTCCCGGACCTTGGCCAAGGATTTGGTGCTGGTGTCCCGGGGAGTCAGGGTCCCGGCGGCGTCTGGTGCATCGGGGGCAGCCGCCTTGCGGGCCTACACGGACCTGGACGACTCCTCCGTCCTGGTGTCGCTCTCAGCGGCGCGGCTCTGGGGGATCCCTTTGCCTGGAGTGCTCAACGGGGATTGGCGCATCCATCTTGCCCGGCGACGTGGATTCAGCTTTCCACGGCGGGTGAACGTTGTGGGTCACCTCCTGACGCTTCTTCCGGAGGAAACGGCGGAGCACGACGACGTCAGGCTCACCTCGCCGCCGCGGACCTGGCTCGACTTGGCCAAGGTGCTGTCCGTGGAGGACCTGGTGGCTGCCGGGGACTATCTGGTGTGTTCCCACGGTTCCGATTTTCCTGTTCCCAAGGACCCTGTGTGCAGCATCGAAGAGCTTACTGAAACAGTGAACCGCCACCCTGGCATGCGGGGAGTGCGGACAGCCCGGGCAGCTTTGGAACTTATCCGGGTAGGAGCTGACTCCGCACCGGAGAGCCTGATGCGCATGGCACTCATCAACGCAGGGCTACCCGAGCCTGTGCTCAACTTCGTGGTCCGCGACCCCTTTGGTAAAGCCGTGCTGTGGCCGGACGCCGCCTATCTCGAACAGCGGGTCTCACTCCAATACGACGGCCAGCATCATGGCGGCGCCGAACAGCACCTGAGAGACATTGATCGGCAGGAGAAGTCCCTCGCCCATGGCTGGCTCGAGGTCCGGATCTCCAAGCACGATCTCCAAGGTGACATGCCCGCCGTCGTGCATAAAGTCCGCCGCGCGCTCCAAAGCCGTGGTTGGCGGAGAGGTGAGCAACCGCCGCGCCGAGGTGGCATTTAATGACAATCCAGGGCCGCCGGATTGCCATTAAGTGCCAACTCGGCGGAAGTGTTAAGGATCCCAGTGACCGGAAACACGGCGTCCCGGCGGATATCGCTAGGATGGGTGCTAGCCGTAAGCGGTCTACTCCAGGGTTACCAACCCACAGACGAATTCAGCATAGGAGTCACCATGCCCATTGCAACCCCAGAGATTTACTCCGAGATGATCGACCGCGCAAAGGCTGGCGGATTCGCTTTCCCCGCGGTCAACGTGACGTCGTCGCAGACTCTGAACGCTGCGATCCGCGGTTTCGCCGAGGCCGAATCCGACGGCATCATCCAGGTTTCCACCGGTGGCGCAGCCTACTGGTCCGGCGCTTCGGTCAAGGACATGGTGGCCGGTTCCCTCGGCTTTGCCGCGTTCGCCCGTGAAGTTGCCAAGAACTACAACGTCAACATCGCCCTGCACACGGACCACTGCCCGCAGGACAAGCTGGCGGATTTCGTCCTCCCGCTGCTCGCAGCTTCCGAGGAAGCCGTCAAGGCCGGCAAGGACCCGATCTTCAACTCGCACATGTGGGACGGCTCGCACGAGACCCTGGAAGACAACCTGCGCATCGGTCGCGAGTTGCTGCAGCGCGCCGCGGCCGCCAAGATCATCCTCGAGGTTGAAATCGGCACCGTTGGTGGCGAAGAAGACGGTGTCGAGAACGAGATCAACGAGAAGCTCTACACCACCACCGAGGACGCACTGGCCACCATCGAGGCCCTGGGTGCCGGCGAAAACGGCCGCTACCTCACCGCCCTGACCTTCGGCAACGTGCACGGCGTCTACAAGCCGGGCAACGTGAAGCTCCGCCCCGAACTGCTCAAGCAGATCCAGGCTGAGGTCGGCGCCAAGATCGGCAAGGAAAACCCGTTTGACCTGGTCTTCCACGGCGGCTCGGGCTCCACGGAGCAGGAAATCGCTGACGCAGTTTCCTACGGCGTCATCAAGATGAACATCGACACCGACACCCAGTACGCGTTCACCCGCCCGGTTGCCGGCCACATGTTCTCCAACTACGACGGCGTCCTGAAGGTCGACGGCGAAATGGGCAACAAGAAGACCTATGACCCCCGCGTATGGGGCGCTTCGGCTGAGGCCGGAATGGCCGCGCGCATCGTTGAGGCAGCCCAGCAGCTCGGATCGGTTGGCAAGACCTTCTAATGTCCGACGAATTCCGGAAGAACCTGATGGGGCCGGAGCCCACGCTCCTGCCCGCCGAAAACGAGATCTACCAGCACCTGGCCCTGGGCAAGGAAGCACTGGACCTCGTGGCCCAGAACCCCACATCGTCACTGCTGTGGGCCATTCTCGCCGAGGAAGCCTGGGCCGAGGGCCGGACCATCGAGTCCTACGCTTACGCCCGCGTCGGCTACCACCGCGGCCTGGATAGCCTGCGACGCAACGGTTGGCGCGGCGTCGGACCCATCCCGTGGGAGCACGAGCCCAATCAGGGCTTCCTGCGGGCGCTTTACGCGTTGGGCCGGGCAGCGTCTGCGATCGGCGAAGCTGACGAACCGGAGCGGATCGAGAAGTTCCTGAACGACTCGGACCCCAAGGCCAAGGCAGCGCTCGAAGCCCGCTAGGCTGACGCGACAAAAGAATAAACGACGGCGGCCCTCACCGAATAGGCGAGGGTCGCCGTCGTCGTCAACCCGCCCAACTGGGTGACAGCACATGCTCCAATGAAGCGTCAGTGGAGCGTTTGCTGTTACTCAGTTGGGTAAGCGGGGGCGGCCCAGGGGGACCACCAGCGGGGTGTGTGTCACGGGGTCGTCGATGATCCGGCACGCCATCCCGAACACGTCCTCCACCAAGGCCTCGGTGATGACGTCCGCGGGAGCGCCTTCGGCAACCACTACCCCGTCCTTCATGGCAATGATGTGGTCGGCGTAGCGGCTGGCGTGGTTGAGGTCGTGGAGCACGGCCACCAGGGTGTGGCCCTTGTCCAGGTTGAGCTCGCGGAAGAGCTCCAGCAGCTCGATCTGGTGCGCGATATCCAGGAACGTGGTGGGCTCATCCAGTAGCAGCAGCGGCGTCTGCTGGGCGAGCACCATGGCCACCCACACGCGCTGCCGCTGACCACCTGAGAGCTCGTCCACCAGCCGTCCGGACAGTGCGGAAATCCCGGTAGCCTCCATGGCGGCAACAACCGCGGACTCGTCCTCCACACTCCATTGCCGCAGCAGCTTCTGGTGGGGATAGCGACCGCGGGCCACGAGGTCGGCAACAGTGATGCCGTCAGGGGCGATGGAGGACTGCGGCAGCAAACCAAGGCGCCGCGCCAGTTCCTTCGCGGGCAATGAGGTCACGGACTTCCCGTCCAGCAACACCTGCCCACTGCGGGGCTTGATCAGCCGGGCCAGGGCGCGGAGCAGCGTGGATTTACCGCAGGCATTCGGCCCGACGATCACCGTGAACTGCCCCTCCGGGATGCGCACGGTGAGGTTTTCGGAGATCACCCGTTGCTCGTAGCCGAGAGTCAACGCTTCGGCGTGGAGCTGCGGCGCCATGGAGAGAGTGCTCATGATTTCCTTGCTTCCCTGGCCAGCAGCCAGACGAGGTAGATACCGCCGATGCACACCGTCGCAACACCGACAGGGAGCTGGATCGGAGCGAACAGACGCTGGGCGGCAAGGTCGCTGGCCGCCAGCAGGAACGCACCCATCACCGCTGAGGGCAGCAGCCTGATGCCGGCGCTTCCGGTCAGCCGGCGGGCCAACTGGGGTGCGGCCAGGGCCACGAACGCGATGGGACCCGCGACGGCAGTCACGGCCGCCGTCAGCGCCACGCCCAGAATGAGCAGCAGCAAACGGGTTGGTTCCGCCCGCACGCCCAAGGCGCGAGCGGCGTCGTCGCCCATCTCCAAAAGCTGCATCCGGCGCGCGGCAACCAGCGTGGCCAAGCCGACCACAACAACAACGACGGCGGCAGGCGCCGCTTGCTCCCACGTGATGCCGTTGAGCGACCCGGCTCCCCAGACGGCGGCTGCCAGCGCGGCCTCCAGTTCGGCCTGCAGGATGAGCCAATGGTTCAAAGCGGCGAGCATCGCGCTGATGCCGATGCCCACGATGATGAGCCGGAAGCCCTGGGATCCGCGTCGGTAGGCCAGCAGGTACACGGCGAGTGCCGTGAGGACGCCACCCGCAAGGGCCCCGGCAGCGACCCCCGCGTACCCGCCGCCGACAGTCAGCATCACGATCAGCGCGCCCGTATACGCGCCGGTGTTGAAGCCGATGATGTCCGGGCTGCCCAGTGGATTGCGGGTCATGGATTGGAAGATGCCCCCGCTCATTCCCAATGCCGCGCCGAACACGAGTGCCGACAGCACGCGGGGGAGCCGCCACTCCATCACGATGGTCTGGGCGAGCCCGGGGGCATCTCCGGTGAAGGCCTGGAGAACCTGTTGGATGGAGACGTCGTAGTCACCTGTTGCCAAGGACACCACAGCGACGGCAAGCGCGGCGAGAAGGAGCGGAAGGCAGACGAGGATGCTGCGGACGTCGAAGCGAATGCTCAGTGACCGGCTGCGGAGCACAGCAACAGGGCGGCCGAAGTCGATGGAATCCAAGCGCGTCATAGCCCACTCACCTTCCGTCGGCGCGCCAAAGCGATCAGCACCGGAGCGCCGATGAACGCGGTCACCACGCCCACCTGGAGTTCGCCCGGGGCAGCGACCCGGCCTACGACGTCGGACACCAGCAGCAGGATGGGGGAGAGCAGGACCGTCGTGGCCATGATCCAACGCTGGTCCGGACCCACGATCCATCGGGCCACATGGGGAATCATGAGTCCCACGAAACCGATGGCCCCGGCTCCGGCTGTCGCTGCACCGCTGAGGAGGGTGATGGCGACAACGCCCAGGATGCGGGTGCGGTTGACGTTGGCGCCCAAGGACGTGGCGAGGTCGTCACCCAAGGCAATGGCGTTCAGGCCCCGGACACACAAGAGCGCGAGCAGCAGCCCGGTCGCGATGAACGGCGCTACCGTGGCAACAGAGTCCATGGTGCGCGTGTCCAATGAGCCGATGCTCCACGAACGCAGGTGGTCGAAGGCCTTGGGGTTCAGCAGTGTGAGCCCGGATCCGACACCGGTGAGGACAGCGCCGAGTGCGACGCCAGCCAGCGTGAGCCGGATGGGATTCACCACGTTCCGTCCCGAAGTCCCGATCAGATACACGGCGGCCGCGGTGAGGACGGCGCCGGCGAATGCGAACCAGATGTACCCGCCAAGCGAACCAACGCCGAAGACGCCAATGGCCAGCACCATCGCAAACGAGGCACCCGCATTGACCCCGAGGATGCCGGGATCGGCCAAGGGGTTCCGGGTAATGGCTTGCATGAGCGCACCGGCCACACCCAATGCGACCCCGACGACGATTCCCATCACCGTGCGCGGCAGCCGGCTCTCCAGGATGATCGCGTGATCGGCGGTGTCCTGCGGGTTTACGAACGCCTGGAGGACAGTGGAAGCCGGGATGAACTTGGCACCCACGCCCAGGCTCAGCAGCCCGGCTCCAAGAAGGACTGCGGCCGCGACAACCAGGAAGAGTATCCGCCAACCGGGCCGCTTTACGACGCCGTGGCCCGGGCCCGCGACGTCGGCCGGAGGGGCGGTGGTTGCTGGCTCGCCGGCAGGGGGTCTGGGAGCGGGAGCCATCAGTCGGGACACAACAGGGACCATTTCGGAGAGGGGCAAGGAAAGCGGGGCAATTCGTGACTGTTGTCACAACGTCACAGAAGTGTGCCCTAATTAGGTTAGCCTTACCCAGTGAAAAATGACGATTTTGAAGTTCGGCCGCCCAAGCGCTCCCGTGTACGAAACCTTGCGATGAAGGTTGTGGGTGGCGCCTTGCTGGTGGGCCTCCTCGCAGGCTGCGGCACCAGCGGCTCAGGTTCCGGCTCTGGTTCCGGTGCCGGCAACGCCGACGTCGCAACCGGCGGCTCCAAGTTCACCACCGCGGACCAGGAAACGGCCAAGCTAGGCACGGATGCTGCTCCCGGCGTCTTCCCGCGCACGCTGAAGCACGCCAATGGTGAAACCACCCTGGACAAGAAGCCCACGCGCGTGGTGGTCCTGGACACCGGCGAACTCGACGACGTCGTCACCCTCGGCATCACTCCGGTGGGCATGGCCACCACCGAAGGGGCAAACCCGGTGCCCACCTACCTGGCTGACAAGGTCAAGGACGTGGCTTCTGTCGGTACCATCCAGGACCTCAACCTCGAAGCGATCGCTGCGCTCAAGCCGGACCTCATCCTCGGCAGCAAGCTCCGCGCCGACAAGCTGTACAAGCAGTTGTCGTCCATCGCGCCGACGGTCTTCAGCATCCGCCCAGGCTTCCCGTGGAAGGAAAACTTCCTCCTGGTGGGCAAGTCGCTGGGTGAGGAAGACAAGGCCGTCAAGGCGCTCAACGACTACCAGACGGAAGCTGACGCCCTCAAGGCAGATGTGAAGGGCGATCCGAAGATTTCCCTGGTCCGCTTCCTGCCGGGCAAGATCCGCCTGTATGCCAACAAGTCCCTGATCGGCGTCATCCTGAAGGACGCCGGCTTGGCCCGTCCGGAGAACCAGAACATCGACGAGCTGGCAGCTGAGATTTCCGCCGAGAACATCGAGCAAGGCGACGCCGACTGGATCTTCTACAGCAGCTACGGCGAACCCTCGGCGACGGGTGAAAAGTCCGTGGTGGAAGGCGCGGTCTGGCCCAAGCTCAGTGCAGTCAAGGCAGGCCAGGCGAAATCCGTGAATGACGATGTCTGGTTCCTCGGCCTCGGCCCCACAGGTGCCCAGCTGATCCTGAAGGACCTCCGCACCATGCTGGTCGGCTAACCCCGCGCCATCCCACAGCACCCCAACGACGACGGCGGGCCGCACCAAAAAGTGTGGGGCGCCCGCGGGGGTTAACCCCCCCACCACGGAAAACCACCGGCTCTAAATAAACGTCAGTGGTGCGGTTGGTGTTTATAAGTTTGGTGAGG
>NZ_JBHVAL010000009.1:0-148892 GCF_042667405.1 Paenarthrobacter sp. NPDC057355 | reverse complement strand
GTCACTTATGGCCCATAAATGCGGCAAACATGGGCCATAAGTGACCCCGCGTTGCTTCTAGTGGTGGCGGTGGTCCTGCACGGTCATCCGGGGGCCGAACGTGGGTTTGCGGAAGCCGCTCAGGTACAGCATCCGGACCAGCCGTTGCCGCTGCCCGCGCCACGGTTCGAGCAACTCGATCATGCCGGCGTCGTCCGTTTTCTGCCCGGTCAAGGCGTAGCCCACATACGAGGCCAAGTCGTAGTCGCCCACGGAGATTGAATCCGGGCAGCCGTGGGTCCGCTGGACGACTTCGGCCGCGGTCCAGACACCAATACCGGGAATCGTCTGCAGCTTGGCCCCGGCCTGCACGGAGTCCAGCGCAGCCAGGCGTTCAAGCGCGACGGCGGATTGCAGCGCCCGCATGACAGTCGCCGAACGCTGTGGTCCAACCCCGGCCTTGTGCCACTCCCACGACGGAACGGCCAGCCACTGCCGCGCAGTGGGAGGTACGAGGAGACCTGCCGGGGCTTTGCCCGGTGCAGGGGTTCCGTAGCGGTACAACAGGTACCGGTAGCCACGCCTGGCCTCCAAGGTGGTGACCTTTTGCTCCAAAATGGTGGGCACCAGTGAGTCAACCACCCGCCCCGTGGAGGGCAGGCGCACGGCCAGGTTCCGGCGTCGTGCTTCTGTGACGCGGCGCGGAAGAGTGGCGTGGAAGGCGGGCTCATCAAAGGCGGACCAGTCGTCATCGGCACCGAGCAAACGGGGCACTCCTGCCACGGCGTCGGCCGCTCCCGGGCCCCAGGCCTGGGCATCCACGAACGAGTCAGGACCCAGGCCGCCACCGGAAAGGCGAAGGGTCACCGGGCCGGAGGGAGCCGTGAAAGCCATCCAATAACCATTCGCGTGTGCCGCGAATGAGGGGTCCGCATTGCCGCGCATGAGCGGAAACATGGTCTGGTCCAGACGGAAGGAACTGCCCGGATGCCACCTGAGGGATGCGTCCGCCGCGGCCGAAACAAGCGGCGGGGCTTCTGCAATGGTCATGTTCTTAATGGTCCCACGCCGGGCTGACAATTTTCTCCGCGGACCCCTTACCGGGGCACTCGCCCGGGGCTAGACTCCCAGTTGTGGCGCGGGTGGGCCGTGCCCAAACCGAGGAACAGATCCGGGAGCAATCCCAGGAACAAGGAGCGCATGCCATGGCCGCAATAGTGCATTTCGAGATTCCAACAGATGACACCGAGAGGGCAAACACCTTCTACCAAAACACTTTCGGCTGGAACCTCAGCCCGATGCAGGGCATGGAGTACACCATTGCCCTGACCACCGAATCGGATGAGCAAACCGGTGCCCCCAAACAGCCGGGAGCCATCAACGGTGCGTTGTTCCCCCGGACCGAAAACCTGAAGACCCCCATCCTCACCATCGACGTCACGGACCTCGACGCTGCCCTCGCCCAGGTTGAACAGGCCGGCGGTTCAGTGGTGCAGGGCAAGGACGCCGTTCCAACCATGGGGTGGTACGCCTACTTCAAGGACACCGAAGGGAACATTCTGGGTCTCTGGCAAACGGATCCGTCAGCGGGGAGCTGACTGGCAGCCCTTCCGTTCATCATTCTCCATTGTTCACGAATCATGAACATGCAAGAATAATGAACATGATCATCCGTGACTTGCTGGATGCACTAACTGAGACGCTCGAACAGCGGGGTTGGGGCCTCGTTGTGCGTGGAAATGTGACGGATGATTCCGTTTCAGTGCCGGTTTTGCTCCACACTCCAGGTGGGAGCCTCGAGGTCCAAGTACATGCACCAGTCACTAGGGGTCTCATCCGCCCGCCGAGTAACCACGAAAGCGTTATTTCGTGCGGAATGGTACTCGCTCCCAGCTTTCGACCAGCTCAAGCCGAAGCCTTGAGGAGAGCAAATATTAACTTTGCTGATGCTCAGGGAAATATGTTCTTGAACGCGCCTGGGTTCTATATAGATATCCGAGGTCAACGATCAGACTCACGCGCCTGGAAATCCTTCGCGGAGGAAAATCTTAGAATAAACACACCGCTGGATCTGTTTACACCAGCAAGGTCCCGGGTCGTGTTTGCCCTCGTTACGTGGCCGGAGCTGTTTCAGGGAAACATCCGTGAGATCTCTCGGGTGTCAGGGGTGTCATTAGGCGCTACTCAGCGTGTCGTCGAGGCGATTCGAGAACAATACGACGGCTTCGACCGGCACGCCCGCGCTGAGCTTTACAGCGACTGGCTAGCTGCGTACCCGCGAAGATTATTGCCCAAAATCACAATCGCGGAGTTCCAGGCTGACGATCCCAGGAAGGTAATCGGCCGCGACATCTGGCTCAGCGGCGAGTCTGCTCTGCCAAGTCGCATTCGGCCGGCGACTACCACGGTCTATGTCACCGAAGTTAGTCCCCACCTCATGAATTCCAACCGATGGCGAAAGTCGTCTACGCCCAATGTCAGCGTAAGGCGCAAATTCTGGGAGGATCCGATTGACTGGCGAGCTACCCTCGACGGGCCGGCATTTGCACCCTCCACTCTGATTTACGCAGACCTTATGGCCGATGGCGACGCAAGGGTAAGAGAGGTGGCGAGAGAATTTGCCTGGGACGATATACAACTTAGAGAGCTCATCACCCGCTGACTTCCAGATTGTGATGGACGTCATGGTGAACCTCGACAGGTGCATCGAGGGTGCCCGCGATCGAACGATGTTGGTCGGGGCCCAAGCCCGGGATCTTATGCATTTGCGCTTAGGTGATCCCAAGCATTTTCTCCGAACAACATCTGACGTCGACCTTGCGCTCGCAGTAGCTAATAGTGACGACTATGCGAATTTGACGGCAAGCTTCGAAGCACGTAAGTCATCCTCGGACGTCAAGTATCTCATTGGCGGGCTCCCCGTTGACCTGATTCCTTTCGGCGGTATCGAGCAACCCATGGGTTGCGCCAAACCTTCACCCGACTCGGATCCTCTCAGCGTCCTTGCGTACACTTCCGCTTTTGCCGCAGCGGATGAGTATGTCCTGCCGGATGGGCGCCGGATAAAGGTGGTGGACCCACTTCACTACACGGCGCTGAAGTTGGATGCCTGGGTTGATCGAAGTAGCTACGGAGAATATAAGGACGCTTCGGATATCCGCGTCGTCTTCGATTGGTTTCGCCAACATTCACAGTACATCGATGATGCCTATGTCGGAGACCCATCACCCGCAGAACGGAATGGCTGGGATCAAGCCTTAGCCTGCCTCTGGATTCTGGGGTCCAATGTCGCTCACGCCATTGGGGAAGCCAACACAAAGGCCATTGCGGCCAAATGGGGCCAATCTCACCGGGAGTCACTGGGGAAGCACCTTGGCAAGCCTTGGGATTCGTTGGGCGACTTGGCGAGTGGGCACGGTGAAGTCAAAGCATTCGCTGACGGGCTGGAAGTGTAGATTGCAGTCACAGGGTCACGATAGAGAAATTGTATTGGGCGCGGGGAGCTGACCCGCCGAATCAGCCTCCACGCGGGCAGGCGGTAACTTTGTACCTATGAAGTACGCCCAGTCCGTGTTGGACCTCATCGGCAATACGCCCCTCATCAAACTCAACCACGTTACTGAGGGGATCAGGGCCACAGTCCTGGTGAAGCTCGAATACATCAACCCCGGTGGATCGATCAAGGACCGCATCGCGGTGAAGATGATCGAAGAAGCGGAAAAGGACGGTCGCCTCAAGCCGGGTGGCACCATCGTCGAGCCGACCTCGGGCAACACCGGAGTTGGTCTGGCACTGGTGGCCCAGCAGAAGGGCTACAGGTGCGTCTTCGTTGTCCCGGACAAGGTAGGCGAGGACAAACGCGCGGTCCTGAAGGCGTACGGCGCCGAGGTCGTGGTGACCCCCACCTCCGTGGCTCCCGACAGCCCGCAAAGCTACTACGGCGTCTCCGACCGGCTGGTCCGCGAAATTCCTGATGCTTTCAAGCCGGATCAGTTCTCCAATCCCGCCGCCCCCGGCAGCCACTTCGAGTCCACCGGCCCGGAGATCTGGAACGACACGGACGGCCGCGTCACCCACGTCGTCATCGGCGCCGGTACCGGCGGGACGATCACCGGCACCGGGCGGTACCTCAAGCAGGTTTCGGCTGAACGGCCGGAGTCCGACGGCGGCCCGGTCAAGATCATCGGTGCGGACCCCGAAGGTTCGGTCTACTCGGGCGGAACGGGCCGGCCCTATTTCGTCGAAGGCGTGGGCGAGGACATGTGGCCCGCGAACTACGATCGCACGGTGCCGGACGAAGTCATCGCTGTCTCGGATGCGGATTCCTTCGCCATGACCCGTCGCCTTGCCAGGGAGGAGGGCCTGCTGGTTGGCGGGTCTTCCGGCATGGCGGTGGTGGCTGCGTTGCACGCTGCCAAGGACCTGGACGAATCCGCCGTGGTGGTGGTGATTCTCCCTGACTCCGGTCGCGGATATCTCGCCAAGATCTTCAACGACCAGTGGATGCGCTCCTATGGCTTCCTTTCCGGGGGCGAAGAAGCCTCCGTGGGGGAGGTCCTCAAATCCAAGACGGGTGAGATGCCGGACCTGGTCCACATCCATCCCAACGAGACTGTCCGCGACGTCATCAACATCATGAACGAGTTCGGTGTCTCGCACATCCCGGTCCTGTCACAGGAACCTCCCGTGGTGATGGGCGAAGTCCTGGGGGCCGTCGACGAGCGCAGCCTGACCAGCAAGCTGTTCCGCGACGAAGCGAAACTTTCGGACAAGATCGCCGAACACATGGGCGAACGCCTGCCCGTGATCGGCTCCTTGGAAACCATTTCCGCCGCGCGTGAGCTGCTGTCCGACGTCGATACCGTCATGGTGACCTTCGCGGGAGCCCCGGTTGGCATCCTGACGCGCCACGACCTCCTGGCTTACCTCAGCAACTAGCCCGCGCTGACCAACCGTTGAACGAACAAAGAGGAGCTTCCATGTCTGCCAACAACAAGGCCGGGTTCAACACACGTGCCGTCCACGCCGGCCAGGAATTCGAGCCGCGCACCGGTGCTGTGGTGCCTCCGCTGCACTTCAGCACCACTTACGCCCAGGACGGCATCGGGGGCCTGCGCTCGGGCTACGAGTACGGCCGCGGCGGCAACCCCACCCGCGATTCGCTTCAGGAGCAGTTGGCCGCCCTTGAAGGTGGAACGGCCGCGTTCTCCTTCGGATCCGGCCTGGCTGCCGAAGACTCGCTGATCCGTGCGGTGGCCAGGCCCGGGGACCACATTGTGTTGGGCAATGACGCCTACGGTGGAACCTACCGCCTGATCAACCGCGTGCTGGGCGACTGGGGCATCGGCAATACCCCGGTGGACATGTCGGACCTGGACGCCGTTGCGGCCGCTGTCGCTGCGAACAAGACCCGTCTGGTGTGGGTTGAGACGCCATCCAACCCGATGATGAAGATCACCGACATCGCCGCGCTCGCCGCTGTCGCGCACGACGCCGGTGCCCTCCTGGTGGTCGACAACACCTTTGCTTCTCCCTACTTGCAGACCCCGCTAGACCTGGGTGCCGACGTCGTGGTTCACTCCACTACCAAGTACATCGGCGGCCACTCGGATGTGGTGGGTGGCGCCATCGTGGTCAAGGATGCGCAGCTCGCGGAGAAGATCGGCTTCATCCAGTTTGCCGTGGGCGCGGTGTCCGGTCCCATGGACGCGTTCCTTACCACCCGTGGTTTGAAGACGCTGGGCGTGCGCATGGACCGCCACAGCGAGAACGGCCAGGCAGTAGCCGAGTGGCTGCTGACCCGTCCCGAGGTCGAAGCCGTGCTGTATCCGGGACTCCCGGACCACCCGGGCCACGATCTCGCCGCGAAGCAGATGAAGAAGTTCGGCGGGATGGTGTCGGTGCAGTTCAAGGGCGGGGAGGCCGCAGCACGGACCGTTGCGGAAAACACCTCGGTGTTCACTCTTGCCGAGTCCCTGGGCGGCATCGAGTCCCTCATGAACTACCCGTCGGAGATGACCCATGCTTCGGTGAAGGGCACCGAGCTGGCCGTCCCCGTCAACCTCCTGCGCCTCTCGTGCGGCATCGAGGAAGCCGAGGACCTGATTGCCGACCTTGAACAGGCTTTCGCCAAGATCAGCAACGGCTGACATGGTGGCTTCTCCTTCACACACGGTGGCCAGCACGACGGCAAGGGGCTGGATCCTCACCGTGGCCGGTGCCCTGACGCTCGTAGTGGCCGTGTGTTACCTGTACGCGAATTACCAGCCGGCGCTCAATGACTTTGAGGTGTACTACTACGGCGGTGGGAAGGTCATGGAAGGCGGCGACCTGTATGCCATCCGCGATGGCCTGCCGTTCACCTACCCTCCGTTTGCCGCCCTGCTTTTTACGGGGTTGGCCGCGTTGGGGTTCTTCGCCGGCAGCATGGTTTTCATTCTGGTGGCCCTGGGCGGCGCCGCGACCGTTGCCGCTTGGCTGGCGAGGCACTACTTCGGCCTGAAGACCTGGCGTGAAGCCTTTGCCGATTACCGCTTCCGGACAACAGCGCTGGTGGGAACGGGAGCCATCCTGCTCCTGGGACCGTGGCGGGACACGTTCGTTTTTGGACAGATCAACATCATTTTGATGGGCGTGATCCTGGCCGATTTCGCCCTGTACGGGAAAGTGCGTGCAGGTGCCATCCGCTGGCCTGCAGGCTTGCTGATCGGCCTGGCGGCGGGCGTGAAGCTCACCCCTCTCGCCTTTGGCTTGTACTTCCTGGTCCGCCGCGACTTCAAGGCGCTGGGATGGATGGCGGCCGGGTTCTTTGGCTCCATTGCTGTGGCTTGGGCTGTCCTGCCGCAGGCGTCGCTGGATTTCTGGACCAAGATCCTACCTGACACCGGCCGCATCGGCGGGCCGGCCTATGTGGATAACCTCTCGGTCAAGGGCCTGCTCCTGCACTTTGGCATGCCGGACTCGTCCCTCACCAACGTGGCGTGGATGGTCCTTTCCCTGGGACTGGCCATCGTGGCGGCACTGATCATCACGTGGGCCGTAGCTGTGGACGAGAACTTCATCGCTGTATCTGCCACTGCAATCCTGATGCTCCTGATCAGCCCGGTGTCGTGGTCCCACCACTGGGTGTGGGTTGCGGTTGCGCTGCCCAGCATGGCGTTTGCGATGCACCGGGTACCCACCCGGAACGGGCGGATGCGAACCGCGGGCTGGGTGATCGTGGCGTGCTCCACCGTTGCGTTCTACATGACGCCCAAAAACCTGGCCGTCTGGGCGGGCGCTGCTGAGTGGGGCAAAGACCCCCAGACCCAATGGCAGCTCATGGTTTCCAGCCTGGGAGTGGTCTGCGCCATCGCCATGATGGGCTACTGGGCCCTGGCTTACCGTCCTTCCCGGGCCGGGCTGGTCCTTGGTGCAACCACCAAGGACCATCCGGCGGCCGGCTAGCCGGAGATGCCTTCGCGGCCGTCTTCGTCGCGGCCCGTCAGCCTCCGGCGGAACGTGGTGTCCTCGGGAGAAGTGACTTCAACGTCGTACCAGCCGCTGACAGTTTCCCAGCCGATCTTCTTCGATTGTCCGGCCTTGAGTTTCACAGTTTCGGCACCCGGTGCGTACTGCAGTGACTTCAAGGCCAGCGTCACCGCAGCCGCGCCGTTGTTGCGGACTTCCAGTTCCACGGCCTTATTGCCGCGGCGGCCGTTAACCGTAACGTCGACGCCGGACGCTGCGCCCGCCGTCGTGCCTTTGAGTTCGTACTGGAACCGGTTTGGACCGGTGACGACGACGTCGAACGCACCCGAGGCGGGGACGAGCTCCACCGTGTCGTTCCCGAGCACGTCCACGTGCCGGGGTTCTGCGAGCTCGCCGGCGTAACCGTAGATGGCGAAGTGCGTTGACCTGGTGCCCGTGTTCGCAAGGGCCAGCGTGAGCTTGCCCGGCGTTGCCGCGGCGGAGACCTGCGGCCTGTAGGGGAGTGGGCGGGCCGGGCGTGAGCCGCTTTCCTGGATCGGTGCGACTTGGACCGCCGGAGGAGTGGGGCGCCACCTGCTGATTTTGGCGGGCACAGGTCCCGGGTGGTCCAGTACAGGGGGAGTGCCCGGGGAACTGAAGTTGAAGACGCCGGTCAGGTCACCGCAGACCTGTCGCCGCCAGGGGGAGATGTTCGGTTCCTGGACGCCGGTCCAGCGTTCCAGGAAGCGCAGTACGGAGGTGTGGTCGAAAATTTCGGAGCTTACGTAGCCGCCAACCGTCCACGGCGAGACCACGGTCATGGGTACCCGCGGGCCCAGTCCGATGGGCCGTGCCGTGGTCCAGTCCGGAGATTCACCCGATGCCGGGCGCGGCTGGACGGGCGGAGGAACGTGGTCGAAGTAGCCGTCGTTCTCGTCGAAATTCAGGAAGATGGCGGTGCTGTCCCAGGTATCAGGGTTGCTGGCGACCGTATCCAGGAGGCGGTAGACGAAGTTTGCGCTGCCCACCGGCGTCGAAGCACCCGGGTGTTCCGAGTCGGCAGCGGACGGGACCAGCCAGCTGACCTGCGGCAGGGTTCCTCCGGTGATGTCGGAGTTGAGGCGCTCCAGGAGGGTGTCGGGCCGGCCACGCCACATGGCTTTGTCGAAGAGTGACCGCTCAGAGTCGGTTAGTTTGGCACGCCCTTGTTCCAGCTGGGCGAGGAGGCGATCCTGCTCCGCTGCCGACTTGCCGCCCAGGTTGTCGTAGAACTCCTCTGTGGTGCGGAGCTTGCCGTCAACGGAGACGAGCATCTTCCGGCCGATCGCCTTGAACGTCTGGAAGTACTCGACCGCGTTGTCGGTGAAGTTGTCCCAGTCCTGGTAGATCTTCCAGGAGATCCCGGCCTGTTCCAGCCGTTCCGGGTAGGTCGTCCAGTCGTAGCCTCCGTGATCGTAACCGTAGGCCGCGTTGGTCACGGCCCGGTTGCTGCTGCCGGGCTCATTGCCCGTGGTGCCGCTCCACAGGTAGTTGCGGTTGGGGTTGGTGGAGCCGTTGACGGAGCAGTGGTAGGCATCGCAGATGGTGAAGGTGTCCGCGAGCTCGTATTGCAGGGGGATGTCCTGGCGCTCGTAGAAGGTCATGGTGGATGCGCTCTTGGCCGGAATCCATTTGTCGCACCAGCCGTTGTTCCATGCCGTGGTGGTGCCTTTGAAGGAGTGGTCCAGGTCGCCGAGGTATTGGATATCGGAGCCGGGCCTTCCAGCGAGTTCGGCGGCCTTGCGCAGCGAGAAGGGCAGCACTGTCTCGCCCGTGGCGCGGGGCTGTTCAAACATGGATTTGCCGTTGGGCAGCCGGGTGACGGATTGGTCGCCGTACCCGCGCACTCCGCGCAGTGACCCGAAGTAGTGGTCGAAGGAGCGGTTCTCCTGCATCAGGACGATCACGTGCTTGATGGACTGCAGGCTCCCGGGAGGCGCGGGCTTGGCCATCGCTGCCTGTACGGAGGGCGGAAGGAGGGAACCGGCTGCCGCAAGCGCCGTCGCAGCAGCTGCCGTGCCGAGGAAGCCGCGACGGGAAAGCCCAACGGATTCGGTTGAACGTTTCACCATGTCAGGGTTGTTCGAGGACATTCAGGGTGCCTTTCGTGGTCAGAGTTGACCCGGCAAGCGTAGGCACCGCACATGAACCGCCGGTGAACCCCGCGCATCCTGGGAGTACGTGTCGTGGTCACTTATGGCTTTCTTTAGGAAAGTCAGCTAGTTTGGGCGCATGCCTCTTCGTTCCGACTGGTCTGCCCGTTCGTGCAGCCTTGCCCGCGGCCTCGATGTCCTTGGTGACCCCTGGGGAAGTCTGGTGCTCCGCGAAATCTTCCTTGGGAACGGCCGGTTCGATGCCATCAAGCAACGGCTCGAGGTGGCGGACACCGTACTAAGCAAGCGTCTGGGGTGGTTGCTCGACGCCGGGCTGCTGGCCCAGCAGCCGTACCAGGACGGACGGCGCACCCGCCAGGAATACGTCCTTACCACCAAGGGCGAGGAAGCTCTGCCTGTCCTGAACGCGATCATCATCTGGGCGGAAAAGCACCTGGATGCGCCCAACGAGATCTCCCATATGAGGGTCATCCATACCGACTGCGGGCAAGCGACGTCCTCGGCGGATACGTGCACCCACTGCGGCACTGCGCTGACCGCCGCCAACACCAGCTGGCACAGCTTCAAGCGCAACAAGCACCCGGTTCCCCTGGCCGTGGCACCCCGGCAATCCATAACCGCAGATCCAGCCGCAACCGCAGATCCAGCCGCAACCGCAGAGACGGAGATCCCCGCATGACCGCTCCCGACGTCACAGGGACGCCCACTGAATCGTCACGGGTACCCTCGCGAAAACGTCCGTCCGGGAAGAGGCCCTCCGGAAAGCGGCGCCTCCACCCGGCCTGGATAGTTGCGGCCGTGGCCTTTCTCGCGCTGGTGGGCGCCGCCGGATTCCGTGCGGCTCCCGGCGTGCTGATGGTCCCGCTGCAGCAGGAATTCGGCTGGTCCACCACGGTGCTGTCCCTGGCGGTCAGCATCAACCTGGTCCTCTTCGGCTTGACGGCACCTTTTGCCGCTGCCCTCATGGAACGATTCGGCATCCGCAAAGTGACCGCGTTGGCGCTGTGCCTGATCGGCCTTGGTTCGGCATTGACTGTCCTGGTGAACCAGTCGTGGCAGATCCTCCTCACTTGGGGAGTGCTCATCGGTTTGGGAACCGGGTCCATGGCCTTGGTCTTCGCGGCGACCATCGCCAACACCTGGTTCGCCAAAAGCCGCGGCTTGGTGATCGGCATTCTCACCGCAGGAAGTGCGGCCGGCCAGTTGGTCTTCCTGCCGTTCATCGCTGCGCTTGCCCAGAACCCGGGCTGGCGCGGGGCCTCGCTGCTCATCGCTGCCGGCGCGCTCGCCGTGGTGCCGCTGGTGCTGCGGTGGCTGCGGAACTCACCGGCCGACGTCGGGGTGTTGCCTTACGGCGCGCAGGAACCTGAGGTGCAGAACGCCGACGCCGGGACGTCACCTGAAGCGGCAGGCAAACCGGACGCTTCGCCCCAGGCTGCCGCAAACACGGACTCCCCGAACGCTGCGGTCCGGGCCTTGCAGGTTCTCAAGCGCGCCGCCAAAGTCCGGACGTTCTGGGCCTTGGCTGCTGGCTTCGCGATTTGTGGTGCCACCACCAACGGACTCATCGGCACGCACTTCATTCCTTCGGCCCACGATCACGGCATGCCTGAAACCACGGCGGCGGGCTTGCTGGCCGTCGTCGGAATCTTCGACATCGTGGGAACCATCGCCTCAGGCTGGCTGACCGACCGCTTCAATCCCAAGGTCCTGCTGGCGGTCTATTACCAGTTCCGGGGGATCGGCCTGCTGGTGCTGCCGTTGCTGCTGGGCTCGTCCGTCGAACCGAGCATGATCATCTTCGTGGTGGTGTACGGGCTCGACTGGGTGGCGACCGTGCCGCCCACCGCAGCCATTTGCCGTTCCGTGTTCGGGGCCGACGGTTCGGTGGTGTTCGGCTGGGTGTTCGCCGCCCACCAGCTCGGAGCCGCCGCTGCCGCGCTCGCCGCCGGGTTCATCCGCGACGCCACGGGACACTACAACTACGCGTGGTTGGGCGCAGCCGCAATGTGCACGGTGGCGGCAGTCATCAGCGCCACCATCCGCAAGGACGCGGCGAAGAAGGAACCCGTAGCCGTGGCCTGATCCCGTTGCGGGGCCCGCTCTGCGCGCTATTCCCGTCGAATAGCACGCAGAGCAGGCCTCACAACCGGGGGCTAGCGCGGCTCAGTGAACCGGAAGGTCAGGGTGCGGGCTTCGGGACGCAGGGCGTAGTCGGGCCAAACGTCCGGTCCGCACGCCCTGGACCCGAGGCCGTGCTGTGCCGCGTCCAGGTACAGGTAGTTGCCTTGGCTGGCGGGCAACTCGTGCGGATGGGCGGCAGCGGAAATCTCCTGTGCCGTGTGCCGGGCGAGCGTGAAGCCCGGCAAGCGGTCCCGGGAGTCCGGCAGCGCCTGGACGTGCAGCCACGGAGAACTGTTGTTGTGCAGGTCCAGGGTCCGGACCCCACTCCGGTGGCCTGTTTCCTGGGGCTTGGCGTACTGCACCGTGAGCTCGTCGATCCCCGAGGAATAGCGGCCCACCAGTGCGGCGTGCATGCTGTCCGGGTACGACTCATGGGGCCCGGTTCCGAACCAGGAGGCGCCGTCCACGGATCCCGGCAGGTCGAAACGGATCCCGACACGCGGCCAGATGATGTCCCAGCCGGCGCTCGGAACAATCTCCGCCCGGAGCCACAGCTGGCCGTTTGAGAGCTGCCAGTTTTCCTCCACGGAAACCCAGCGAGCGGTGTCTGCTGCAGAGTAGCGCGTCTGGATCACCATGCCCGAGTCGTCGGCGGCCACCCTTTCCACCCGACCCGTGAGCCGGTCCAGGCCTGCGGCGCGCCAGACGGCCTCCATGGAAGGAGCGGGAACGCCGTCGCCATTGTTGAGCCACGGGTCGGCGAGGTCATAACTGCCGCGGCCCGCGCCGGCGTCGTTATCCGTAGGGGCGCGCCACAACTCCAAGCGGGGGCCGGAGACCGGCAGTCCAGCAAGGGAAGCCAACCTCCCGTGTTCAAAGACCGCGGGACCAAGACGCAGGACGGGCGGCACCGTGTCAGCGGCCTGCCCGGCCGGAAGCGTTGGCCTGGGCGGGGTTGCTCGGGGGCCCGGCTTCGCCAACGGCAACTGAGCCGCGGAGATCACGTGGCCGGCCTCAGCCCAAGTGCTGTCCTTGCGGAGCACAGCCTCCACGGTCAACCAATGTTCACCGGGTTCCACCACGTCCAGGCGGGGAAGCTCCACCCGGACTGTGTCACCGGCGCCCAGTGGCTGACCCAAGGAATCGACGACGTCGAATTCTCCCGAGGCGCCCGGCTGACCGTCACGCTCAAGCCGCCAGCGCAGCACCACATCCGACGCATCGGCGGTGTGCCTCAGGTTGGCGACAGAGACGAAGCGGCGGGTGCCGCCGTCGTGCGTTTCCTTGGAGAAGCCCAAGCGGATCGGTGCGACCACCTGCTTGTATTCGAAGAGTCCCGGACTGGGCGTGGAGTCCGAGAGGACCATGCCGTCCATGACGAAGTTGCCGTCGTGAACCACCTCGCCGAAGTCGCCGCCGTAAGCGAAGAATTCAGTGCCGTCGGCAGCAGTGGTTCGGATGCCGTGATCCCGCCACTCCCAGACGAAGCCGCCGTGCAGCCGGGGATAACGGTCCACCAGGGCCTCGTATTGGTCGATCGCTCCCGGGCCGTTGCCCATGGCGTGCACGTACTCGCACAGGATGAACGGTTTGGTGCGTTGCCGCGCCGACTCCGCAGCGGAGCAGCCGAGCAGGAGGGAATCCGAATCATCGCGCCCGATCGCCTCGGTTTCCGGCACCGACGAGTACATCCGCGAGTACACGTCCGTGTAGGCGCCCGTGTAGTCACCCTCGTAATGGACGGGGCGGCCCGTGTCGCGGGCATGGGTCCATGCGGACATCGCAGCGAGGTTGGCGCCGGTACCGGACTCGTTGCCCAGCGACCACATGACGATGGAGGGGTGGTTCTTGTCCCGCTCCACCGTACGCTCCATGCGGTCCACGTACGCTTCGCGCCAAGCAGGATCATCGCTGGGGTTGCCTACCCAGCCCTGCCGCTCGAAGCCATGGGTTTCCAGGTCACACTCCAGGATCACCCAGAAGCCCAGTTCGTCAGCGATGTCCAGCAAACGGGGGTGCGGCGGGTAGTGGCTGGTGCGGATCGCGTTGACGTTGAACTTCTTCATCATGGCCAGGTCCGCGCGGGCAAAGTCCTCGTCGAACACACGGCCCCGGTCCGGATGCGTCTCATGCCGGTTCACGCCGTGGAAGACCACGCGACGACCATTGACCAGGAACTGATCGCCCTTGATCTCCACGGTGCGGAAACCCAGGCGGAGCGAGATAGTCTCGCCTTCGCTGGCAATGGTCGCGTTGTATAGGCGCGGCACCTCAGCGGACCAAGGTTCGACGCCGGTGATCGCCACCGGGGCGACGTCGGCTGGGGAGTCCCAGACGACGTCGACGTCCAGTTCGGGGACGGACAGCCGAACCGGGTAAGCGGCCTGGCCTGCGGTGATCTCCGGGTCAATGACGCCGGCGCCGGCAGTGTAAGACGTCCGCAACCAGACGTCGTCGATACCCGCCTTCGGGCGGGCCTGCAGAGTCACGTCGCGGAAGATGCCGGGCATCCACCACTGGTCCTGGTCTTCGACGTAGCTCGAGGCGGACCACTGGTGGACGCGTACGGCCAAGAGGTTCCGGCCCTCACGTACGGCGTCTGTGACGTCGAACTCCTGGGCCAAACGACTTCCCGTGCCCACGCCGATCTCGGTTCCGTTGAGCCAGACCTTGTAACGGGACTCGACGCCGTCGAAACGCAGCACTGTCCTGTCTTCGCCGTCCCAGTCAGTGGGGAGTTCGAACGTCCGGCGGTAATCGCCGGTAGGGTTTTCATCCGGGACGTGGGGCGCGTCCGTGGGGAAGGGGAACTGGACGTTGGTGTAGATGGGCCGGCCATAGGCGCCGTCCCCCTCCAACACCCAGTGGGACGGTACCGGGATCCGGTCCCAGCCGGAATCGTCCAGATTCTCTTCGGCCACGCCTTCAACGGCTTCGCCTTCGGGCAGCACGCCACGACCACCGGGTGTACCGGGGGCGCCGGGCAGAAGGCGGAAGCGCCATCGTCCGTTCAACGAAAGTGTGGGCGCATCGCTGTGCAGCCAGGATCTGGCAGGGAGGCGGTTCCCCGTGCCCGGTCCGGGATCGGTAATGTAGCCGGCTACTGGATGGATGGTCATTTACTTGACGGCTCCTTCTGTCAGTCCTCCGCGCCAGAAGCGCTGCAGGACAATCATGGCGATGCTGAGCGGAATGATGGAAAGCAGCACCCCGCCTGTGGTCAGTTCGTAGAATTCGGGCAGACGGTCCACTTGGCTGAGCCAGTTGTTCAGGCCCAATGTGATGGGGTAGAGCTCGGAGTCGGAGAGCATGACCAACGGCAGGAAGTAGTTGTTCCAGATACCGACCAGCTGGAACAGGAACACCGTGACCAGTGCAGGGGTCAGTACCTTAAGCCCGATGGTGTGGAAGATGCGGAGTTCGCCGGCACCATCGATCCTGGCGGCCTCGATCAGCGAAGTGTCCACGGTGGCCTGGGCATAGATCCTGCACAGGAACAGCCCGAACGGCGAGACCAGCGAAGGCAACAACACACTCCAGTACGTGTTGGCCAGGCCCAGCTGGCTGAACAGGAGGAACAACGGAAGCGCCGTCGCAGTACCGGGAACCAGGACGCCGCCGAGGATCGTGCCGAACACCAGGTTGCGTCCCTTGAACTCGTACTTGGCGAGGGCGTAGCCGCCTGCTGCCGCAAAGTACGTGGCCAGGAGCGCACCGACGCCGGCATAGATCGCCGAGTTCAGGAACCAACGACCGAAGATTCCATCGTCGTAGCTGACCACCCGGCCGATGTTCTCCCACAGGGAGAACGTGGGAGCGAACCAGAAGCCATTGGTGGAGAAGAGGTCGGACGTGGACTTCGTGGAGGCGACGAAGACCCAGTACACGGGAATCAAAAAGTAGAGGGCAACCACCATCAAAAGGGCGGTGACAATGATGGTGGACGACCGGCGTCGTCCGGCTGACCGGTCCGGACCCGCGGACCGGGCCTTGGCAGCGGCTGCTGCGGGTGACTTGGTAGCTGTAGCAGTCATGATGACTTCCTGTTGGTCAGTGCGAGGAAGGCGAACGAAAGGGTGAAGGCGGCGACGGCGATGATGACCGACTGGGCGGCCGCGACGTTGTAGTCGTTGTACGCGAAGGCCGTGGTGTAGGCGCTCAGATTGGGCGTGTACTGGCTGTCGATGGCAGGGGCCACGGTTTTGAGGACCTGCGCTTCAGCGAACAACTGCAGGGTGCCGATAATCGAAAACACCGTGGTGAGCATGAGGGCCGGACGGATCAGGGGAAGCTGGATGCTGCGGGCGACCCGCCAGGTTGACGCTCCGTCCACCTTTGCTGCCTCGTAGAGTTCCACGGGAATGGCCTTGAGCTGCGCCACGATGATCAGCATGTTGTAGCCCGTGTAGCTCCAGGTGACGATGTTGGCGATGGACCACAACACGCTGTTGGCGCCCAGGAAGTCAGGGGTGAGTCCGACGAGTTTGGCCGCGTCAAACAGGGGGCTGAGGCCGGGCACATAAAGGAAGGACCACAGGATGGTGGCGATGACGCCGGGAACGCCGTAGGGCATGAAGTAGGCGGCGCGGAAGAAGCCGGGCCATTTGGCCGATGCCGATTCCAACATCAACGCCAGGACAGTGCAGAGAACGATCATGACCGGAACCTGGACGATGCCGAACAGCAGCATGCGGCCGATGGATGCCACGAAACTGCCGTCCGCCAAAGCCTGGGCGTAGTTGCCGAACCCGGCGAACTCACTGGTTACACCCGCCTCGCCGAAGAGTCCGCTCCTGGTCACCTTGGTGAAACTGGAGAGGATCGCCACCACAATGGGCAGCAGAAACGTCAGTGTGAATAGAGCCAGGAAAGGGGCGAGGAGAAGCCACGGTGCCCGGGCGGCCGCGCCGGTACGCTTGCCGCGGCGGGATGCTTGTGTTTGAGGCTTTGAGGGAGGTGCCATGCGGGTGGTGGTCATGCCGTTTCCTTCCTGATGGTGAGGCCCTTGTTCTTGAAAACGGTGATGATCTGCTGCTCGGAAGCGGCAATCGAGTCCACCAGGGAGGTCCCGAAGGCCTTCTTCCGGAAACCGTCACTGAGGATGTTGAAGGACTGCTGGGTCACGGGCCACCACGACCAGTCGGGGTTTTGCTGTTGTGCGGCCGGGACCATGACGTCCTGGTTGTAGTTCTGGCCGCCGAAGAACGCTGATGGTTGCTGGCGGTCGGTGCCAATGAAGTCGGGATTCGGGGACCATCCGATGCCGCTGTTCTTGATCTCGGCGTCGATGCCTTCTTTGGAGGTGGTCAGCCACACTGCGAAGTCCACGGCTTCCTTGGGGTGCTTGCTATTAGCCAGAACGGCAGCCGTGGAGCCGCCCAGATAGCTCGATCCAAAGCCTGTGCCTCCCCAGGTGGGCATGGGGGCAACGCGCCACTTTCCCTCGGAACCGCTGACCCCTTCGACCAGGGCATCGCCCCAGCTGCCGGTGACGGTGGAGGCAATGCCGCCCTTGCCCGCCGCGGCGAACCAGCCGGGGGAGAAGGCGCCGTACGCGGTGGTGACGAGATCGTCGTCGATCGCTTTGTCGAAGAAGCGCGCGGTGTTGAGCGTGGCGTCGTCGGTCATGTTGATGACCCAGCCATCCTCCTCCGGACGCAGCCACGCGGCTCCTGCCTGTCCGGCGAAAGAAGCAAAGGGTGAGGCGTCGCTGATCGGGAAGCAGTCCAGGTACGTGTCCACGGAACGAAGCTCGCGGGCCAGCCCCGCCCATTCGTCCCAGGTTTTCGGGGGAGCGCCGCCCACCTTGTCCAGAATGGCCGGCTGGTAGAACATGGCCATCGGACCTGAATCCTGGGGTATGCCGTATACGCCGCCCGTGTAGCTGACCTGTTTCCACAAGGTGGGGTCGTAGAGGTGCGCGTGGTCGTTGGCACCGTAGCGGGAGATGTCCACCAGTCCGTTGACCAGCATGAACTCCGGGATCGACCGTAGCTCCACCTGTGCCAGGTCCGGACCACCGCCGGCTGCCAGTGCCGAGTAGAGCTTCTGGTATCCGCCTGCGTTGCCGCCGGGGATCCAGACGACGTCCACCTGGATGTTTGGATTCGCTGCATTCCAGATGTCGGCAACGTTCTGGAAGTCCTTCAACCATGCCCAATACGTAAGCCGCACGGGACCGCTGGCGGCCGGGATGGTTGGTGCAGCGTTGACGGACTGGGTTCCCGGCGTCGCGCAGCCGGACAGCAGACCCATGGCTGCCGTACCCAGGCCTGCGCCCAGAAGTTGTCTTCGAGTTAAACGGGTCATGCGCCTTCACCTCTTTGTGTCAGGTTGACGCTGCCGGCACCCGAAGGTGGGCTCCGGCACGTCGATTGTGACCACGGTAACAGATAATTCGAGTGCTCACTCGAATTTCGAGAGGGCCCAGTATCCGCGTACACTGGCTAGCCATGACCACAAAGGACGTGTCCCGCGCAACGAAGCGTGGCCCTTACGCGAAATCGGAGGAACGGCGCCAGACGATTCTGGACGCTGCGCATGCGGTGTTCGCTGCCCGGGGCTACCGGGGGGGATCGCTGCAGGATGTTGCGGACCGTGCAGGGATGAGCCAGACAAGCTTGTTGCACTACTTCCCGTCCAAGCGCGACCTCCTGATGTCGGTCCTGGAACGTCGAGACGAGATCACCAGTGGAGCCTTCCCGGACGATATGGAAGAGGGCTTGGTCGATTCCGTCATCCGGACTGCCCTCTACAACGAGGACATTCCCGGAGTGATCGAGCTTTACACGGTCCTTTGCGCCGAATCGGTCACGGATGAGCACCCTGGACGGGACTACTTCACCGAGCGATACGAGCGGTTGCGCACAAGCTACAGTCGGCGGTTCTCGGAGCTCGGGGCCGAAGGCAGGCTTCGCCCGGGCGTAGATCCGGACCAAGCTGCGACCTCCTTGGTGGCACTCTGGGACGGCCTGCAAACCCAGTGGCTGCTTGCCCCGGATCAGGTGGACGTGGCCAAGGGACTTCGCGGCTACCTGGAACTTGTGATCCTCCCTGACCCAACTGGGTAACAGCAAACGTCCCATTGAGCCCCCGTAGCGACGTTTGCTGTTACCCAGTTGGGGTGGGTTAGCCGCGGAAGGCCCCGATGCCCGTGATGTGCTGACCCAGGATCAGGGTGTGTACCTCGTCTGTTCCTTCATAGGTGCGGACCGACTCCAGGTTGTTCGCATGCCGCAGCGGAGAATAGTCCAGTGTGACGCCGTTGCCACCCAGGATGGTACGGGCCTCGCGGGCGATCTTGATGGCCTCGCGGACATTGTTCAGCTTGCCCATGGAAATCTGCTGCGGCTGCAAATGCCCGGCATCCTTCAACCGGCCCAGATGCAACGCCAACAAGGTGCCCTTCTGGATTTCCAGCAGCATATTGACCAGCTTCTCCTGCGTCAGCTGGTACCCGGCCAAGGGGCGTCCGAACTGCAGGCGTTCACCAGCGTAGGAGAGGGCAGCTTCGTACGAATCGCGGGCCGCCCCCATGGCACCCCAGGCAATCCCGTACCTGGCCTCGTTCAAGCAAGAGAACGGCCCCTTAAGACCTGTGGCACCCGGGAGGATTGCCTCCGGAGCCAGCCGAACGGCGTCGAACGTTACGTCGCACTGAACCGAGGCGCGCATGGATAGCTTCGGCTCAATCGGCGTTGCGGTGACGCCCGAAGCGCCCGCGGGAACCAGGAAACCGCGGATCCCGTCATCGGTCCGGGCCCACACCACCATGACGTCGGCAATCGAGGCGAGTCCAATCCATCGTTTGGCTCCATCCAGCACCCATCCATCGCTGGTCTGCCGGGCAGTGGTGGTCATGGAAGAAGGGTCCGAGCCGGCCGAAGGTTCAGTCAAAGCGAAGCAGCCGATCAGCTCGCCCGCAGCCATCCGTGGAAGCCATTCCTCCTTCTGTGCCTCCGATCCCCAACGATGGATCGCCGTCATGGCCAGCGAGCCCTGCACTGAAACAAAGGTCCGGATGCCCGAATCGCCGGCTTCCAGCTCCATGGCGGCCAGGCCATATTCGACGGCGGTCCGGCCGGGACAGCCGTAACCGTCCAGGTGCATGCCCAGTACGCCGAGCTCGCCCAGTTCAGGAGCGATCTCCCGGGGGAAGACCGCGTCCTCGTACCAGCGGGAGATGTTTGGACGGATCCGCTGGGTGGTGTAATCGCGAACCTTGTCGCGGACTGCCAGTTCGTCGTCGGAAAGCAGGGAATCCAGGGCCAGGACGTCGGAGGTGTTCGTCGTTGAATCGCTCATTCCAGCATCCTAGGCTCCCCGCAACCGCCGCTGTGCCAGCCGGGCCGCCGGGGCTCGGAAGGCCCTTCAGTAGTATGGGACGCGGGGGCGGCACACTTCCCCCGTGCGACTTTGCTTACTTGGGGGATTTTGGATGGCACTGCCCGACGTCGAATTACGGACCGAAACGGACGCCGCGCGGCCGCACACAACAAACCAGGCCTCGCCTCTGCTCCTTCGTCTGCTGCCCGTGGCTGTTGTGGCTTTGCCGGTGTGGATGTTGCTCGCGAACTGGGCCAAACAAGGCCTGGACTTCAGCGTCTACTGGTTCGGTGGGAGCATCCTGAACCAGGCCGGTTGGTCCGCGTCTGACCTCTATGGACCCACGGTGGCATCGGCCGGTGGGCCGCAATTGCCGTTTACCTATCCGCCGTTCGCTGCGTTGGTTTTCGGGTTGTTGGCCCGCTTGCCGCAATTGACGGCGCTCAACCTGTTCAACTGCGCAGGTGTGGTGGTGGCCGCCTGGGTGGCTGTCACGATCGTCCGTTATTGGTCGTCCAAGCCGGATCTGCGGAGTGCACTTTCGTCTGCCAGGAGCTGTTGGATAGCTGCGGCATTGTTCCTGGCGATCCTTTTCCTTGGGCCGTGGCGCGAGACGTTCGCCTTCGGGCAGATCAACATCCTGCTCATGGGACTGATGGTGGTGGATCTGCTTGGCGGCCTGTCCAAGCGCCGGAGGTTCCGGGGAAGCGGCTTCCTTGTTGGCGTGGCCGCCGGAATCAAACTGACGCCCCTGGTGTTCGGCCTCTACTTCCTGATGCGCAGGGACTGGCGGGGGCTGGCAAACATGTCCCTGGGCTTCGTCTCCACAGTGCTGTTTGCGTGGTTGCTGCGCCCGGCGGAATCCCTGAAATTCTGGTTGGAAATCCTTCCCGACACCTCCCGCATCGGTGGAGCGGGCTACGTGGACAACCTCTCCATCAAAGGTGCCCTCCTTCATTTCGGCGTTCCGCAGGAGGCTGTTACGGTCCCTTGGCTCGCGCTGAGCCTGGGAACGCTGGTGCTGGCTGCCGTCATGATCCGGGCGGCCAGCGCCCAGGGCGCCCGCGTTGTGGCTATTTCGACGACGGCCCTCGCCATGTTGCTCATCAGCCCCGTTTCGTGGTCGCACCATTGGGTCTGGATGGCCGTGGTCCTGCCGGCGTTCGCCTGGACCATCAAGGAAACCCCGGCGCGATTGAACGGCCAGCGGATGGTGATGGGGGTGGTTCTTGCCGTCTCCACCCTGGTGTTCTTCTTCTCGCCGAAGACCATTGGTACCGCGCTCGGGGCTGCCAACCTGGACGTCCAGACGCCCGGTCTGTGGATCATGGCCTCCAGCGCAGGCGTTTTCTGCGCGGCGACCATCCTGGTCTGCTGGCTGGCAGCGCTCCGCAGGAACTCGGTGCGAACCGATGAGATACCGGACGTTCCCACCCGCCTGCGTCGGTGGGCTGGGCGGTCCTAAGCCGGGAATGCAGAGCCGGGCTACTCGCCGCGGACCACCCCGGCATCGGCCCGTTCACCCGTGAAGTATCCCCGGGTGGAAGGAGCAAAGCGGCACACGACGGCCAGGACCACGCCCAGGGCCAGCAGCAGCACGCCACTGACAAACGCGCCTCCGATGCCGAAGATCTGCGTGTCGCCGTAGGACGGGTCCCACATCTGGACGGCAGAGATGAAGAAGGCCGCAGTCAGGGACAAGGCGCCCAGGAACGGCAGGATGCCGCGGAACCACAGATTGCGGGCGGACTCCCGAAGGGTTGAACGGAAGTACCATACGCAGGAGAACCCGGTGAGGGCGTAGTAGAAGGCGATGAACAGGCTGATGGCGCTGATGGAGTCCGAGAGCAGGTTCTCGCTGAGGAAGCTCATGGCCACGTAGTAGACCACGGCCACCGCGCCCATCACCTGGGTGGAGAAGCCCGGCGTCATGTATCGCTCGTGGACCTTGCCAAAGCGCGGGGGAAGGGCGCCATGGACACCCATGGACAGCGTGCCACGTGCCGTCGGGAGGATGGTGGTCTGGGTGGAGGAAAGGACCGACGCCAGGACAGCTACAACAATCAGCCATCCCCATGGACCCAGCACAACATCCTTCATGGCCAGGAAGACATCGTCCTGGTTGGCCTCGTTGCCCAGGCCGATTCCGTCAGTGCCGATCGTGGCGTACATCATCACCAACAGGGCCACCGACACGTAGATTGCCACCAGTACCGAGGCAGAGATGACAGCACCACGGCCCGGGGTCTTGGCGGGATTTTCGGTTTCTTCGTTCAGCGCCAGGCAGGTGTCCCAGCCCCAGTAGATGAACAGTGCCAGCAGCGCGCCGTGCACCACGGCACCCGGATCGGCGAAAGCGCCCGCCGGATTGAACCACTCAAAGTCGAAGGCCTGACCCTCGGGAGCTCCACCTGCGATCCGGAAAATGATTGCCACGGCAAAAATGCCAAGGGAAATGTACTGGATGTATGTCAGCGTCCGTTGAACGTGTTCACCCAGCCTGATGCCGCGATGGTTCACGTAGGTCATGAACACTATGAACAGCACGCCCGTGGCGGTCACCAGCCATTTGTTCTCTGCGAGGGACCCGTCGCCGACCAGCAGCCAGAGATACTTCCCGGCGATCTGGGCCAGATTTGCCAGCACCACGATCCCGGCCAGGGCCACGCCCCAGCCGCCCAGCCAGCCAGCCCACGGCCCGAAGGCCTTGCGGGCCCAGAAGAACGTGGTTCCGCAGTCCGGCATGGCGCTGTTGAGCTCACGGAACGCGTAGGCAATGAACAGGACAGGAATGAAGCCAAGCACGAGGATCAGCGGGGTGTAGTTCCCGTTGACCGCGACGATCAGTCCCAGGGTTGCCGCAAGCGAATACACAGGCGCTGTGGATGCCAGCCCCAGCATGACGGAGTCGCCGAGGTCCAGGATTCCGGCGTGGAGGCCCTTGGGAGGTACGACGGCGGTACGGTCGCCGCCCGCCGTGCCGCCACCCGGCGTCGAGGTTTCAGTGCTCATAGTGCAGCTCCATAGGAAGTAGCAGGGGGCGCGACGGGCGCGGGGGCGTCAATGGTGTTGGGGACGAAGCGACAGAAGTAGTCGGTAATGGGGCCATCCGATTCGCGGATGCCGCAGCCGACTGATTCGCCGTCCACCACCCAGAGCCCGAGGACGGGGTGGTTTCCGTCGAAGTCGGGAAGCGCGTGGTACTGCTGGTAGCACCAGCCTTCGCGGCCGTAGCCGCCGGGTTGGGAGATGTCGATGCCGGGGGCGTGGATGCGGATGTTGTCCCCTTCGCGCCCGTGCAGGGGTTTGGCTACCCATTCCTTCAGGGGTCCGGGGTCCCCAAGATAGGCGGGCAGCAGGTTTTCGTGATTGGGGTAGAGGTGCCACAGCGCAGCCAGGAGGGCTTTGTTGGAGAGCAGCATCTTCCAGGCAGGCTCCACCCAGCGAGGATTATGCGCACGCTGCAGAAGACGGTGCCCGAAAGGCTCCTTCATCATCAGTTCCCAGGGGTACAGCTTGAACATGGTGCTGATCATGAAGTTGTCCAGGTCCACGAACCGGTTCAGGTTCGGGTCCCAGCCAATGTCCGACATGTTGATGCCGATAGTGGTCCAGCCGCCCTGGCTGGCGACGTCGCGCATGTAGGCGGCCGTCATCCAGTCCTCGCCGGATTCCTCGGCTTCGGAGTGGGCCACGTGCAGGGTGCTCATTCCGGTTCGGTACTGCAGCTTTTGCCACTGCCGGATCAAGGCTTCATGGATGCCGTTCCACTGGTCCTTTTCAGGAAAGACGTCCTGCAACCAGAACCATTGGGCCACCGAGGCCTCGATCAGGCCTGTGGGCGTATCGGCGTTGTATTCGAGCATCTTGGCCGGACCGCCGGCGCCGTCATAAATAAAGTCGAAACGGCCGTAGATGTCCATGTCCCCGGCCTGCAACGACTCGGCGGCAAGCTCCAGGGCCTGGCGTCCGATGCCGATATCGCCCATGGCGCCGGTAGCAAGGTACTTCGCTGCCTCCAGGCACATCAGATGCATGCTTTCGGCGGTCTCTTCGAGTTTTTCCACCTCGTCCATGTCGAACTCGTAGTAGGCCGACTCGTTCCAGTATTCGATTTTCCGGCCGTCGGGCATGGTGGTGGTTGAAAAAACCAGTCCCTGCTCTTCAATCTTTTGCTTCCAGTCCGGCCGCGGCACGGAGGAGAGTCGCCGCACCCCTAGCCTCCCGAACTTCCGCCGCTTTTGGAACTGCTGCCGAAGCCGCCACGGCTCACGGTGCCGCCCTTGGTGCTGTATCCCGTGGAGGACTTGGCACCCTGGGGGACGGTCTTCGTGGCGCTGGGATACGAGCTGCGGTTCTGGCCGACGGCAGGCACGCTTGCGCCCCGGGAGTAGAAGTACCAGGCGTAAACCCCAGAGCTCCGGCCCGCTGAGCTGCTGTTGTTGCACTGGTCGTCGTCCACGCGCTCGCCGGTTTCTTCGTTGAAACAGACCTGGGCGTAGTCGGCTTCCTGTTCGTTGGAGGCCACGATGGCGGTGATTGTTCCTGCAAGGAGGGCCGTCACGCCCAGCCCCACCACTATGGTGCGGCGCTGGGAGCGCTTCTTTTTCTTTGCTGCGGCAGCGGCATCACGTTCACGTTCACGCTCGAACGGATCCACCACGGGGAGGGGCTGTCCCGGTTCAGCTTGCCCTGCCGTGTGGCCGGCCGCTGAAGATCCAGCGGGTGCGGATGCGGCGGGGACCTTCTTGTTCCGGCCCCGCTGCCTGCTTTCCCCAGGTCCGTTTTCCGCAGGTCCGTCTTCGACCGGGGTGAACAACTCAGGGTGGAGCTTAGGCTTGGGCACCTGCCACGGAGGTGGTTTGGGTGCGTTGTTGGCCGCGTTAAAGCCATCGTTGTTGTCCCTGCCGCTGCCGTTGTTGCCGGCCGCGTCAGGGCTGTCTTTCGGGTCCATGTATATCCCCCTGGATAGACCGTGGTGTGCCCGGCGCCACGCCGGACCGGAATGCTCAGAGCAAGCCTAGTCCTTGCGCACGCTGCAGGCACTTATCCATGCCCCATGTGGGGAGAAGTGCCCATATTTCGAACCATGCAAGGATGTAGCCATGGCGGCAAGCGAGGCTCAGGGCAACGGGGATGACAGCGCCCTGCTGAAGTTTCCCACCGTGCGCGGTATTGGCCGGGGCCGGGTAACAGCAGGGCTGGTTCTGGCACTTCTGCTCCCGCCGGCGGTGGAACTGGCCGTTACGATCCTGAACTTCCGCAACTTTTCCATGATCATGCTTCTCCAGCTTGCCGTCGCAGTGACCGTAGCCGCCATTGGTGGTTTGTGGCCTGCGGTGGTGGCGGCCGTGCTGGGGAGTTTCCTGCTGAACTACTTCTCGGCAGACCCCGTCGGTTCGTTGTCCATTGCCGATCCCACCACCTTGTTTACGCTGGTGGTTTTCCTGGCGGTGGCCTGTGGGGTGGCCCTCGCGGTGGGCCTGGCCAGTCGCCGCGCACAGGAAGCCGCGAGGTCCGGGGCGGAGGCCACTGCGCTCAGTGAACTTGCCCTTCGCATCCTCAGTTCGGATGGAAGCCTGGAGACGTTCCTTGAGAAGGTCCGCGGAAACCTCGGCATGGACGCAGTGACCCTCCTGGGTTCCACCGGCACAGGGCCGGGCAGCCAGGGTGCGCCGCCCGAATGGCGGGTCCTCGCCAGCGCCGGCCCGAATCCGCCGGTGACGCACGCCGCCGCCGATCATGCCGCCGTCGTCGATCCCCATTACACGCTGTTGCTCCGCGGGGGTCCGTTGTCGCCCCACCACCAGCGGATGCTGGTGGCCTTCGGCGCGTTCGTGGTGGCCGTGAGGGAGCGGCAGCAGTTGGTAAAGAGCCGGCGCGACAACGTCAGGTTGTCTGAAGGGAACAAGATGCGGACCTCGATTCTTCGGGCGGTGTCCCATGATTTGCGGACGCCACTGGCTGGAATCAAGCTCGCTGTCAGCAGCCTTCGGCAGGAGGACGTGTCGTTTCCCCCGGAGGTCGAGCGGGAGCTGTTGGAGACCATCGAAGATTATGCGGACCGTTTGGACCACCTGGTGGATAACCTCCTGGACATGTCCCGGATCACCGCCGACGCCGTAAACCCACTGCTGAGCGGGATTGTGTGGGCGGACGTGCTGCCCGATGCCTTGCGGGGCGTGCCGCACGAGCGGCTGCGCAACGAGTTGCCGCCCAACCTGCCTCCCGTGCAGGCGGATGCTGGAATGCTCGAAAGGGTTGTGGCGAATATTGTCGAAAACGCCATGAAATACGCCCCGGATTCGGACGTCGTGCTGACAGCCCGGGCAGGGGAAGGCATCACCGTGGGGGAGCAGCCGGCCAGCGAACTGAGGATCGCCGACCACGGCAAGGGTGTTGGCCTTGAGGAAGTCCTCACCATGTTCCAGCCGTTCCAGCGCTTCGGAGATTCGTCCACAGCCCCAACTGCCGGTGGTACGGGGACAGGCGGCGGAGTCGGTTTGGGGCTGGCCGTCGCGAAGGGATTCACCGAGGCCATGGGCGGCCGCCTCGCAGCGGAGCCGACGCCGGGTGGAGGCTTGACCATGGTGGTCACCTTGCCGTTGTGGACCGGTGACCCGCTGTGACGCTGGTGCTGATCGTTGAGGACGAGGCCCGCATTGCCCGGGCCATGCAGGTGACCCTGCAGGCCCATGGGTACCAGGCCATGACCGTGGGCAACGGTGCCGACGCATTGAACGCGGCCGCGAAGCATCCGGTCAACATCGTGGTGCTGGACCTGGGCCTGCCGGACATCGACGGCGTGGAGATCATCCGCCGCATCCGCGGCTGGAGCAGCATGCCCATCATTGTCTTGTCCGCCCGGCATGCTTCGGAGGACAAAGTGGAAGCGCTCGACGCCGGTGCGGACGACTACGTGACCAAGCCATTCGGTTTGGATGAGCTGCTTGCGCGGCTGCGCGTGGCCTCACGCCGCGTGGTGGCCGGAGGGGAAGAACCTACGCTGGCAACGGCAGACTTCATTGTGGATCTGGCCGGGAAAAAGATCGTCAAGGACGGGGCCGAGGTCCGGCTGACGCCCACGGAATGGAACATCCTGGAGCTGTTGGTCCGGAACAAGGGCAAGCTGGTCAGCCAACAGCAGCTTCTCACGCAGGTCTGGGGGCAGGCCTACGCCAAGGAGACCCAGTACCTGCGGGTTTACATTGCCCAGTTGAGGCGGAAGTTGGAGCGGGATCCGGCGGAGCCGCGCCATCTGCATACGGAAGCGGGGATGGGCTACCGTTTTGATCCCTAGCCGTTGGCGGGTCCGTCCGTAGACTGGTGCCCATGAACACCGCTTCCGTCCTTGCCGTGTGCCGCGTCCACCAGTTGCTTCCCGACCCCGTGGGAAGCGTGGGCGTAACCGCCATCGACAAACGCCCTGTCGAGGGACCGGTCAAGGTCCACAAGTTGGGCATCCATGGGGATGTGCAGGCCAGCAGGGTGCACCATGGCGGAGAAGACCAGGCCGTTTACGCCTATTCGCAGGAAGACGCGGACTACTGGTCCAGCGAGTTGCAGCGGGACCTTCCGGCAGGGATCTTTGGCGAGAACCTGCGTGTGGCCGGCATTGACCCCACAGGTGCCGTGATCGGCGAACGGTGGAAGATCGGCCTCGACGTAGAACTTGAGGTGACGTCTCCCCGCACCCCTTGCGCCACGTTCCAGCGGGTACTGGGGGAGCCGCAGTGGGTCAAGCGCTTTTCCGAGGCCGGAAGGGTCGGTACCTACCTGCGCGTGATCAAGACGGGCAGCATCTCGGCCGGAGACCACATCCACCGCACCTTTGTCCCCAAACACGGCGTTACCGTGGCGCAGTGGTTCAGTGAGCCCAGCCCGGAACTGGTCCAGATCCTGCTTGATGCCGAAGCGGACGGGGAGATCCGCCTCCAGGAGGACTACCACCGTGAGTTCGACAAAGTGCTGCGCAGGAGCGGACTCTAGCAGCCCAGGACGCCGGTGTGAACAAGCTCACCCGGTGGTCGCGGGGTCTTAACTCGCGGTAAGGCTGCCGCGTGCCCTACACTTAAAACATCCCCCACTCCGGAAATCCCTTTATCCTGCCCAATTCTTGAGGCAGGACTGGTAAGTGTTGGGGCCCGCAAATGTGTGCGGGCATTTTCATAGGGAGAGCCGGCTAAAGAAAACGCTGTACAGACTGCTGGGATAGCAGCCAAGAGATGCAGCGGGAAGTCCTGCCATGGGATTGCGACAGCGCCGGACTTCTTGCGGAAGCAGGGCACCATTTCCTGTTTTTCGCGACGAGTACTGCGGCCAGCCCAACCGGGTCGCGCCGACTGCCCTATGGATGAGGAATTTCTCCCTATGACCGAAAATCTCAACGAAGACTTCGACGCCCGGAACGCTGAATCTGCCGAAGCTGAAGCGCCGGCTGCCGCCGCTGCCCCCGTCGAGAATGCCGCTGCTGAGACTGCGGCCCCCGCGTCAGCTGACGCTGCTGCCTCAACTGACGCTGACGCCTCCAACGACGGCGAAGAAGAAGGCGTGCGATTCGCCGAACTCGGCATTGACGGCCGCGTCCTGGCTGCACTGCAGGATGTCGGCTACGAAAAGCCGTCGCCCATCCAGGCCGCAACCATTCCGCTGCTCCTTGAGGGTCGCGACGTCGTTGGCCTGGCCCAGACCGGTACCGGCAAGACCGCGGCATTCGCCGTTCCTGCCCTGTCCCGCCTGGCTGAACTCCACGACCTCAACGGCCCGTCCCGCAAGACCCAGGCCCTGGTCCTGGCTCCGACCCGTGAACTGGCGCTCCAGGTTGCCGAGGCCTTCACCTCCTACGCCAAGCACATTGACGACTTCACCGTGCTGCCCGTCTACGGTGGCTCCGCCTACGGCCCGCAGCTCGCCGGCCTTCGCCGCGGCGCCCAGGTTGTTGTCGGTACCCCCGGCCGTGTCATCGACCACATCGCCAAGGGTTCCCTGGACCTTTCCGAGCTCCAGTACCTGGTGCTTGACGAGGCTGACGAAATGCTGCGCATGGGCTTCGCCGACGACGTTGAGCAGATCTTCCAGCAGACCCCGGAAGACCGCCAGGTTGCACTGTTCTCTGCCACCATGCCCGGCCAGATCCGCCGCATGTCCAAGCAGTACTTGAACAACCCTGCCGAGATTTCCGTGAAGTCCAAGACCTCCACGGGCACCAACATCCGCCAGCGGTACCTCCAGGTCATGGGCCCCCACAAGCTGGACGCCCTGACCCGCATCCTCGAGGTTGAAGAGTTCGACGGCGTTATCGCCTTCGTGCGGACCAAGATGGCTACCGAGGACCTCGCCGACAAACTGAAGTCCCGTGGCTTCCAGGCAGCAGCCATCAACGGTGACATCCCGCAGCAGCAGCGTGAACGCACTGTTGACGCACTCAAGGAAGGCCGCATCGACATCCTGGTGGCCACCGACGTCGCCGCCCGCGGTCTTGACGTTGAGCGCATCAGCCACGTGATCAACTACGACATTCCGCACGACACCGAGTCGTACGTGCACCGCATCGGCCGCACCGGCCGTGCAGGCCGCAACGGCGACGCCGTGCTGTTCATGACGCCCCGCGAGAAGTACTTGCTCCGTGCCATCGAGAAGGCCACCCGCCAGACGGTGGAGCAGATGCACCTTCCCACGGCCGAGACCGTCAACTCGTTGCGCCTGGGCAAGTTTGCCGAGCGCATCACGGAGACCCTCGAGTCCGAGGACGTGGCCATGTTCCGCGACCTCATTGCCTCCTACGAGGAAGAGCACAAGGTTCCGGCTGCCGAGATCGCAGCGGCCCTGGCCGTCATGGCCCAGGGTGGACAGCCCCTGCTGGTCAAGGAACTGCCCGCAGCTCCCGAGTACCAGAAGCGTGAGCGCTCCAAGGACGGCTTCGGTTCCCGCGGCCCGACCCGTGCGCTCACCGAGGGCAACGCCACCTACCGGATCGCCGTCGGACGCCGCCAGCGCGTCATGCCCGGTTCCATCGTGGGTGCCATTGCCAACGAAGGCGGTATCTCCTCCGCACAGATCGGCGGCATCGACATCCGCTCGGACCACTCCCTTGTGGAGCTCCCGGCAGACCTCAGCCCCGAGCAGTTGCGTGCGCTGTCCCGTACCCGCATCGGCGGCGAGCTGATCCACCTTGAGCTGGACAACGGCCGCAGGCCCAACCGCGAACGCGGCGGCTACGGCGACCGCGACAACCACGGTGGCGGCAACTTCAAGGGCAACGGCGGATTCAAGAAGGAGTTCCGCAAGTCCGACGGCGAGCGTTCCTCCGCTGACCGTGGTGGCCGTTCCTACAGCGACCGCGCCGAGCGCACCTCCGGTAGCTACGGCGACCGCGATCGTGGCCAGGCCAGCGGCTCGCGCTACGGCGGTCACGGTGATGGTGCCCGCAAGCCCCGCACTGGCGGCGAAGGCAGCAACCGCGACTTCAACCGCAAGGGCAAGTGGTAAACACTGGCAAGTGGTAAACACTAAGTAGTTCCCCTCAAGGGGCCGGCTTTCGAGCCGGCCCCTTGAGGCGTTAACGGGGTTACATGTGTCGCTGACGCGCCGTACGATCGATTCACGGCCGGAAGGTACGGCACGTGAACGCCGCGCTGAACAGGGGAGAGTGCTCCATGGGTTTGCTGGATAACTTGAAGAAGAACCTTGGCTTTGGAGATAAGGGCCAAGAGCCGCAGCCAGGCGAGGCGCAGCAAGACGACGGCGGGGCTCGCGGCAGCGGTGCGCCGGAGCCGCTGGAGGACCACACGGCGGTGACCCAGGCCGAGGAGGATGCCGCCGCCGTCGAGGTTTCAGCGGCGGACAAGTCAGCAGCCGAAGCTGCCGCGGCACAAGCGGCGCGGCAACAGGCCGCAGCAGACGCCGCAGCCGCCGAGGAAGCGTCTCAGGAGGGCTTGGATCCTGACGCCCCGGAAATCCAGCCACAGGCCCGGGAGGCGGCTGTAGAGGCAGCTGCAGAGACGGGCCAGCCCGGACCCGTGGCACCACGTGTCACGGAGGTCGTTGTGGAGCAGGGGGACACCATGAGTGGCATCGCCGCGCAGTTCGGAGTGGACCTTGGCGCCTTGATCGCCACCAACGCCGATACGGTGCCCAACCCCGACCAGATCTACCCCGGACAGGTGCTTCGCCTCCCCTGATTTTCTCCGTTCGTAGATCAGGTAAACAGCTGCTTTGCAAATTGTGTCGGGGCCATTTTTCCCTGTGGATTCGCCGATTTGTAGCTTCTGAAAACGTCCGGTAGAGTATTTACTCGTTGCCCCCCTAGCTCAGTGGTAGAGCGCGTTCTTGGTAAGAACGAGGTCACCGGATCGATTCCGGTGGGGGGCTCTGGATGAGGGCCTGCGTCAAGGCGGTTTTGACCGGCTGACGCAGGCTTTTCTCATCCGTGGCGGTGTAGCTCAGTTGGTTAGAGCGCACGACTCATAATCGTGAGGTCGGGAGATCGAGCCTCCCCACCGCTACAGAGCAAGACCCCGCAGATATTCTCTGCGGGGTTTTTTGTTTTCTGGGACAGAATGGGTCCATGAGCCGAATCGCGATTATTGGCGGCCACGGGAAAGTGGCCCTGCATCTGTCCCGGATTCTTAGTGGTGAAGGTCACGATGTCACGTCCTTCATCCGAAACCCCGACCATGTGGCGGATGTCACGGGTACGGGCGCCTCCGCTGAGGTGCTTGACGTTGAACATTCGACGACGGCGGAACTCGCCCAGGCGCTGAAGGGCCACGATGCCGTGGTCTGGTCCGCAGGGGCCGGCGGCGGCAACCCCGCAAGGACCTATGCCGTGGACCGGGACGCTGCCATCCGTTCCATGGACGCTGCGGCGGAGGCGGGTGTGAAGAGGTACGTCATGGTGTCCTACATCGGTGCTTCCAAGGAGCACGGTGTCCCCGAGGACCACCCCTTCTTTGCCTACGCGGAATCCAAGGCGGCAGCCGACGACTATCTGCGCGGCACCAACCTCGACTGGACTGTGCTGGGTCCCGGGAGCCTTACCGATGAGCCGGCCACAGGACTGATCGAGCTGCATCCCGCGAACCCCGATGATGGCACGCAGACCTCACGCGCCAACGTTGCCTTGGTAACGGCGGCGGTCCTGGAGCTGCCCGAAACCATTGCCAAGACCATCCCGTTCAAGGACGGCACCGAGGACGTGGTGGACGCCCTGACCAAGGAGTGACGGGCCCTGTGGAGTGACGGGCCCCGCGGGAATGTGTCGGTGCCCCGGGATATGTTTGTAGGGAACTTTTCCGGTCGCGCCGGGGAAGGGGCCGTACAACATCTGGGGAAGCAGGAACATGGATCAGCTGGCGCTCATAGTCGGGTTGCTGCTTGCAACAGTATTCGCGGTCGGTTTGGGGGACCGGCTCCGGTTGCCGTATCCGGTCCTCATGTTGCTGCTGGCTGTTGCCCTTACCTTCATTCCGGGTTTCCCCGAGTTTGAGATTTCACCGGAACTGATCCTGCCGATCTTCCTGCCGCCGTTGCTCTTCGCAACCGCCCAGAAGAGTTCCTGGGCGGTTTTCCGGGTTCGGTGGCGGACCTTGCTGTTGATGGCCGTTGCCTTGGTGGTGGTGACCACCGCCGCGGTGGCAGGGGCCGCCTGGCTGATGATTCCAGGCATTGGCATCCCCGCTGCCATCGCCCTGGGGGCCATGGTTGCTCCGCCGGATCCCGTTGCGGTGGAGTCCGTGGCAGGCCGGGTGCATATGCCGCGCCGGCTCATCACGGTCCTTCAAAGTGAAGGCCTCTTCAACGACGCCGCTGCCATCGTGATCTTCCAGGCCGCCGTCGCAGCCACCATGTCCGGCAAGGAAGTGGGCCCTGAAGTCATCCCCCAGTTCGTGCTGGGTGCGGCGCTTGCAGTCGTGATTGGCATCGCAATGGGTTGGCTGACCAAGTTCATCACCAAGCTGGTCGCGTCCATGGTGGCACGCAGTGCAGTCACCCTGGTGGTTCCTTTTGCTGCGTACATCCTCGCCGAAGAGCTGCACGCCTCAGGCGTGGTGGCCGTCGTCGTCACTGCCTTGGAACTGCAGCGCCACGCCCGTCCACAGGACGCTGCCGAGCGCGTTACCCGGACGGCGTTCTGGGACGTCGTGGAGTTGCTCGCCACCGGCCTGGCCTTCGGCCTGGTGGGGCTGGAGATCCGGCAGGTGATCAGGGACGAAGGCACTGCCATCTTTGGCATGGTCGGTATGGCCGTGGTGATCTGCGTCCTGGTATTCGTGGTGCGGTACCTGTGGCTTGGGCTGCTTGCGTTGACGGCACGACGGCGGCGCAACCTTCTGCAGCCCACCTCACCCAAAGAAGTACTCATCCTCACGTGGTGCGGAATGCGGGGCCTCGCCACGTTGGCCCTTGCCTTGGCTCTTCCTTTGACGCTGCCTGATGGCAGCGACTTCCCTGCCCGGCATGAGATCTTGGTCATTTCCTGTGCCGTATTGCTGGCCACCCTGGTTCTTCCGGGGCTGACCCTGCCGTGGTTGATGCGGGTGCTGGACGCTACCGAGCACGGATCGCATGAGAAGGATGCTGCCAGGCTCCTGGCCAAGCGGGCCCAGGCGGCCGCCGTTGCTGCCCTGAAGGACCATGACCTGATGAAGGAACTTCCTCCGGAAAAAGTGGCACTGGTGAAAGAGAAGATGCGCCGGCTGCACGCCGAGCTGCTCGATGGCACGCTGAAGAACGAGTCTGCCAAGGAGAAGCGTGAGCGCGGCAGGGAGCTGGCCATCACAGTGCAGACCATCGCCCTTGATGCGGCACGAATGGAAGTTGTCCAGGCCCGGAATGAACCGGGGACTGACCCGGAAGTGGCGGACCGTGTCCTGCGCCAGCTGGACCTGCGGACCATGTCCATGCCGGAGTAGCAGCCGCCGGCTTGGCGCGGGTTAGGAAGCGCGGTTGGGACGCGACGAGGGGGAGAGATCCAATGCGTGCTCTTCGACGTAGTCCAGGGCGTGCCGGATCGCTCCGAGGGAAACAATTCCGTCACCCACAATGGAGGTTGCCAGCCTCGGGGGAGTGAAGGTGAACTCCGGAAGATGCTTGGCGATTCCGGGCAACAGCGTCTCGGCAGAGGCGGCAACTCCTCCGGCGATCACCACGAGCTCAGGATTGACCAAGGTGCTGATGGCGCCAATCACCCTGGCCATGCGGAGGGCGACGCTCTCCAGCGCTTTCCTGGAGGCAGCGTCACCTTCGGCAGCAGCAGTGAAGACCATTTCGGCGGTCAGGGCATCCGGGTTGCCGCCGCAGAGCGCCCGCAGCTTCGTAGCACCCTGCTTCTTCAAAGCTTCCCGGCCTGCCGCGGTGGCTTCGTAGGCGATGCCGTAGGTGCTCCCCACACCTTCGACGTTGTTGAGGAACCCCAGTTCACCGAATCCGCCCAGCTGGCCGTGCAGCAGGCGTCCGGATTCGAGGATGCCGGAGCCCAGGCGGTCGCCGGCCAGCATGACCACCAGGTTGTCTACACCCTTGGCCGTACCCCGCCAGCGTTCTGCAAGGGCCGCGAGGTTGGCATCGTTTTCCAGCAGGACGTGCCAGCCGTGCCGTTCCGAGACGATCCGGCGGACATCGAAGGACTTCCAGAACTCCTGGACGGTGAGGACTTCGCCCTCCCGGGTGACGGGCGCGGCTACGCCTACGGATACCGCCAGCACCGAGTCGGCGGGAACCCCGGCCTCTTCGAGCGCTTCAGCGGCAATCTTGTCCAGCACGTCGGCGCGCTCGGCTGCTGAGACGTTGTACGTCCGGAAGGGCATGGTGACCTGGGACAGGGGAGTCCCTGCCATGTCTGCAACGATTGCGGTGATCTTGTTGACGCCGATGTCGATCCCCAGCACACTTGCAGCGCCGTCGTCGAAAACAAACCTGCGGGCGGGCCTGCCCTTGATGTAGTCGCCTGCGCCGCGCTGGTTCTCGAGCTCCTGCAGCCAGCCGAGGCGGACCAGTTCGTCGCAGATCGAGATGACCGTGGCCCGGGACAAGCCCGTCATGGTCATGAGCTCGGTGCCGGTGACGACGCCTGCTCCGCGCATGGCCTTGAGCATGGCTCCGGCGTTGAGCCTGCGTACCAACTGTGTGGACGGCGCGGTTCCGCTCAGCATGCAGTGCTCCCAACTTTTCAGGCGAGGCGATGGAAGGACTCATCAACCGCTCTAAATTTAGTACATAAATTTAGACTTCGCCTTGTTACGACGGCTGGCTTGACGGTGTGGCACCGCTCACAGAATACTTATGGCAGATAATAAATTTATTTCCTATCTAAACTCCTGGGTGATGTAGCGCGCCATCATCCAACGCATGCGGCAGTGGGGCCGTACGACGAAAGGACAACGTGTCTGTGAAAGTGACACGCAAGAAACGCATGGCAGCAATGGGCCTCGGACTGGCATTGCTTGCAGGACTGCTCTCGGGGTGTTCCGGCGATCAGGGAAAAGAGACCATCCGCTTCACCTTCAGCAAGCGGGAGGCGATCGGCTTCATGACCAAGCTCGTCGCCGACTACAACGCATCGCAGGACCATACGGAAGTCGTGCTGGATACCTCCGGTGTTGACGTTGTGTCCGCGAGCTTCGTCCGGGGAAACCCGCCGGACATCGCCTTGGCCAACTACAACATGGAGACCTCACGGTTTGTCCAACGGGGAGTCCTGAGCGACTTGTCTGACACAGGGGCCGCGTCCCGTGTCCGCGAAGATCTCCAGCCGCTGATGGACCAGTACGGTTCCTATCCGGGCCGGACCAGCGCCTTGCCGTACTCGATCATGGCGTCCTCAGTGATCTACAACAAGGAGATCTTCGCTGCCAACAACATCGAGATTCCACGCACTTGGAGCGAATTGATCGCTGCCTGCGACAAGCTCAAAGCGGCCGGAGTGACGCCCTTCTACGCAACCTGGAAAGACGATTGGACCATCGCCCAGGGATGGTTCGATTACTCGGTAGGCGGCCAAGTGGATACCCTCGACTTTTTCGACAAGTTGGAATCCGAAGGCACGGCCGTGGGGCCGGAATCCCAGGCCTCGTTCCAAAAGGACTTCCACCAGCCCGTGGAAAAGATGCTGACGCTGGCAAAGAACTATGTGAACAAGGACGCCGCCAGCCGGGCCTACGGAGACGGCAACCTCGCGTTCTCCCAGGGCAAGGCCGCCATGTACCTGCAGGGTCCTTGGGCCTTCAGCGAAGTTGCCAAGACAGCGCCGGACTTGAAGCTTGGTACTTTCCCACTGCCGATGACGGAAAATCCGGAAGACCTGCGCGTGCGGGTCAACGTGGACCTCGCCGCCTGGATTCCGGAGGCGTCCAAGCATAAGGACGCGGCCCATGAATTCCTCGAATACCTCTACAGGCCCGAAGTGATCGAGGCCTACAACGCATCGCAGCTGGGATTCACCCCCACCAAGGACGCAAGCGGAGCCCCCGATCCCAGGGTCGAGGGAATGGCCAAGTACTACAACAACGCCCAGGTGTACCAGGGGCCGTCCGTGCTGGTTCCCAAGACGATCCCCATCATGAACTACACGCAGGCGCTCGTGTTTGGAGCCGACGCCACCTCCACCCTCCGCACACTCGACGCAGACTGGGCACGCCTGGCCTTCCGCCAGTAGCACAGACAGGGAGCCAGAAAAATGTCCATCATCGCAACTTCAAAATCATCAGAGAGCCCAGGGGAGTCCCGGACCATCGGGCGGGGCCCGGTGCCGAAAAAGCGCAAGGGGAAGCGGGTTGAGCCGATCTTCTACCTTTTCCTGCTGCCGAGCCTTGTCCTTTTCACTTTGGCCATCACAGTCCCGGGCGTCATCGGTATCTTCTTCAGCTTTACGGACTCCATTGGCATCGGAGACTGGGAGTTCGTTGGGCTGACCAACTACATCGCACTCTTCAGCGACCCCGCAATCCTGCAGAGCTACCTGTTCACGTTCGGTTTCTCGATTGTCACAGTCATCGCGGTGAATGTGATCGCTTTCCTGCTGGCAGTCGGCTTGACCTCCCGCATCCGGATGAAGTCTGCGCTGCGGACCGTCTTCGTGATTCCGATGGTTGTTTCCGGCATCATCATCGCCTACGTGTTCAACTTCCTCTTTTCCAATTCCCTGCCGGCGTTCGGCGTTTCCGCCGGAATCCCATGGTTGGAGGAGAGCCTGTTGGCCAACCCTGACCTTGCCTGGATTGCGATCGTGCTGGTCACGGCCTGGCAGGCAGTTCCCGGATCACTGCTCATCTACATCGCGGGCCTCGTCGCCGTTCCGGGAGATGTCTATGAGGCAGCAGACCTCGACGGTGCGAGCAAAACACAGCAGCTGCTCAAAATCACGCTGCCGCTGGTTGCCGGCTATGTGGTCATCAATGTCATCCTCGGGTTCAAGGGTTTCCTCAATGCCTACGACATCATCGTGGGTCTGACCAATGGAGGACCGGGCACCTCCACGCGAAGCATCGCCATGACAGTCATCACTGGCTTCAACGGTGGTGACTACGCCTACCAGATGGCCAATGCGACCATTTTCTTCCTGGTAGCCATCGCCATTTCCCTTGTACAGCTATCCCTCACCCGCGGACGGAATGCACTCTGATGAGCACACAAACCACCCTCGACCCTGAACACGCCACCAAGGCCACTTCTGTAAGTGCCCGGCGCTCACCCGAGAAGCCGGAGCGGATCAACTGGTCCGCCACCACCGTGCTTGTCCTGTGCGCAGTGACTGTCCTTCTGCCCCTGTATGTCACCGTGTCCATGGCCTTCAAGACACAGGGGCAGGCCGTGGACGGCAATGCCTTTTCCTTGCCGTCTCCCTTCAGCCTCGACGGTTTCATCCAGGCGTGGACACTGACCAACTTCCCCGTGGGTGCGGCGATGTCCCTCCTGGTTACTGCCGGGACCGTGGTCGCCACGATCGTCCTTGCAGCGTTCGCCTCCTATGCGATTGTCCGCAACTGGGACCGGCGCTTGTTCCGGTATTCGTTCTTCTACCTGCTCGCGGCGATGTTCATCCCTTTCCCAGTGGTGGCGTTGCCGCAGATCCAACTGACCGGGCGGCTCGGTCTGGACAACCCGTTCGGTGTGATCCTCCTGGCCACGATGTTCCAACTGAGTTTCAGTGTGCTTCTCTTCACCGCGTTCCTGCGCTCCATTCCCATGGAGTTGGAAGAAAGCGCCAGGATCGACGGAGCCACCACATGGCAGACGTTCTGGAAGCTGATCTTTCCCTTGCTGGCTCCGATGAGTGCAACAGTGGGCATCTTCGCTTTCCTCTATGCGTGGAACGACTTCATGATGCCTTCATTGATCATTTCCGATCCGGCACTTCAGACCCTCCCCGTGCGGCAGAGCTTGTTCCAGACGCAGTTCAGCAACAACTACCACGTCTCCTTCGCCTCTTACCTGATGGCCATGGCGCCTGCGATCGTCGCTTACCTCTTCACCCAGAGGTGGGTCATGGCGGGCGTCACGCAGGGCGCTGTCAAAGGCTGACGCCAGAGGGCTGTTGACCTCCCGCGCCAGCCGTCACATACTGGTTCGGGAACTAAATTTAGAATCTAAATCAAAGGAGTTTCGTGAGCACCTCCGCCACCAAGGCAAACCTGTCCCACTCCGACCGCATGGCCGACCCCAACTGGTGGCGCCAGGCAGCGGTGTACCAGATCTACCCCCGCAGCTTCTACGACGCCAACGGTGATGGCCTGGGTGACATCAAGGGCATCACGGCCAAGGTTCCCTACCTGCAGGAACTTGGCGTCGATGCTGTGTGGCTGAGCCCGTTCTATCCTTCCGCGCTCGCCGACGGCGGCTATGACGTGGATGACTACCGGAACGTGGACCCCAAGCTCGGAACGCTTGAGGACTTTGACGAGATGGCCGCAGCCCTGCACGCCGCCGGCATCAAGCTGGTAGTGGACATTGTCCCCAACCACTCCTCAGACCGGCACGAGTGGTTCAAGGAAGCCCTCGCGTCGCCGAAGGGCTCTGCCGCACGTGAGCGCTACATCTTCCGTGACGGCAAGGGCGAAAACGGCGAAGTGCCGCCGTCGGACTGGGACTCCGTATTCGGCGGACCCATCTGGGAGCGCATCACGGAACCGGACGGCACCCCGGGCCAGTGGTACATGCACATCTTCGCCAAGGAGCAGCCGGACTTTAATTGGGAGAACCCGGAGATCCGCGAAGACTTCCTGAAGACCCTGCGCTTCTGGTCCGACCGCGGCGTGGACGGCTTCCGCATCGACGTGGCCCACGGTATGGCAAAGGACTTGTCCGAGCCGATGCCCATGAAGGAAGACCTCCTGAAGAAGGCCCACGGAACTGACGGCTTCATCGACGGCTCCCACCCCTTCTGGGACCGGGACGAAGTCCACGAGGTCTACGCGGAGTGGCGCAAACTCTTCAATGAATACAACCCGCCCCGGACCGCCGTCGCCGAAGCCTGGGTCCACGAGTCACGCCGTGCGCGTTACGCCAGCCCCGAGGGCCTGGGCCAGGCCTTCAACTTCGACCTGCTGCAGTCGGACTTTGACGCCGCATCCTTCAAGAAGATCATCACCGACAACCTGGTGCACGCCAAGGAGTCCGGCGCTTCCTCCACCTGGGTCTTTTCCAACCACGACGTCGTCCGGCACGCCACCCGCTACGGGCTGCCGAAGGGTGGTTCCGTCGCACAGGGGACCAACGCAGCCCAGGACATCACCGGTGCCGAACCCAAGGGCCAGGACGGCAAGGGCTGGTTGCTTGCTGGTGCCCCGGCTGAAGAGCTGGACATCGAACTTGGCCTCAAGCGGGCACGGGCGGCTTCCTTGCTGCTGCTCGCGCTCCCCGGCTCGGCCTACCTGTACCAGGGTGAAGAGCTCGGGCTGCGCGAAGTCACAGAGATTCCCGACTCCGAACGCCAGGACCCCTCCTTCTTCCGCAACAAGGGCGTGGAAATCGGCCGCGACGGCTGCCGGGTACCGCTGCCGTGGACGCCCGAGGGCTCGTCCTTCGGCTTCGGGGCAGGTACTGCACACCTGCCCCAGCCTGCCTGGTTCAAGGACTACGCCGTGTCCACCCAGGAAGGTGTTGAAGGCTCCACCCTCGAGCTCTACCGCAAGGCCCTGCGCCTGCGCAGTGAGCTGCAGACCGAGGAGGAACTCGAGTGGGTGGAAACGGGCCGCCCCGAGGTGCTGCACTTCAGCCGCCCGGGCGGCTGGGAAACGGTGACCAACTTCGGCGCTGAAGCGTTCGAGCTCCCGGCGGGGACCGTCGTCGTGAGCAGCGGTCCCTTGGAGGACGGCAAGCTTCCGGCCGATACCACCGCCTGGATTGTCCGCGAAGCCTAAGCGCACAGGAAAAACAACAAGTGAACATTGCGAACGGGCGCGGACGCCTCATCTACGGCTGCATGGGACTGGGCGGATCCTGGGAAGGCGCCTCCTACGGGGCCGCTGAGATCGACCAGGCCGCTGCCGTGATTGAATCGGCGCGGGGGATCGGGATAGGTCTTTTCGACCACGCCGATATCTACCGGGGAGGTAAATCAGAGGCCGTTTTTGGGGAGGTCCTCGTCCGTTCGCAAGGCCTGCGGGAGAAGATCCAGCTGCAGACCAAGTGCGGGATCAGGCTGGGGGAGCGGGGGTTGCAGACCCACTACGACCTCAGCCGGGAAGCCATCCTTGAACGGGTCAATGACAGCCTGAAACGGCTCCAAACGGAGTACGTCGACCTTCTGCTCCTGCACCGTCCTGATCCCTTGATGGACGCGCGCGAGGTGGCTGACGCCGTCGGGCAGTTGATGGCCGAAGGCAAAGTGCGGCAACTGGGTGTGTCCAACATGTCCGGGGCCCAGATCGCGTACCTCCAGGACCGCCTGGAAACGCCCGTTGTCGCGAACCAGCTGGAGATGAGCCTGCTCAAGCGCGATTGGCTGGAGAGCACTGTGCTGGTCAACCATGCCGAGGGCGCCGCAACCAGCTTTCCCCACGGGACGCTTGAGTACTGCATGGACAAGGGGATTGAGCTTCAGGCGTACGGCTCCCTGGCCCAAGGGCGGTACACCGGGGCCGGGGCGCTGTCATCGGCTGATGAAGCTGTTGTTGCGATGCTCGAGCGCCTGGCGGCGGAGAAGCACACGACGCCGGAAGCTGTCCTGCTGGGCTGGCTCATGAAGCATCCGGCCCGGATATCGCCGGTGGTCGGCACAACCAACCTTTCACGGATCGGTGCCTGTGCGGACGCTGCAGACGTGGCTGCGCAGATGTCCCGCGCCGAGTGGTACGGCCTGTGGATGGCAGCCCGGGGAAGCAACATCCCTTAAACCCAAACTGAGTCGCAGTTCGTGTCGTTATGAACGCTCAAAACGACATTTACTGCGACTCAGTTGGGTTACAACAGCAACACATAAGACCCCCTACGACAGTTCAGCCACCACGGAGTAGGTGCTGGAATCACCCTGGATAGCCTGGCTGGGCTTCCCCTCCACGCCCACGGGGATGTCGCCGGCGATGGTCACCCGGTTCAGTTTGCGGGGCTGGCCGTCGTAGTTGTCCGGAGCGTAGTGCTGGGTAATGCGGTTGTCGAACAGCACAACCTGGTTGGGTTCCCAGTTCACGCGGACCACGTTCTCCGGACGGGTCACGTAGGCCTGCAGCAGGCGGATGATGTCCTTCGACTCGGTGTTGGAAAGCCCCACAATCCGCAGCCGCTGCGCAAAGCCGCCGATGAACAGTCCGCGCTCGCCGGTCAGCGGGTGGACGCGGACCACCGGGTGGGCGGTCTCGAACTTCAAGCGGGTGAACTCCTTGCGGCGTTCCTCGGCGTTGGCGTGCTCAAGGTTCTTGGGAACTGAGTAGTCGTAGTCGTTGGTGTGGATGGCCCACAGAGTGTCCGCGAAGTTCCGCAGCTCCTTCGGGAGGTCCTGGTAGGCGCCGGCCGAAGAAGCGATCAGGGTCTCTCCACCGTAAGCCGGCAGGTCGATGCTGCGCAGGGTCGAAGCCTGCGGCGGGTTCACCACGAAGGTGACATCCGTGTGCCAGTTGTTGGCCGAGCCGTTCTCACTGTCCACGGGCAGGACATTCTCCTCGCCCTCCACCGATGCGACGGTGGGGTGCGCCTTGGTCAACGGGCCGAAGTGCGAAGCGAACTTCACCTGGGCTTCGTCCGTGAGGATGTTGGCCTCACGGAACACCAGTGCCTTGTGCTCGTTGAGGGCGGCACGGATCTGGGCAACCGTGTCCTCGCTCAGGTCCCCGCTGATGTCCAGTCCGCGGATCTCGGCGCCGATGCGGGAGCCCAGCTTGGCGAATTCGAGCTTGGTTTCGGTAATGACAGTCATTGTTTTCCTTTTCTTTCGGTGTTGGTTGTGGCTGGGTCGCCACGGGTAAAACTTAGGAAGCGGCAGAACCGACGGCGGTCCGCCAGCGGGAGAAGTGCCGCTCAAGACCCACCAGCAGGAAGTTCACTCCGAGTCCCAGCAGGGAGACCGTGAGGATGCCCGCATACATGTCCGGGATGAGGAAGCTGCTCTGTGCGTTCACGATGAGGTAGCCGAGGCCGGCCTTGGCGCCCACCATTTCCGCCGCGATGAGTACCAGGATCGACGCCGTGCCCGCCATGCGGATACCGGTGAAAATCGTCGGAACCGCCGAGGGCAGGATGACCTTCTGGAACAGCCGGAAGCTGTTCAGGCCCAGCGAACGTGCGGCCCGGATCAGCAACGGATCCACGGTCTTCACACCGGCGATCGTGTTGAGCAGCACCGGGAAGAACGCAGCGTACGCCACGATGCTGATCTTGGATTCCTCACCGATACCCAGCAACAGTGTGAACACCGGAAGCAGGGCAAGGGCGGCCGTGTTGCGGAAGAGTTCCAGCAACGGGTTCAGGACGGAGTTGAGGCGCCCGTACCAGGCAATCAACAGGCCCAGCGACACGCCAGCTACAAGGGCCGCGCCAAAACCGGCCACCGAGCGGGTCAGGCTGGCGGCGATGTGGCCTTGGATGGTCCCGGCTTCGAAGAGCTTGCCCCATGCCAGGAGCACTTCGTGCAGCGGCGGAAGGAACACCCGGGTGGACGGGCTGGCCAGGTAGGTTGGCCCGAGCTCCCACAGCAGCAGGAACGCAAGGATCGCAGCGGACTTCCACACACCTGAACCCACAGCCGAGGTGACCCTGCGTGCCAGGCCAGGCGCCGGCGTCGTACGTTCCGTCGTGGGTACTTGTGAAACGGAAGGCTCGACGGCGGTTGTCTGCCGGGGTGCCGAAGTGGCAGTTTCTGCTTGTGCAAGGGTGGTCGTCATCAGGCTGCGCTCCTTTCAGGGGTGGTTGCTGGTTCGTCGGGGGCACTGCCGTCGGGCAGGATCTTGCGGTGTCCGGCGTCCTGTGCCCGACGGACTTCGTCGTGGAGCAGGGTCCACACCTGGTGACGGTGCTCCACGAAAGCGGGGTTGGAGCGAATGTCCTCTTCGCCTTCACGATCCGGGATATCGATGTCCACGATTTCCTTGAGCCGGCCCGGGCGGGCACTCAGGACCGCAACACGTTGGCCCAGGTACACGGCCTCGTCGATGCCGTGGGTGATGAAGACGATGGTCTTGCCGGTGGCCTTCCAGATCCGCAGCAGTTCGTCCTGCAGCTGCTCGCGGGTCTGCGCGTCCAATGCTGCGAACGGCTCATCCATGAGCAGCACATCGGGCTCGTACGCCAGGCTCCGGGCGATGGCTACGCGCTGCTTCATGCCGCCGGAGAGCTCATGCGGGTAACGGTCCTCGAAGCCGGCAAGGCCCACCAGTGCCAAGTACTCCTTGGCCTTCGCTGCGCGCTCGCGCCGGTTCAGCTTCCTGCCATCCGGGCCCACGCCCTCGAGCCCTATGGAGACGTTGGCCGAGGCCGTCCGCCAGGGGAATAGGGCATATTGCTGAAAAACCACGGCCCGGTCTTTGCCAGGTCCTGTTACCGGCTTGCCGTCCACCAATACCTCTCCGGAGGTGGGCGTGGAAAGCCCGGCGAGCAGGTCCAGAAGCGTTGTCTTGCCCGAACCACTTGGCCCCACCAAGGTGAGGAATTCGCCGTCGCGGACATCCAGGCTGAGGGAGTCGATCGCAGTCAGCGTCGTGGCAGGGGTGGACTTGGTAGCCCGGACCGTGAACTGTTTGGTGACATTCCTGAGGCTGATCTTCGCTGTCATGGTTATCCCTTCTTCGCGAGATCGTTGAAGTCGTTGGTGTAGTACTTGGACGCGGTCAGCTTGTCCTTGACGATTCCGGCCGAGTTCAGCCAGGCCTCCCACCGCGTGAAGTCCTTGTCCTGGATCACCCCGGCGTCCGGCACGCCAGGGCTCTTCCAGAACTTCAGGTTCGCCGTGCTCTCGTTGCGGCCGCGGCTTTCGATGATCTTGGTGAAGCGGGCAATCACCTCATCACGCGGTGTTTCAGCCGCCCACTTGATCGCTTTGGCAACGCCGGTGGTGAAGGTGCGGGTGGTGTTCGGGTTTTTCTCGATGAAGTCGTTGCGGAGCACGATCTGCCCACCGGCGAAGTTGCCGAACAGCTGGACATCGCTGAACAAGGAACGCAGTCCGCCTGCTTCAACGGCACGGTCCTGCAGGACCCCGCCGAGCGTTCCCGCATCCACCTGGCCGCGGCGGATGGCTTCCTCGGTGTCGTTGGGCGCCAGCGGAACCAGCTGGACCTGCTTGATCTCGTCCTGGCTGAGTCCGTTCTTGGTCAGCCAGGTGTTGATCACAGCCTCGTGGTGGGCGCCCAAGGTGTTGACCGCGATCTTCTTGCCGATCAGGTCCTTGGGACCCTTGATGTCGCTGTCCGCCTTGACGTAGTAACCGCTGAAGGTCTTTTCATCGGAGCCGTAGTAGTTGACCACGGCTTTGACGGGGGCACCGGCCTCGATCAGCTTCACTACCGCGCCGGAGAAGGCGCCGCCGAAGTCTGTCTGGTTGGTGGCGGCCGACTGGATGTCCTGCGGGCCGCTGGTGGTGTTGCCCACCCAGTTGAGCTTCAGGTCGCCCAGGTATCCGAGGTCTGCTGCCAGCTCGGGGAAAGTCACGTTGTTGGCTGAGCCCTGGTACCGAAGTTCTTTGACCTCGTTGCCGGGCTGGCCGCTTTGTCCGGCTTCGGCTGCACCGCCGCAGCCGCTCACCGTCAGCGCTAGTACGACGGCGGCCGCGACGCTCAGGAGGGGCAGATGCAGTTTCATGGGAGCTACTTTCGATGGATTGGAGTGGGTTGGGGTGGCCGGCCGCAGCAAGTATGTGGTGACTTGTGCAACGGCTTGGGAACGATGAAAGCCCATGACGACGGCGGCTGGGAAGTGCGGCGGTAACGCCCGGAAACGCTGCGAAACAGCCCGAAACGGGAAGAAATCCTGAGCCACGCCCGGCAACCGGAAGACTCAAAGACGCCGTGTTGAGTCCCGTGAACAACAGCGTCAGATGGGCCGTTCATGACTGGCGCGTACCGACGTCGGGCCTTCATACTGCGGGACCCAACAGTCATATGGCGTTTAGTTCGTATTGATCCTCACAAGGAAGGTGAATTCTTGGCCTTGCGGGCGGCAGGGCAGATACGGTAGATACATGACGTCTAGCATCGCCGCCGAATCCATTCGGCCCACCCGCAATATTCCCGCCGATATCGCCCGTTCCTGGCTCCTTGTGAACGCCATGAAGACGGAACTTTTTGACGAATCTGCGGCTTCGCGTGCGGACGCCATCATCCTTGACATCGAAGACGCCGTGGACCCGTCCCAGAAGGACGCTGCCCGCGAAAACGTCGTGAACTGGCTGGCCGGCGGCGGCCAGGCCTGGGTTCGTATCAACGACGCCACCAGCGATTTCTGGGCCGATGACCTCGCGGGCCTGCGCGGCACGCCGGGGCTGCTCGGCGTCATGCTCGCAAAGACCGAGTCCGCGGACCAGGTCACCGAGTCGTACCACCGTATGGACGGCAAGACTCCCGTGGTTGCCCTGGTGGAATCGGCCCTCGGCATCGAGGAAGCCAACCACATCGCCCGCGCCCAGGGTGCCTTCCGGCTCGCGTTTGGTTCCGGTGACTTCCGCCGCGACACCGGCATGGCGGCCACTCCCGAAGCCATGGCGTACCCGCGCGCAAAGCTGGTTGTCGCGTCCCGCGTCGGCAACCTGCCCGGACCCATCGATGGACCCACCGTCGGCACCAACCACCCGATCCTGCGCGAGCAGACCGGCATCACCGTGACCATGGGCATGACCGGCAAGCTGTGCCTGGCCATCGACCAGACCACGGTTATCAACGAGGTCATCAGCCCCACGCCTTCCGACGTCGCCTGGGCTACCGACTTCATGAACGACTTCGAAGCCAACGGCCGCGTGATCCGTGACGGCTCCGACCTCCCGCGTCTGGGTCGCGCAGAGAAGATCATGAAGCTCGCCGTGGCCTTCGGGGTCCAGCCCTCGCTGTAAGGGACCCCGTGCTGGTCCACGGAGTCGTCTGGGACTCATCATCCCCGGCGCTGCGCCTCCACACCCCGGTTGGGGAATTTACTGATGTTGCGTTGGCCCAGGGTTCATCCCTGGGCCTGCGTGTTATGCCCGGTTTGTGGTGCCTTGGCCACGTGAAGGTGCATGGTCTTGGCGACAGGACGCATGTTCCCTGTCCCGGCAGTTCTCTGGCGGAGCGTGGCAAGCAATGCGGTAGCTGCTTCGCACGGGACGACTCCCGGCTCATGCACGACTTCCACCGCGGCGGCTCGGTGCCTGCAGGGCTCCGGTCCTACCTCATGCAGCCACACTGGCTGTACGTGGCCACCTTCGCCAACGGTGCAAGCAAAGTTGGCACAGCGTCCGCCCGACGCAAATGGAACCGCCTGGCCGAACAGGGCGCCGTGCACGCTTCCTATGTTTCACGCGCTGAAGATGGCCGCGTGGTCCGCATCCTCGAGGACCTCGTAACGCGCGAGCTTGGGCTCGTCCAGCAGGTCCGTTCCGCCGCCAAGGCGGCATCGCTCGTGGAGCCGCGTACCGGCGTCGAACTCCGGGCCATTAACCGCAAGCGTGCCGCAGAGGTGCGTGAATTGCTGTCCGGTCTGGCCATGGCGGGCTACACGGTTGTTGAGGAAGAGTGGGAGCGGCCGGCGCTGGCCCACCAGCTGTGCAGCGCACGGCCGTCCGGCGCCATCCGCCATCCGTACCCGGCAGCGTTCGACGGCGGCGGGCACGGTCTGCGGGTCCACTCCCTGTCGGGGGCCATCGCCTTGGCGGGATTGCCGGACGCCGAGGGCAATGAGGTTGAAGGTACGTTCGTGGCGGACCTTGGTGCGTTGAAAGGACGACGTATCGAATTCGGACCCCACACCACGGAGATCCCGGCCCTCCAGGATTCGTTGTTCTAGGCCCCCCGGATTGCGAGGCCCGCTGAACGTGCCATTTCGGGTGCAAAGGACGTCTACCGGGCCTCGCAACCGGCCCCGGTAGACTTGTACGGTGCTTGAACAATTCTGGGCCACCGCCTCAACCGCCTACAAAGTGCTGGTCTTCAGCGCCATGGGGCTGATCGCCGTCGGACTCATCCTCTCCATCCTTGGGAACACCACCGGCAACCAGGCGCTGGCGGTCGCTTCCTTGCCCGTGATCGGCGTCGGACTGATCCTTCACGTCACGGGACTGGTGGTTCGGGGCCAGAAGATCCGCAAGAGCTACAAGAAGTAGTCGGCCCGCACGCTCCGCTCTTCCCGCACGGCCGGTGCCCGATAGGGTTGGAGCATGAGTATCAATCCGGACCTGCAGGGCCGAAGCTACCCTGCCGCAGAGGTATACGACGTCGGTCGTGAAAAAATCCGCGAGTTCGCCAAGGCCGTGAAGGCCAGCAACCCTGCGCACTTTGATGTCGAGGCAGCCAAGGCCCTCGGCCACAGCGACCTCGTGGCACCGCCAACGTTCGCCATCATCGTTGCCCAGCGCGCTGATGCCCAGCTGGTGGAGGACCCCGAGTCGGGCATCGACTTTTCCCGCGTGGTCCACGCCGATCAGCGCTTCACGCACCACCGCGCCATCGTTGCCGGGGACCGCCTGGTGGCCGAGCTCCACGTCGACGGCGTCCGGGCCATGGGCGGGGGAGCGATGATCACCACGCGCTCCGAGATTTCCACGGAGGCAGGCGAAAGAGTCGCCACTACGACCTCGTCCATCCTGGTCCGCGGAGAGGGACAGTAACCATGAGCCACTCATTTGAAGAACTGAGCGTGGGCCAGGAAGTTGGCACGCGCAGCATTGAGGTGACCCGCCAGGATCTGGTGAAGTATGCAGGAGCTTCCGGCGACTTCAACCCCATCCACTGGAACGAGGCCTTCGCAACGTCCGTGGAACTTCCGGGTGTTATCGCCCACGGCATGTTCACCATGGGTGCGGCCGTGCAGCTGGTGAGCGACTGGGCAGGCGACCCCGCCGCCGTCGTCGATTACCAGACCCGCTTCACCAAGCCCGTGGTAGTCACCGACACCACCGGCACCGATGAAGCCGGCGCTGTTATCGATGTCACCGGCGTAGTGGGAGCGCTCGACGCAGATGCCCGCACCGCCCGTATCGACCTCACCGTGATGGCTGCCGAACAGAAAGTCCTCATGAAGTCGCAGGCGGTTGTGAAACTCTCTTGAGCCAGGCAAACGACGCACAGCGGCGTGCCACTGCGACAGAAATGTTGCGGTGGCGCGTCGCTGTTCTTGCTTCCTATGCCGCTAGCGGGGTCGCGTTTGCCACATGGGTGTCCCGACTGCCGGCGATCCGTGATGGCCTGGACCTGACCCCGGGCGGCATCGGCCTGTTACTGATGTGCATGACCGTTGCTTCCTTCATCTCGATCTCGGCGTCAGGGCTCATCGTGCTGCGGCTCGGTCCCAAACTGACCACGAGGATCGGCAGTTGCATGGTGGGGGCGGGCCTGGTCATTGTGGGCATTGGAACCTCGATCGCCGGCAACCCGCTCGTTGTTGCCGCGGGGCTGGTGGTGCTTGGCCTTGGAACTGCGAGCTGGAATACGGCATCCAACGTGGAAGGCGCGGCGCTTGAACGCGGGCTGGAGCGGCACATCATGCCGCACTTGCACGGGGCATTCAGTCTGGGAACCGTAGCAGCCGCAGGATTCGGGGCATGGGCCGCCGCAGTGGACATGCCGGTCTTCTGGCACTTCCTTGTGGTGGGCGTGGTGGTCGCGTCCTCGGTGGTGACAGCCAGCTTCTGGTTCCGTGCCGAGAAGACTGCCCAAGCTGCCGCACCTTTCAAGCCCCGGGAGACGGACACCTTCCGGGATCCGTCTACGGGACCGCTGCCTGTTGTCACGGGCGCCCTGCCTGTTGTCACGGGCGCCCTGCCTGTTGTCACGGGCCAGCCCTCCGGATCCGGGGCCAAGGACCAGGCCGCCCCACCCCTGGACAATACGCCCCTGGACAATAAACGGCTGGTCGCCCTCGCCTGGCGCGACCGCCGGACCCTCCTGATCGGGGTCCTGGTCCTTGGTTTGGCGTTGGCCGAGGGGGCCGCCGGAGACTGGGTGGCCCTGGCGCTGGCCGATGGGCACGGACAGAGCGACGCGGCGGGCGCTGTCGGCTACGGCGTGTTCGTCACGTTCATGACCATTGGGCGGTTCACGGGGACGGTCATCCTCGACCGTTTCGGACGCGTACTGGTCATGCGCTGGTGCTCGGCGACCGCCGTCGTGGGTCTTGCGCTTTTCGTGTTTGCACCGGTTCCCTGGCTGGCATTCGTGGCGTTGGCGGTGTGGGGACTGGGTGCCTCGCTGGGCTTCCCCGTTGGTATGTCCGCCGCGGCCGATGATCCCGTCCACGCCGCAGCCCGCGTGTCCGTGGTGTCCACCATTGGATATGGCGCGTTCCTCTGCGGCCCCCCGCTACTCGGGCTGCTGGCAGAGCATTTCGGCATCCTCCATTCACTGCTGGCGCCCTTGGTCCTGCTGGTGGTCAGCTTCTTCCTGGCACCGCTGGCCGGCAAGCAGAAGGCCGAGTCCATGCAGTCCAGCGAATCCCGTTAGGCTTGATCAGTGACCCAGATGCTTCTTTCAGAATTGACCACAGCTGCCGTCGGCGGCCCCGCAGGGAACTATGTTGAAGCCCGCACCGAAGCAGAAATCATCGACGCCGTCCGCTCGGCCGACTCTGCGGGAGAGAAACTCCTGATCATCGGCGGAGGGTCCAACCTGCTGATTTCCGATGACGGCTATCCGGGCACTGTCCTGAAGATTGCATCCGAAGGTTTCGCCGTGAACTCCGAGGACAGCTGCGGAGGTGTCTCCGTGGTGGTCCAGGCAGGCCACAACTGGGATGCGCTGGTGGAGTACTCCGTACTGCACGCGTGGTCCGGACTGGAAGCCCTCTCCGGCATCCCGGGCGCCACGGGAGCAACCCCGGTGCAAAACGTAGGAGCCTACGGGGCAGACGTTTCACAAACCATTGCCGCCGTGCGGACCTGGGACCGGGAGCGCAACGCCGTCCAGACCTTCACCAACTCGGAGTTGAAGTTCGGCTACCGCGACTCGATCCTGAAGCAAACCACCGTTGAGGGGTCCCCGCGTTATGTGGTGCTGACAGTGGAATTCCAGCTGCCGCTGGGCCGAATGAGTGCACCGATCCGCTACGCCGAGTTGGCCAGGTCGCTGGGTGTCGAGGCCGGAAAGCGTGCCTACTCCAACGATGTCCGCAAGGAAGTCCTCCGGCTCCGGGCCTCCAAAGGCATGGTCCTGGATGCCGCCGACCGCGACACTTTCTCCACGGGATCCTTCTTCACCAATCCCATCGTGCCCGCCGACCAAGCAGCCGAACTCCCGGAGAATGCCCCCAAGTACCCTGCGGGATCGGACGGGCTGGTGAAACTCTCTGCTGCTTGGCTGATCGACCAGGCCGGCTTCGGAAAGGGCTTCGGCCTGGAGGAGTCCAGCGTTTCAGGCGGCCGGGCCTCCCTGTCCACCAAGCACACCCTTGCCATCACCAACAGGGGCACGGCATCGGCTGCGGATATGGTGGCCATCGCACGCGAGGTGAGGGCCGGCGTCGTCGAACGTTTTGGTATTGAGCTGCCCCCGGAGCCCCTGCTGATCGGCGTGAGCCTCTAGCCAGCAGTGCCTGCGCTTAGCGGGTGCGGCGTTCGGCGATCGGGAGCACTTTGTTCAGCAGCAGGAAGGTGAGCCCGCAGCTGACCGAGCCCAACAGGAAGATCTGGCTGAACGCGATGCTCTGCGGCGAAGGTCCACTGGGCATGAACAGCCCGGCCGTGGCAAAACCGACCAGCCCAAGGAGCAGCACGATGGCGCCCAACAGGAAGCTGCGGACCTGTGCTGCAGCGGCGGGGTAGTACCAAGGCTCGGGGTCGTCGTGGCGATCCGAGAGGGGCTGGCTGGCCGCTGCGGTCCCGATCAACAAGGCCGCAGTCGCAGTCGCCACCAAGCTTATGGTCTGTATGGCTTGCATGGAGGGAGAGAGGCTTACTCCGGTTCCCACCGCTACTATCAGCCCGGCGCCAAGCCCGACCAGCGTGCAGAACCAGCCGGCGGTAGCCAGCCACCTGCTCAGCGGCCGCACAAGCGGAGCAAGATCACCAAAAAGCATGCAATCATCCTAGGATTCGCGGCTGGGTGGCGGCTGGGAGGCGCGGCAAGGTTCCCTGTGCTTGTTGCTGCTTTTAGGATGAAGCATGCCTGCAGCCCTAACTCCGCGCGTTCTGGGCCGTTTGCGGCTCGCCAGCCAAGGCTTATTGGGCGGAGGTTTTACTGCTGTCCCGGACGCCGTCCGCTGGATGGCCGCGATGCAGGCGCAGGACCTAGGCTCAGCACTGTGGGCGGTAGGCCAACGGGTGCCCGGGACCGCTGCCTCGGATGTGCGCGCCGCGCTCGACGCCGGGACGGTGGTCCGTTCATGGCCGATGCGCGGCACCCTGCATCTGGTGGCGCCTGAGGACCTTCGCTGGATTTTGGGCATCACCAGCGGACGGCTAATGAACTCGGTGGCAGGGCGCCACCGCGAGCTCTCCATCACCGCCGACGACATCGCCCACTGCCGGGACATCGCATTCAAGACCACCGAAGTCCTCAAGGCAGAAGGTGCATCGGGCGCGACCCGGGAGCAGCTCTTCCAGGCTTTCGAGGAAGCCGGGCAGCCCACCAAGGCCCAGCGCGGCATTCATCTGCTGGGGAGCCTCTGCCAACGTGCGTGGCTGGTTCAGGGGCCGATGGCGATTTCCAACGGCAAAGTCGGTGTGCAGCAGCTCTTCGCGCCGTTTGATGCTTGGATCCCGGAGTCCCGGGATCTTGGCCGGGAGGAAGGCATCGCCGAATTGCTCGTCCGCTACTTCAGGAGCCGGGGGCCGGCGACCGTGAAGGATTTCTCCTGGTGGAGCCAGATCCCTTTGACGGAGGCCCGCGCCGCGCTGAAGCAGGTGCAGGACCGCTTGGTTGAGCTGGATTTTGGCGGCACCAGCTATTGGCTCTCGCCCGAGGCGGCGGCAATACTCGACGACGGCGTCCCCGGCTCGCGCTCGTTGCTTGCCCTCCCGGGCTTCGACGAGTACTTGCTGGGTTACCAGGACAGGAGCCTGGTGCTGGACCCTGGATTCGCCGAGCTCGTGGTGCCTGGAAAGAACGGGGTGTTTAAACGGATCATCGTCTCCGGGGGCGAGGTGATCGGTACGTGGAGCAGGACCGTGAGTGGCAAGAGCGTCGGAGTCGAGCCTGAGCCGTTCGCGGGGGAGCTTGGCCCGGCCGCGGAGCGGTCCTTCCAGGCCCAGGGCCGTGCGTATCTGAAGTTCATGGCCGGCTGACCCGCCCGGTGTGTCTCAAAGTCGTTGTCGGCCCGCTTTTACGTCGAAGCCCAACGACGTTGGTGCGGGTCCGCGACGTTATTACGGGCTGCGCGCCAAGGTCCGGCTCCGCTCTGGCCTGGTTTGATGCAACACTTGTCCACATACGGGGGAAACGGGATGTCCTGACATCCCCGGACCAATTCACGATGAATGCATGCAATCGCGAAAACTGGATGCACTAATAGCCACAAATTGGCCTGACAGCACCATTGCTGTTACGTCGGACCTCGCAGGAAAAGGCTTGGGCGACCGCGTGCTGACGGCGGGTGTGCGCGCTGGAAGGCTCATTCGGGTAAGACGGGGCGCATACGCCCGCAGCTCAGACTGGCGTCGCCGACCTCCGTGGGAGCAGGACCTGCTGAGAATCCAAGCACACCAGCTTGGTTCGCGCTCGGCCAGTCTCTACAGCCATGCCAGTGCCGCGCGCCTGCATGGCTGCGCACCGTGGGATGGTGGGCCGCTGGTGCACGTCACTACGCCCTTCTCGCCGGCCCAGGCAAGTTCCGGGGAGGATGTACGCGCACATGGTGGGGTGCTGGAAACTGCCGAGATTGTTGAGATCCTGACTCCTTGGGGGCGACGCGCCAGAGTGACGAGCTTGGAGCGGACTGTCGTCGATTGTGCCCGGACCCTGGAATTCGAACGGGCACTGGTGGTCGCAGACCAAGCCCTCTGCAGAGGGGCGGATCCGGCTTTAATCCAGGCTTATGTGGACGGGGGCCGGATCACGAGGGGCGCTCGACGCTTGCGGCGGGTGCTGGACGCGATGGATGGCCGTTCCGAATCTGTGGGCGAGACGCGGACGCGTGCTCTTTTGGAGAGGCTGGGAATTCCGGGATTCGTGCTTCAGCTCGAAGTCGAGACTCCCATCGGTCGCTACCGCGGAGACTTCGGATGGCCGGACAGCAAAGTCATTCTCGAGTTCGACGGCCGCACCAAGTACTTCGACTATGCGCCCACTGACGAGGTGGTCTTTCAGGAACGCAGACGCGAGAAAGCACTCAAAGCCTTGGGCTGGGACGTTATCCGAATCGAGTGGCAGGACCTCGGCAGGCCGTGGGAAGTGGAGCGGCGAGTGAAGACTGCCTTGTCGCGGCCAGAACGTCGAAAACCCGCTGTTCCGTTGCAGGGCAGCAACGGAACAGCGGGTTAGGGACGATGGACGCGAAGCTTAGAGCTTGCCCGTCACAATGTTGAGCATGCGGCGCAGGGGTTCGGCTGCACCCCACAGGAGCTGGTCGCCCACGGTGAAGGCACTAATGTACTCCGGACCCATTTCGAGCTTGCGGATACGGCCAACCGGGATGTCCAGGGTGCCCGAAGCGGCAACCGGGGTCAGGTCCGCCATGGAGGCTTCCTTGGTGTTGGGCACCACCTTGGCCCACTCGTTGTCCTTGGCCAGGAGGTTCTCGATCTCCGTGACGGACAGGTCTTCCCGCAGCTTCAGCGTCAGGGCCTGCGAGTGCGAACGCATGGCACCGATGCGGACACAGAGCCCGTCCATGGCGATGTGTTCCTTGCCCGCGGCGCCCTTGGATGTGCCGAGGATCTTGTTGGTCTCAACACCGGCCTTCCACTCTTCCTTGGACTGGCCGTTGCCGAGGTCCGCGTCGATCCACGGAATCAGCGAACCGGCCAACGGGACGCCGAACTGGGTGGCGTCGACGCCGGTGCGCTGGGTGGCGAGGACCTTGCGGTCGATCTCAAGAATGGCCGACGCCGGATCCTCGAGTTCGCTGCTGACCTCGTTGTTGAGGGTGCCGAACTGGTTCAGGAGTTCGCGCATGTGGCGTGCGCCGCCGCCGGAGGCGGCCTGGTACGTCATGGACGTACCCCACTCCACGAGGTTGTTCTTGAAGAGGCCGCCGAGGCCCATCAGCATGCAGGAAACCGTACAGTTTCCGCCGATGAAGTCCTTCACGCCGCCGGACAGCCCGGCGTCGATCACGTCGCGGTTGATGGGGTCCAGCACGATGATCGAGTCATCGTTCATGCGCAAGGTGGAAGCAGCGTCGATCCAGAGGCCGTCCCAGCCGCGACTGCGGAGTTCGCCGTGAACCTGCTTGGTGTAATCGCCGCCCTGGGCGGTGACGATAATCGGCAGCTTGGCAAGCGTCTCAATATCGAACGCATCCTCGAGCTTGCCGGCCCCATCAGCGAAGGACGGGGCGGCACCTCCTGCGTTCGAGGTGGAGAAAAATACCGGGTTGATGTTGGCGAAGTCGTTCTCTTCCTGCATGCGGTGCATCAGGACGGAACCAACCATGCCACGCCAACCGACCAGTCCTACGGACGGATTAGCTGCTGTAGTCATTCCCCAAGTCTAAACTTTTGGAGCAGAGAGCCGCTGTTGGTTACGTCACGCACGCAAAGCACGACGCCGGCTCCCGCCGCAGCGATTGAGCGGACTCAGTCGCGGGGAGTGTTGCGGCGGGTTGGCAGTTCGATGGTTTTACCGTTCTGCTTCCTAAGGCGCGAAGCTTTGCGTTCCTTGAAGTAGAGGAACCAGGCCGTGGGGACGAGCCAGAGGCCGAGGACAATGGTGAAGACAACCTGTACCCAATTGATTTCTTCGGTGCCATCGACAAAAAGCTTCACCATCAGTACGCCTACAAACGCCATGATCAGCGAGATCAGGATGCTGAGAAATAGAAGTCCGCCCGCTGAGTTGATGGGTTTGACGGCACTGCCGACGTCCCCTTTGTAGACTCCGTATTCTTCAACTGTGAGGCCTTGGCGTTCAGCCTCGGCCTCGATCTGCCGCGCGTAGTATCCCTTCCGGCGTCCGCGACGACTGTCTGGTTGATTCATTTGCTTGCTTCGCCTCGTGTCGCCAGGATCGAGTCCAAGAGTCCGCTGGTGTCCAGGCCTGGAGTTTCCACAACATCTTTGGTGGGATCCGGTACCTTGCCTACGGCCCAGCCGCCGGCATCGGGCCTGATGAGCAGGTGGTCCTCGCCGTCGATGGTCCTGGCCCGGAGGAAGGCAGTTCCTCCGGGGTTGTTGCGCACGTGTTCTTCGATGATCGAGAGCTCGGCCGCTGCCCCGGGCACGGCGGGGTCCTGGGCAAACACGAACCAAGTTTCCAGGGTCCGTGGCTGGAGGAGCAGAGAGACGTCATCGGACTCCAGATGAACCACGGTGTCAGTGGATTCGGAGGTGTTCAGGCTGATTTCAGTCCACCGGTGCGCCTTGGCCAAGGCGTAGGCCACCGCAACTGCGGGTCCTTGCAACTCCAGGTCTTCCTGGACGCTGGCGAAACCCTTGGCCAGCAGCGAGGAGCCACCGGCAACGCATAGCCGTTCTGTGGCCACTTCGGCTTCGAGGCGAAATACTTCTGCGGATTTCCTTGCTGCGGCGGTGTCGAACATCCTGAGCATGAAAGCAATTTCTGCGAAACCGAAGCCTATGGCGGAATCCGTTTCCTCGGGCGATGTGATTGTCATCCTTCAGCTCCTCTGTCCACTAACCGATTCCCAGGAACGATGCCGCGCCCTTACCAAGGTCGGCAAGATTCTTAGCCGTGTCTGCCACAAATTTTCCGGGGTCCTTGACCGCGCTGGTCACACCATCGGCAATGTTCTTTGCCGCTCCATTGACGAACTCCTTGACTGCAGGAATTTCGTAAATGGCAATCCCGGCACTGACCACTGCGCAAACGGTCCCAGCCGGAGGGGGAAGGAAGCTCCCCACGGCCAGCGCTGTTTTAGCGCCAGACCATACGGCGTCGCCGGTCTTTCCCTCCGCAGCATACTTCACGGTGTCGAAGGCGTTGAGACCAACGCCCAACCATCCCAAGCCCCGACCCAGGCCGCCTTTGCCAAGACTCTCCATGACGGATCCTTGGCCTTTGAAAAGCCATTTGCTTTCCTCGAACACGCCGCCAAACTTGTTGAGGGCAGGAACGTACTTCTGGAGATTCTTCAATCCCAGCAGGTCGGTAGCGGAGTCGAAGAGGTTATAGGTGACGCTGCGCGAGGGAAGTTTGCTCCATTCAGCTGCGTTCTTAAAAGCATCCAGGCCCTTGGCGCTCATGGCGGCCAACCCAAAGACATTCTTCGGCAGGTCGAAGCCGGCCTTGATCTGGCCTCTGAGCCCCCACGCATCGCGGAACGGCGAACCCTTTGCCAACCAGTCGGGTCCCCAGGGGTTGTCTTTGGACCCTGGGCCTGGGCCCACCGGCAGCGGCCCACCACCGGAGCCGGGTGCGGCATCGCTGGAGCGCTCTTGCTCGGTGGCGTTGGCCAGGAGATCCTTGGACGCCTTCTTCAGGAAGGAAGCCGACTGCATCAACTGCGCCCGGTGGTTCCCGTTCCAATCGGAACGGAAGGCGCTTGCGTCGTTGCCCTTCCACGTTGGGTTGTTATTGATCTGGTTGGTCAACAGCGACGATTGCTGGAGTAATTGCTCCGACGCCGAGCTGAACTGCTGCGCGAGGGTGCGCAACTGCGCCACATCTGCGCCCCAAAAGCTTCCTGCCACTACAGCCCCCAAGTCTGTCTAAAACGCCGCTTCTGCGGTCCAGCCCACCCTACGTGGCCAAGCAAGAGCCCGCGATGGGGACAAGTACCCCGCCCCGCGCAAGCCGCAAGCCGCAAGCGCAAGCCTAGAGCCCGGCGTCGGGCCCTTGCAGTGCGTCGTGCTCCTGCAGCAAAGCGGCCTTGCGCTTGCGCAGGGCAAAGAACGCCCCAAAGGTGAACACCTGCGTGACAACGACAAGGACGATGATGCCCACGATCTTGTTGCCCCCAAGAATCATGGTGAGCCCGACAATGGCCGAGAGCAGTGCGAAGAGCGGCAGCAGCATGTAGCCCAGCACGAAGAGGGTTTCGGGTTTTTTCAGCATGTGGGCTTTCCTAGCTTTCGTTCCGGCGCCACGTGGTGAACCGGTAGTTGGTGCCGTTCTTGGAGGTGAGCCAGCCTTCGGCGGGCGCAACGGTGTCGAAGGTCCAGTCATCGCCGAGTTCGGGTGCATAGGTGTCACCTTCCACATCGGTGTCGATGATGGTGATGACTGCAATGTTGGCGATGCCCATGGACTGGCGGTAGATCTCCCCGCCGCCGACGATCCACACCTTTTGGCCGCCCGGCGCAAACTGGGATTCCAGCAGTGCCTCGTCCAGTGAAGAAACAACGACGGCGCCCTGGGCCTCGGGCGAGGACGCCCACTTTTCGTTGCGGGTCACCACGATGTTGGTGCGGCCCGGGAGGGGGCGGTATTTCGGGGGAAACGATTCCCAGGTCCGGCGGCCCATGATGACGGGGTGTCCGGTGGTGACCTGGCTGAAGTGCTTCATGTCCTCGGGCAGCTGCCACGGCATGGTGCCGTCCTTCCCGATGACGCCGGACGTGGTCTGGGCCCAGATCATGCCGATGCCAGTCATGTTGGCAGCGGTTTCCTGGGTGAAGATGACGCCGGGGAGCTGGTCCGGGGCGGAGGAAGAGTCGCTCATACCGCGATCGGCGCCTTGATGGTTGGGTGGTGCTGGTAGCCCACTACCTCGAAGTCATCAAGGGTGTAGTCGAAGATGGAGTCCGGCTTGCGGAGGATCTTCAGCTGCGGGTATTCGTACGGCTCGCGACTGAGCTGCTCGGTCACCTGCTCCACGTGGTTGTCGTAGACGTGCACATCGCCGCCGGTCCACACGAATTCGCCGGGTTCCAGGCCCAGCTGCTGGGCCACCATGAGCGTCAGGAGTGCGTAGGACGCGATGTTGAACGGGACGCCCAGGAAGGTGTCGGCGGAGCGCTGGTACAGCTGGCAGGACAACTTGCCGTCCGCCACGTAGAACTGGAAGAACGCGTGGCACGGATGCAGCGCCATGTCCTTGAGCTCGGAAACGTTCCATGCGGAGACAATGTGCCGCCGGGAATCCGGGTTCGCGGCGAGGCTCTTCATGACCTCGGAGATCTGGTCGACGTGGCCGCCATCCGGGGTGGGCCAGCTGCGCCACTGGACACCGTAAACGGGACCGAGCTCGCCGTCGGCGTCCGCCCATTCGTCCCAGATGGACACGCCCTGATCCTGCATCCACTTCACGTTCGAGTCTCCCCGCAGGAACCACAGGAGTTCCACTGCGACAGACTTGAAATGGACCCGCTTGGTGGTGATCAGCGGAAAGCTCTCGGCAAGATCGAACCTCAGCTGACGGCCAAAAACGCTGCGCGTTCCCGTGCCGGTGCGGTCGGATTTGTGCGTGCCGTTGGCCATGACATCGCGCAGGAGGTCTTCATAAGGGGTGGGGATCACGGTTCAAGCTTACTTGTACCACGCCGGTTAAACGCTAGCCGTCCTCGCAGGAGATCGATGAGCGATTCGTCACCCAGTCCCGCGCGCCGCGCCGTCCGGATCAAGCCGTCGACGGCGGCAATCACCGCCGCGTCTGCGCCAGCCGAGCCGTCCGAGACAGCAGGCGGGCCGAGGACGACAGTCCCGTTCCGGCGTCGTGATTCAATCAGTCCGGACTGCTCGAGTTCTTTATAGGCCCGCGCTACCGTCCCGGCTGCGATCCCGAGGTCCGCGGCAAGGCTGCGCACGGTGGGCAGGCGGCTACCAGGCTCCAGCACCCCGACGGCGATCAACGAACTGAGTTGCCTGCGGATCTGCTCATAGGGCGGGACGGGGTCCGCGAGGTCGATCGTGATCCCGGCGGTCATTGGGCGCGTTCCGCGCTCGGTGCGTGCTCACTGCGGGGAACGTTCCGGAAAAGGCTCCGGACGGGCGTGACCGCGGCGGCGATGGCCGCAACGGCAAGGACGACTCCTGCCATGTAGACAGGACTCGGTCCCAGTCGACTGAACGCCGGGAACAAGGTTCCCCACGCGTCGGCGTTGCCCAGCAGCATCACCGCGGACTGTGCAAGGAGGAAGGCCGCGAGGGTCCGGACGATCCTGAACATCGTGATGGCGCGCAGCGCGGCATCAAGTCCGCCGCTGTCCTCGGGTTCGGGAAGCCCACGACGTCGGCGCGTGGCCAGGATCGCGGCGGCACCCACCAGCCCAACCCCAAACGTGAGGGCGAGGTAGGCCGGCCAGGTAGGTGGCCCGACCAGGAGTGCCTGGGCAATGGAGGTCATGACCATGGTTATGGCAAAAACGGCGGCCGAAACGATGGTGAAGGTGAGCAGTCCCCTCGATACTGCCTGCCGCGGCCAAGCCAAGGGTGCGTCGGGATCCCCGTAGTTGCGGGCAATCAACAGCTCGCCTGCGGCAATGGTGAGTAGGACCAATGCCGCGGTGACCGAGACGACGATGACTGGGGTGATGGGTCCCTGGCCATATGCCGGTATGAAACCGAACCACAGCACCAAGGTCAGAAGCGGCAAGACGCCGGCGATTCCCAGCGCCGCACCAAGGGACACACTGAGTTTCGCTGCGCCGTGCGTGCGGGGATCGGCGCGAAGAGCGGTGCCGCTGATGGATCTCTTGGCTGCCTGGAGGGAGGGAAGAACGGGCACCTTCCACCACCACATGACCAGCAGCACAGCCATGTTTACTGCTCCGAGGGCGTTGAACCATGACGACTGCCACGTGGCACCCGGCGCTGGAAGGGCGGCGTAGTTGCCGGCGATGGACGCCAATCCCGCAGCAATGGTGGATACGGTTCGCAGCAGGCGGTTGGCCGCGATGGCCCGGAGCGTGAGGTTGTCCTCGCTGCTGAGGGTTTCAAGTTGGCGGCGCCGTGCGATGAGTACCAGAACCAGCCACGTACCCACTGCGAGTACCAGCAGGGCGCCACCAAGCCACCCGGCCAGTTCCGAACCCGCGATCCTGCCGTCCTGTCCCTGCCCAACGTAGCCGGTGTTGTATTCCGGGAACTGCCGGGGTGTCGTGTCGGGAAATACAGGAGCGTAGGCGGGCATTGTTGAGATCGAGGCGATGGCGATGGCGGCGTAGACGAAGATGCCGGCCGTCCAGAAAGTGAGTTTTCGCGGCAGGAAGTCACGGATTCTCCTGACCCTCAACTCTGCAAACCTGCGGGGTGCCTTCGGTGCCGGATAGCTCCACTGGCCCAAGGCGTGAACGGTCAATGCCGCGAGGACGGGCCAAGCGAGGGCCGTGAATATCTGATCCGCAGCAGTGGGTATGTTCGATGTCGACGGGTTCGCCTTGAGGATGCCCGTGCTCATGGCTCCCTGGAGGGAACTGGCCATCCAGCCGATAATGCCGACCCACAACCCATGGGATTCGATGGACTTGGCATCGGGCTTGGACCAGACCTGGACCCTGAGGAAAAGGTAGACGAGCACGGCGCCAACCAAGGGTCCAAGGAGCAGGAGCGGTGGCAGGTAGAAAGACAACGTAAAGACCCCCCAAAGTCTTCGAATCAATGTGTCAAGTATTTGATACAAAGCCCGGGGGGTCAACCACGGCGCGCCTTAGTCGTCGAAAGGCTTGACCTGCTCCACGGAGACGATCTTCCGCTCTGATCCCCGCGCCACCTGGCACACGATGACCTCGCCTGGGGTCAGGAAAGGGTCCGCAATGGGCAGGAGGGCGCGCAGGTTTTGTGGCATGTGCTGGGCCAATTGCTTCAACGCAGTGGGCAGGGCTGGCCGGTGCGTACACACCGCGACGGGAAGCTGCTTGTCGAACAACGCCTCGACGGCCGCTGCAGTCTTTTTGGGGGAGCGCTGGTGGTTGTGCTCGGTCAGGGCCTCCACCAACTTGACCTTGGCCCCCGAAGCCTTGGCATAGGGCGCGATGGTTGCCACGCAGCGTGCCCACGGGCTGGAGACCAGCCGTTGGGGCTTCCAGACGTTCAGGAGGCGCTGCACGGCAACTGCCTGTCGTTGACCCGTGGCCGCCAATGGACGGTCACCCTCTGCCTTGGTCCACGAGGACCTCGGCTTGGCTTTCGCGTGACGGATCAAAATCAGGGGCCAGGTGTCCAACTCGCCGCGGACGTGGGCCTTCTCCAGATACTCCAGGGGCTTCACATCAGTGGGGTTGCTGAGGAAGGACGCTGCCCGGTCAGGGCTGCACCACATCACGCTGTCTACTTCCTTGCCGTCGGGACGCAGTGGTTCGCCGTTGACCTTCGCAGCCCAGTACTGGACCACTTTCAGGCCGGCGGATACGTGGTAGTGAATGGCAGGCAGGGGAATACCCAGCGGTGCGCGGAGACCTATCTCTTCCCACACTTCACGCGCGGCGCACTCGGGAACTGTTTCCCCGGCGTCGAGCTTTCCTTTGGGCCACGACCAATCGTCGTAGCGGGGCCGGTGGATCAACAAAACCTCCAAGGCGCCCTTGTTCACGCGCCAGGGAATGGCGCCGGCAGCCACAACGGCCACCGGCTCGCCGGGGTGGTCTGTCTGATCCTCCACGGGAGTATCGCTGTTCAATTCAGTCCTTATCTACGAGCCGACGCGCGCTGGCGGGAGCGCGACTCCAGCAACCAGGACTGCATGTCCAGCAGCGGCTTGCCGTTCTCATCCAGGTGGTGCCTGGTCCAGTGTCCTTGGTTGTCCAAGTGCCAGCTGGCCGTTCCGTCGTCTACGTAGCGGCGCATCAGGTCCATGACCGTCGTGATGTCCTCCTTGCTGGCAAGCTGCACCAGGGCCTCCACACGGCGATCCAGGTTGCGGTGCATCATGTCGGCCGAACCGATGTACACCACGGGGTCACCGCCATTGCCGAAGGCGAACACGCGGGAGTGTTCAAGGAAGCGGCCCAGGATCGACCTGACGGTGATGTTCTCGCTCAGGCCGGGAACGCCCGGGCGGAGGGAGCAGATGCCACGCACCACAACGTCGACCTTTACGCCCGCCTGCGAGGCGCGGTAAAGGGCGTCGATGATGGCCTCGTCGACCATGGAGTTGACCTTGATCTGCACCAGGCCGGGGATGCCGGCACGGGCGTTGCGGATCTCGGTTTCAATCCGGTCCACCAGGCCTGCACGGACGGAGCGGGGCGCCACCAGCAGTCTCTTGAATGTGGACTTCGGTGCATAGCCGGACAACTGGTTGAAGAGCTTGGAGAGGTCCTCGCCCACCTGTTCGTTGGCCGTCAACAAGCCAAGGTCTTCGTAGTAACGGGCGGTGCGGGGGTGGTAGTTGCCCGTACCGATGTGGCAGTAGCGGCGCAGGCCATCGACTTCCTGGCGGACAACAAGTGACAACTTGCAGTGGGTCTTCAGGCCAACGATCCCGTACACCACGTGGACGCCGGCCTGTTCCAACTTTCGGGCCCAGGAGATGTTGGCTTGCTCGTCGAAGCGGGCCTTGATCTCCACCAGTGCCAGAACCTGCTTGCCGGCCTCGGCGGCGTCGATCAACGCGTCCACGATCGGGGAGTCGCCGGACGTCCGGTAAAGCGTCTGCTTGATGGCCTGGACCTTGGGATCCGCCGCGGCCTGCTCCAGGAACGCCTGCACCGAGGTCGAAAAGGAGTCATAGGGGTGGTGGAGAAGGATGTCCCTGCGCCGCATCGCCGCGAAGACGTTCGCGGCCTTGGAGGTCTCGGACTCGTTGAGGTAACGCGAGGTGTGCGGAACGTGCTTCGGGTAGTGGAGATCGGCGCGGTCAATGCTGCTGATCGCGGACAACCCACGAAGATCCAGTGGCGCGGGCACGGAGTAGACCTCGGACTCTTCGACGCCGAGTTCCCGGATGAGGAGGGCCTTGATGTTCGGGTTGATGTCCGTGGTCACTTCCAGGCGCACGGGAGGACCGAAACGGCGGCGCAGCAGTTCCTTCTCCAAAGCCTGCAGCAGATTCTCGGCGTCGTCCTCTTCAACTTCCAGGTCCTCGTTGCGGGTCACACGGAAGGTGTGGTGCTCCAGGACTTCCATGCCCGGGAAGAGCTTGTCCAGGTGGACAGCAATGACTTCTTCCAGCGCGATGAAGCGGGCAACACGGCCGGGAATGGCGCCTGCGCGGGGTCCGTCCACGGAGATGAGGCGCGGCAGCTGGTCCGGAACCTTGACGCGGGCAAAGAGTTCCTTGTCGCTGATGGGGTTGCTGACAATCACAGCCAGGTTCAACGAAAGCCCTGAGATGTAGGGGAAGGGGTGTGCCGGGTCCACCGCCAGGGGAGTCAGGATGGGGAAGACCTTCTCCTGGAACATGGCGCTGATCCGGTGGCGGGCGTCGTCATCGAGCTCATCCCAGTGCATGAGGTGGATGTGTTCGTAGGCCAGGGCCGGCCTGATCTGCTCGGCAAAGACGCGGGCGTGGCGTTCCTGCAGCTTGTGGGCCTCTTCACCGATCTGTTCCAGCACCTCGATGGGGCTGAGTCCGGCAGGGGAAGGCACTGCCAGGCCCGTGGCGATGCGCCGTTTGAGGCCGGCCACCCGGACCATGAAGAACTCGTCCAGGTTGGAAGCGAAGATCGAGAGGAAGTTGACCCGCTCAAGCAGGAACAGATCGGGATCCTCGGCCAGTTCCAGGACACGGGAGTTGAAGGCAAGCCAACTGAGCTCGCGGTCAAGGAAACGGTCCGGTGAGATGTCGCCTTCGGGCTGCAGGCTCGGCGCGAATTCGGGGATGTCTATGCGGTCCTGGGTGGCACGCGAGGCCGGTACTTCCGACGATCCGAAGCGTGAGGGCAGCGTGGCCCCCTTAGAGGTGGATCCGGCGATGCCGACGGGGTCCGGCTGCATGGGGCTCTCCTAAGCTCAGGACTGGGTTTGTCTCCCACATTACAAGCAATCGCGGTATCCGAATCCCTGAAGTCGCAGCCTTTCCCCCAGGCGATCCAGCCAGGCTAGTTTTTCGTCAGAGGACCGTACATCACATCGGTGTCCCAGCGGACGAAGCCGAGTTTCTGGTATAGGGCCACGGCAGCTTCGTTATCGGCATCGACGTACAGCATCACCGCATGGAGGCCCTTGTCCTGGAGATGCCGGATTCCGGCTACGGTAAGGGCCTTGCCAAGCCCCAAACCCTGCGCAGCCGGGGTCACGCCTACCACGTAGACTTCGCCGATTTCCGGGTGTGTACCCTGCCGGGGGTGGATTTTCGTCCAGTGAAATCCAAGGAGTTCACCGGCGTCATTGACCGCCAGGAGGAAACCTTCGGGATCGAACCAGTCCTCGGCCTTGCGTGCCTCAAGGTCTGCGAGGGTCAGTGCTCCCTGCTCCGGGTGGTGCGCAAAGGCTGCCCGGTTGGCCGCCAGCCAGGCCTGCTCATCCTGGCCCAGCACGAAGGTGCGAATCGAAACCCCCTGCGGGAGGCCGGCGTCGGGCAGCGCGGAGGTCGAGGACATCAACCGCATCTTCCGCAGCTCCCGCACCGGACCATAACCGTACCGGGTGGCCAGTTGGGCGGCGGCCTCGTGGTTGCCGTGCGACCATGCGCTCAGGCCTTTAAGGCTGCGTTGCTGTTGAAGAGCGTCCAGAAGCCGCCCGGCCACCCCCTGGTTGCGGTAGCTGGGGTGGACGGCCAGCTCCAACACGCCGCTTCCGTCCGGAGCTTCAACGACGACGGCGATTCCCGCCAGGTCTTCTGCCGTCGCCGGATCGGAGTCCTCATCCGGGGCGTATAGCGCGAAGGACAGTACCGAATGGTCACCTGCGTCGGCTCCCCGCAGCATGACCAAGGTCTGCTCGGACAGGGGCGGATTTCCGTCCGACTCCTCGGCCGCGGCGGTGAGGCTCTTGAAGTCCTTGAGGAGTTCGCCGTCCACAGCGCCTTTGATGATCAGTACGGGCCAGTTCTCCGGGTGCGCGTGACTCATGATGCAAGGCTATACGCCCCGGGCAATCCCCGTGATTTGAAGTCCCGGCGCAACGGCTGTAGTGTCGTTATCTCATTCGGCTTTGGCCGGGTACAGGGGGGATCCACCAGTGGGGTGGCCTCGATACGTTCGACCCGTATGTCCTCCACCAATGCAGCAAAGAAAAGGCCGGGGTCCGTAGGGATCCCGGCCTTTTCTGTTGAAGCTGCGTCTCAGGCTTCGGAGAGTTCGTCGTCGGGCAACCGCACCAGCGTAAGCCTGTATCCGACGTTGCGGACCGTGCTGATGAGGTTTTCGTGGTCCACGCCCAGCTTGGCCCGAAGTCGACGGATGTGGACATCCACCGTGCGCGTGCCGCCGTAGTAGTCGTAACCCCAGACTTCGGTCAGCAACTGTTGGCGGGTAAAGACCCGGCCAGGATGCTGCGCCAGGTACTTGAGGAGCTCGAACTCCTTGAATGTCAGGTTCAGCGGCTGGCCGCTGACACGGGCGGTATAGCTGGCTTCGTCGATTACGACGCCGGCGGCCCGGATCTCCGTTTGGGTCTCCTCTTCGCCGGGTACAGCACGCGCCATGGCGAGCCTGATACGGGCTTCCACCTCGGCCGGTCCGGCGGAGTCGAGCACGATGTCGTCCACGGCCCAAGCCGAAGAAACGGCAGCCATGCCGCCTTCCGTCAAGATCAGCATCAAGGGGGCGCTCAGTCCTGTTGCCTTGAGCAGTTGCGTCAACGAGCGGGCTCCCACCAGGTCCTTGCGGGCATCCAGGAAAACGATGTCCGTGGGGTCGGTTTCGAGCAAGGCGGTCGGTTCTGCCGGGAGGATGTGCACACGGTGGTTCAACAACTCCAAGGCAGGCAGAATGTCCACCGATGAGCCGGTGCTGTTCGTCAGGAGCAGGATGTGCGACATAGTTCCTCCAATGGGCTGTACGCGCATCATCGGGCGTCGAAGCCGGAGTTTCACCGGCCGGTCCCAGCGCCTTCCGGCCCTTTCCCGTTGTGACGGGATCGTGGCCGGCGCAGTGCGCTGTTGATGTCTGAGTATACCCATCAGTGCCCTGCGACACAGGGATTCGTGACGGGCGGGCAGGGCAATTACGACATATTGGTCCGGTATAGGGCAGGATTGTCGGGAGGCCGTAGAGGGCGCATCGGAGTGAGGTCGGGGACATAGTGAAGTCTTGGAGCATCGGGGTATTCGGACTCGTGGCGCTCACGGCCATCGTGGCCGGCACCTTTGTTTCCCGGGAAGTCATGGTGGGGGTGGGCATCGCAGCCTCGGCAGCGGTGGGCATCGGTTGGCCCCACTTTCTTGGAGTTCCGGCCAAGAAGACGCTGGCAGCTGTCATCGGACTGTCCGGCGCGGGCTCGGCAGTAGCAGCTGCGTACCTTCCGGCCCCGGGCTTCCTTGAGGGGACGCCGGCTTTTGTTGCCCTCGGCGTGATGGCCGTTTTCGTTGTCCAGCTGGTCCGCGGTACAGGCCAGGCGCAGCGCCTGGAGTCCACGCTCGGTTGCAGCGCCGGTGTGCTGCTGAACTGTCTCGGTGCCGGCTGGATAGCCAGCGCAAGGTTCAACGGCGTCAAGGAAATGGTCCTGGTGGCAGGCCTGAGCGCGGCAGTTGCGCTCCTGGTAGGCATCATCCGTTGGCCGGACCGCATAGTAGCGCCGCTTGGTGTGGTAATGGCGGGCCTCATGGGTCCGCTGGCTGGCCTTGTTTTCTCCGACATCGCCGTCCTGCCCGCTGCCTTGGTAGGCGTGGTCGTGGGTTCGGTGCTGGTGTGTTTCCGGCGCATGACTACTCTGCGGCGTGGTCGGCTCAACATCGCAGCAGCTGTGGGCATGGGAGTCGCCCCGGTCTGGGCCGTGGGTGCCTTGGCGTACTTCATAGACAAACTACTCATCTACTAACGGTTAGGATGGCATCATGTCTGTACTCGCATATGAAATCTTCTTCCTCGTTCTCCTTGGCCTTGCCAGCGTCGCCATGGCGTGGTTTGCAGGATTCGTTGTCTACCGCCTTTTCAAGGGCCAGAAGTAAACCTTCTGACCCTGCAGCCCAACCGAGGTAACTGTCGTGCCTATTGAGATCCCCACAGATCTGACGCCCGAACTCGTTCCCCTTTCCTGGCTCATTGGTGAGTGGGAGGGCCGCGGCCGGCTTGGCAGCGGCGACGAGGATTCGGAACACTTCGTCCAGCACGTTTCCTTCACCCACAACGGCCTGCCGTACTTGCAGTACCGGGCTGAAACCTGGATCAGCGACGACGCCGGCGCAAAGTTGCGCCCGTTGACGGTGGAGACCGGTTTCTGGGCGCTGGAACGGAAGCTTGAGGAAGGCGACTGCGGCCCCGGGCTGATTCCGGCCGACATCGTCCCCGTGCTCAAGACGGCCGACGAAGTCGAAGCACGCCGCAACAAGGATGGCGGCTTCGATATCTCAGTATCGATAGCCCACCCCGGCGGGATCACCGAGCTTTACTACGGTCAGATCAAGGGACCCCAGATCCAACTGAGCACTGACATGGTGATGCGCGGAAGTCATTCCAAGGAATACACTGCAGCCACCCGGATCTTCGGTTTGGTGGACGGCAACCTCCTGTGGCGTTGGGATGTCGCAGCCAACGGCAAGACCCTCGAAGCCCACGCATCGGCGTTCCTGCATAAGGTCTCCTGACCCAGGTCTGATAACCCAGGTTTCCTGGCCCTCGGGGTTCGCCAAACGTTCCATGCAGCAACGGCAGAAGGAGCAGGCAGTGACCGACAAACCGCAGGGTTACGAGGGCCTCAAGGCGCTCTTTTTCAACGGCACCCTGAAGCCCTCCCCGCAGCTCAGCAACACTGACGGGCTGATCCGGATCAGCCGGGACATCATGGAGAAACAAGGCGTCACCACCCGCCTCATCCGCACTGTGGATCATGACATCGCCAGCGGTGTCCACCCGGACATGCGTGAGCATGGGTGGAAGACGGACGAGTGGCCTGAGCTGTATCCCGCTGTCCGGGAGGCGGACATCGTGGTGGTCGCCGGTCCCATCTGGCTGGGCGATAACTCATCCCAAACCAAGAAACTGATCGAGCGCCTCTACGCCCATTCCGGCGAGCTCAACAGCAAGGGCCAGTGGGCGTTCTATCCGAAGGTTGGCGGTTGCCTGATCACGGGCAACGAGGACGGCATCAAGCACTGTTCCATGAACGTCCTCTACAGCCTCCAGCACATCGGATTCACCATCCCGCCGCAGGCGGATGCCGGCTGGATCGGCCCCGTAGGCCCTGGACCCAGCTACCTCGATGAAGGATCAGGCGGGCCGGAAAGTGATTTTACTAACAGGAACACCACCTTCATGACCTGGAACCTGCTGCATATGGCCAAGCTCCTGCGCGATGCCGGGGGCATTCCCGCCTACGGCAACCTGCCGCAGGAATGGAAAGCCGGAACCCGGTTCGATTTCGAAAATCCCGAATACCGCTGACCCGGATTGTCCCGGTCTGGAATACCTCAAAGCCCCTAGGACTTCTACTACATATGACTTACAAGAGCCCTCTGTTGTCGCGCCCTGGCGCGGTCGAAGATACCGGCCTGGATGCCGGCGTCGCTGCCCACTACGGCGAACCGTTGCGCGAGCAGCGCGCCTTGGCGGCAGGCACCGCCGTCGTGGATCTTTCGCACCGTGGCGTGGTCACGGTGTCCGGTCCCGACAGGCTCAGCTGGCTCAACACCCTGTCCTCGCAGCAGCTGACAAACCTGCAGCCCAACGTCGCCAGCGAGCTGCTGCTGCTCAGCGTCCAGGGCCGCATCGAGTTTGATGCGCGTGTCATTGACGACGGCGGCACAACCTGGCTGATCGTCGAAGCCGCTGAAGCGGAGCCCTTGGCCGAATGGCTGAACAAGATGAAGTTCATGCTCCGCGTGGAGATCGCCGATGTCTCCGGGGAATGGGCCGTGGTTGGGTCGACCAAGCCGGTGGACCGCTGTGCCGGCCGCCTCGTGTGGGAAGACCCGTGGCCGCGGGTGTCTCCGGGCGGATACTCGTACAGCCTGGTCCCGGAAGAGTCGCATCCGGGTCTTGACCGTCCATGGTTCGAATACCTGGTCCCGGCAGCGGAACTTGAGGCCGCCGTCGAAGGCCTGCCGCTGGCCGGCGCGATGGCAGCCGACGCCCTCCGGATTGCGGCATGGCGTCCGCGCCTCGGGGCGGAAACCGACGACAAGACCATTCCGCATGAACTGGACCTGATCCGGACATCTGTCCACCTCAACAAGGGCTGCTACAAGGGGCAGGAAACCATTGCGCGTGTGCACAACCTTGGACACCCGCCGCGCCGTCTGGTGTTCCTGCAACTCGATGGTTCCCAGCACACCTTGCCGGCGGTCGGCAGTGTTGTCTTTGCCGGGGAACGCAAGGTGGGTACTCTGACATCGGTGGCGCAGCACTTCGAGATGGGACCTGTGGCCTTGGCCGTGATCAAGCGGTCCGTTTCGGCGGAGGAAACCTTGACGGTCATGGACGGCGAGGAGCCGTACGTCGCAGCCCAGGAAGTGATCGTTGCCCCCGACGCCGGTCAGGTTGTCGGGCGACAGACCGGATTCCTGAAGGGACCCCACCGATGAGCCAGACTGATGGCACCGACGCCGCAAGCACCGACGCCGGCCCCGACGAAGAGGCGTTGGCCCTCGCGCACGCTTTGTTCGATGCCGCGCGCGAAGGCAATGCCGAATTGCTGAGGAGCTATTTGAACGCGGGAGCCCCCGCTACCCTCACCAACGCCGCCGGGGACTCCCTCCTGATGCTTGCCGCCTACCATGGGCACGAGGACGCCGTGCAGCTGATCATCCACCATGGTGCCGACGTCAACGCCCCCAATGATCGTGGCCAGACACCGCTTGCCGGTGCCGTTTTCAAGGGATATGTGGGTGTGGCCAGGGTGTTGTTGGACGCGGGAGCGGATCCCGACGCCGGGACGCCCAGCGCCCGCGACGCCGCCACGATGTTTGCCCGGACCGAAATCCTGGCACTGCTCGGCTGATCTGTCCGGCTTGAGTAGTCCCGTCATGTAACCCCGGTTGTCGATACAGCCGGGGTTATTTGCACCCAACTATTCCACGTGGAATAGTTGTTGTGGAATAACACCACAACGAAAGGGATGGCCATGGCCAAAAGTGCTGGGTTGACGCCGCTTGGCGTAGCGTCGTTGGCACTTCTAGCCGAACAGCCAATGCATCCCTACGAGATGTACCAGGTCCTCATGGCCCGCCATGAGGACCGGCTGGTCAAAGTCCGTCCGGGCACGCTGTATCACGCAGTGGGCCGGCTCGAGGAGAACGGACTCGTGGAGGCAACAGGGACCGGCCGGGAAGGAAAGCGTCCGGAACGCACCACCTACCGGATCACCCAGGCGGGACACGCGGCCTTGGACGCGCGGCTTCAGGCAATGCTGGCCACGCCCATCAACGAGTACCCCGTCTTTCCCCATGCCATAGCCGAAGCCCATCACCTTCCGGCGGATGTGGTGGCCGGCCTCCTGGAGGAGCGCGTGGTTGCCTTGAACGCCGAGCTCGACTTCCTGCTCCACGCGGAGGAGGCCGTCACAGCCAAGGGGCTCGACCGCAAGTACTGGATCGACATCACCTATCAACAAGCCATGCTTCGAACCGAGATCGCGTGGATCCGCGGTCTCCTGGAGGAGTTGGGCACGGGGCAGCTGCCTTGGGACGAACCCCGCCCTGCCCTTACCGAACTTTCAAACAAGCCAAAGGAACCCCTTGGAAAACATAGCTAAACCCTGGCCCGCGCTGTGGTCACTCGTGGTTGGCTTCTTCATGATCCTTATCGACACCACCATTGTGTCGGTCGCGAATCCGCGGATCATGGAGGGCCTGAACACTGATATCAACGCCGTCATCTGGGTAACCAGCGCCTACTTGCTGGCCTACGCAGTGCCACTTCTCATTACCGGCAGGCTGGGTGACCGTTTCGGCCCCAAGAACCTGTACCTGATGGGCCTGGTCGTCTTTACATTGGCGTCCCTCTGGTGCGGCCTTTCCGGCGACGTGACCATGTTGATCGCTGCAAGGGCAGTCCAGGGCTTCGGTGCTGCCATGATGACTCCGCAAACCATGGCAGTCATTACGCGTATCTTCCCCCCGGACCGCCGCGGTGCAGCCATGGGCCTGTGGGGCGCAACCGCAGGCATGGCAGTGCTTGTCGGCCCGATCCTGGGCGGCGTTTTGGTGGACAGCCTCGGCTGGGAGTGGATCTTCTTCGTGAACGTTCCAATCGGCGTCGTGGCTTTCATCCTGGTGACCCGGTTCGTTCCCAAGCTGACCACGCACAGCCACTCGTTCGACATTCTTGGCGTAGTCCTTTCGGCCGTGGGCATGTTCCTGCTGGTCTTCGGAATCCAGGAAGGCCAGACCTACAAGTGGGGCACGGTCAACGGATTCATCTCGGTCTGGGGCCTGATCATCACCGGCCTTGCAGTCCTTGTGGTCTTTGTTCTCTGGCAGTGGATACTGGAGCGTCGTGGCGGCGAACCGCTGCTTCCCCTGGGCCTGTTCAAGGACCGGAACTTCTCCCTGGGCAACACCACCATCATGGCCGTTGGTTTCACGGTGACGGCTTTCCCGTTGCCCACCATCTTCTATTACCAGACAGTCCGGGGCCTGACGCCCACCCAGTCGGCAATGCTCATGATTCCAATGGCAGTCATCTCCGGCGCACTGGCCCCGTTCGTGGGAAAGCTGATCGACCGCGCCAACCCCCGCTGGTTCGCCGCATTCGGACTGGTCTGCCTGTCCGGAGCCCTCTTCTGGACTGCTTCGTTGCTTGGCCCGGACACGCCCATCTGGATGTTCCTGTTGCCCAGCGCGCTGCAGGGTATCGCCAACGCCTTCATTTGGGGACCGGTGTCCAATGCGACCACCCGCAACCTGGAACCGCGCCAGGCTGGTGCTGGATCCGGCGTCTTCAACACCACGCGCCAGATCGGTGCAGTGCTCGGGTCCGCCGCAATCGCTGCGTTGATTCAGTCGCGTCTGGCAGCTGAGCTCCCGGCGGCACCGTCCGGAGCACCTGTCGGCGAGGCATCGATGGACGGCACCCTGCCGGAGTTCCTGCACGCGGGATTCTCGACGGCGATGAGCCAGTCCATCCTGCTGCCCGCCTGCGCGATCCTGCTGGCCGCCGTCGTCGCTTTGTTCTTCGGTAAGCCAAAGGCGGTATCCGGCTGGGGCGCCAAGCCGCCGCAGGCCGAAGTAGCCGAAGCCAAGGAAACTAACCCCCAAGTCCAGCACTAGCCTATGGAGTTTTTGTACAGCTAATGCCCTTAAGAAGCCTTCTAAAGGGCATTAGCTGTACAAAAACTCGCGGGAGAACGGGGGGAACGGCGGACCCGGGGGAGTCAGCCCAGGAGCACGCTCGCGTGGAGCCCGCCCGTGGCGAAGCCAAGGCTGCGTGCCATCGCGAGTGCTCCGGTGTTGCTGACGTCGGCCTTCCATTGAAGGGTCAGCCCGGCAGCGAGTGCTTCGTGGGCGGCGATGGAGGCAGCCAACGTTCCTATTCCGCGTCTGCGCCACGGGGGAGCGACCAGCACTCCCATGTTGGCCAGGATGCCCTCCCACTCGCCGTAGGCTCCGCACGCCACTGGAGTGGGCTGTTCCTCTTCCGGATGCATGATGGTGAAGCGGTGTTCCAGACCCTGTAGCCCCACTTCATTCACGTCGTCCGGCGGGCACAGTCCTTCCAGAGTGATGGCTTCGGGGTTGCCGTGCGAGACTGTCAGGTCCTCGGAGGGCTGCTGCAAGGGCAGGTCATCGGCGAAAAACAACGCAGATGATCCAAGTCCGTGCCCGCCGTGGGAACGGGTGAGGGTCAACAAGGTCACATGCTGGGCGAGCTCGGTATCGGGGATATCCTCGGCTGCGTCCAACGCCCACTGGGGGCCGACCAAGGCCGAAACGCCAAACAACCGCAGGAACACCACTGCCCGCGCTGAGTCATCAACGCGGGTCATCCTGCGGATGGGGGAGCCCGGAGCAGTCCCACCAGAGGTGAGGGCGGCAGCGGCGCCGGCGAAAGCGTCGTCGTCGAAACCCAAACGGCGGGCCCACGCCAGCTGGATGATTGCAGCGGACGTGGGCTCCAGAGTCATGGATTCAGCCTAGCCGAACAATACGGACGCTTCGTCGTAACGGTGCTGCGGCACGGTCTTGAGCTTGCCCAGGGCTTCCTCGAAGCCGACGTGCGAGATGTCCGTGCCCTTGAGGGCCACCATGGTTCCCCAACGGCCTTCCACCACGGAGTCGATGGCGGCCATGCCAAGGCGGGTCGCGAGGACGCGGTCGTAGGCCGTGGGTACGCCACCTCGCTGGATGTGTCCGAGGATCGTGGCGCGGGTTTCAATCCCTGTGCGGGCCTCGATTTCGGGGGCCAGCTGGTCTGCGATTCCACCGAGGCGGGGCCGGCCGAAGGTATCCAGGCCGCGCTCGGAGTGCGGGGATTCCATGTGGTCGGGGACGAAGCCTTCTGCAACAACCACCAGCGGCGCACGTCCGCGGTCGTGGGCCTCCTGCACCCATTCGGTGATCTGTTCGATGCTGGCTTTCTGCTCCGGGATCAGGATGGCGTGGGCACCGGCTGCCATGCCTGCGTGGAGGGCGATCCATCCGACGTGGCGGCCCATGACCTCAGCGATCATGCAGCGGTGGTGGGATTCGCCCGTGGTCCGCAGGCGGTCGATGGCCTCGGTGGCGATCTGGACGGCGGTGTCGAAGCCGAAGGTGTAGTCAGTGGCGTCGAGGTCGTTGTCCACGGTCTTGGGTACGCCAACGATTTTCAAGCCGGCATCCGTGAGGCGCTTGGCTGCGGCCAGGGTTCCTTCACCGCCGATGGCGATGATGGCATCGATGCCAAGGCGCTCCATGTGGGCCTTGATGACGTCCGGGCCGCCGCCGTTTTCGAAGGGGTTGGTCCGGGAAGTTCCCAGGATGGTTCCACCCTGCTTGGCGATACCGCGGACCATGGTGCGGGGGATGTCGATGATGTCGCCCTCCACCACGCCGCGCCATCCGTCACGGAAACCCACGAATTCCTGGCCGTGGATGGCGATGCCTTTGAGGACCGATCCGCGGATCACTGCGTTGAGTCCGGGGCAGTCGCCACCGCTGGTAAGAATGCCAATTTTCATGTTTGCTCACTCATGGCTTGGAGGAATACGTGCAAGAGCGCCACGCTGAGCTCCCCATGATTGTAGACAGGCATGTGGGGTGGGACACAAATGGTTACTTTTTAGCCCGCGTGTGCGGTAGTGGAAACATGGTCGAAACCAGCAGAAGCGCCCCGCCGGCCAGCGGGGCGCTTCTGCTCCCGGGTGGTTACCGGGAGCGTTGACTGAGGAAGGATTCCAGGGCGATTTTGTTGTTCTGGTCCGGCAGGATGAGCCAACCGAGGATGTACACCACCACAGCCGGCCCGGGAAGCAGGCAGAAAAGCAGGAATGCTACCCGGACGTAAGCCACATCCACCCTGAGTTTGGCGGCGATGCCTCCGCAAATGCCGCCCAGCCAGCGTTGTGGTCCGCGCTTCAGGCCGAGGCCCCTGACGATGCTGAAGAACTTGTCCATGTCTACACACTTCCCTGTCGCGGTTGCTTTGTCACGTGGATCGGGCGGGTCACGCGGCGGGCTTCTTGGATTTCGAGGAACCCTTGCGCGTTGAAAGGAGTCCGCCCACCACCAAGGCGGCACCGGCTCCGATCATCAGGCCGATGAGCACGTACGTGCCGTTCAGCGTCACCCAGCCGAGAGTGGAAATAATGATCAGTGTTGCCAGCGCCACCACGATCAGCCCCCATACCACTGTGCCGATGCGGGCCTGCCGGGGTTCATCCTCTTCCGGGTGTTCCACCCGGAAGCTTGGCTCCAACTGCGGTGTAAGCGGGATCTCCTGGAGCGTGGGCTTTGGGAGGGCTTCGGTGGGCCGGGCGCCCTTGGGCAACGGCTCGGTGGGAGAGGATGCGGATTCCTTGGCTGGCTCGTTGGTGCTCATGTCAGTTTCCTTCCTTGATGGTCACGTTGCTGAAGGTTCCGTCGATCTGGACCACCAGGTTGGCACCGGGTTTCCCGGTGTTGTAGATGGTACGGTCGTCCTTCAACCGACCTCCACGGTCGCTTCCACGTTCGTTCAGGTTGCCGAAGGTCATGTCAGCCCTTACCTCCACTGGGACGTTGTCGGGGATGAAGACAGTGACGTTGCTCGCGGTGGCGTCTACGGGTACAAGAACCTCCGAGATCAAGGGGGGTGTGGTTGTGATGTCGCTGAGGTCCACAGTGCCTTGGGCTCCTGTGATGTCGATGCCTTGTCGCGCTTGTTCAACGCTGGTGGGTGCCCAGTTGACGTCATGGAACGTGAACCGCTCACCGTTGCGGGGAACTACATTGAAGATGCCCCCAATGACCAAGGCAACTATGGCCAGGAAGCCGAGGAAGCCCGAGGTCCGCCCGCGGAGTCCCGCAACCAGGATGCCCAGGCCCAGGACGGCAGCGCCGGTTGCCCACACCACGGCGTTTGCCGAGTTGCCCAAATCAATGACGTGTCCGACGTCGAGCGCTTTCAGCGTGCCTCCGGCCAACAGCGCTGCACCCGCGGAGACCGCGACCATGGCCGCGCCAGGTCCCTTGCGTTTGGGGGCGGGCGGCTTCGGAGCCCACCCCTGTGGGGGAGTGGAGCCGTACGGGGGACGGGGGCCCGACGGCGGGACGGACCCCGACGGCGGGACCGGACCGGATGGCGGGACCGGCCCCGCACCGTGGCCGGCCGCACCGTAGCCCGGCGCGCCGTAGCCCGGCGCGCCGTAGCCGCTTGAACCGTAAACCCCGCTGCGTGGGCCCGCCGGAGCGGAAGCGCCGTAGACCGGAACTCCGGTGTTGGTGCCCGCCGTAGGAGTGGTTGAGTAGGCGGCGGTGTAGTTCTGCGAACCGGCGGACGCGGATGCTTTCGCGCCCTTGTTCCGCTGAACCAGGAAGTAGACGAGGTAGCTCACGCCGCCTATCCAGAACACGGTCCAGAACAGGCCGGGAAGTCCGTTCCAGCCCCAACCCCAGAATCCGCGGCCCAGGCTCGGAAAGCCGATGATGGTGGTGATCAAAGCACCTGTCATGCCACCCGACCAGCGTCCGGCTGCTGCCTCCTGGACGTGGATGCGTCCATCAGGCTCGGGCAGGAGTGCCCATGCGATGCCGTACAGCAGAACCCCGATACCGGCAAATAGTGCAAGCACAATGAAGACGCCGCGGACGATCAACGGATCGATGCCGAACCGGTGGGCAACTCCACTGGCGACCCCACCGATCCAGCGATCAGGTCCGCGCCGGACACCCAGGTTGCGGATCCAGTCGAAGAAGTTCTGCTCGGAACCTTGGGATGCTTCACCTGTTGGCGCATACTTGCCGGCTGCCGGACCTGTCCCGGCGGAGGCTCCGGCAGAAGGCTGGTCCGAAGAAGTGCCGGGAGCTCCCGTGGAGGCACCATGTGTAGCGCTGGAGCCGGATGTGCCGGCGGTGCCAGGCGTTCCGGGTTCCTCTGGGTTCATGCTGTTCGCGTTCATACTTCGATCCTGCCGTCCAACCCTGCCGGACCTCTACTGGGGGATACCCTGAATGATCCCTGAGAGAGCCCCTGACCCGGCCGGAATCCGGTTCGGGGAACCCTGATCCGTGCTTGGATTGGTACATGACAACCGCCATCGAACGTCCCCAGCTGGTCCGCGGCAGCGACCGCATGATCGCGGGCGTCTGCAGCGGCCTGGCCGATCACTTGGGGTGGCCGGTGAAGTACGTGCGGCTCGCGATGGTGCTGGCCAGTTTCGCGGGCGGGGCGGGTGTGGCTTTCTACGCGTGGTTGTGGACCATGGTCCCCACCGCGGATGAGGCCGCCAAGCGCAATGCCCGCCGACCGGCGTCGCCCATTGCTCCTGCCGTAAGCCTGCCGCCCGTGCCGACTGCCGGCGTCGTGACGGTGCGCCGGCAACAAACTTACGACGCCGGAGCGGCACCGACGGCTGTGGCCGAACCGGCGGTGAACGGCCAGGCAGCCGGCAGTTGGGTTGGCAGCGATGGCACCGCCGCCGGGGTGGCTGACTCCTCGGACCCGTCCAGCCAATGGTGGGATGGCAGCTCTTTGGCCTCGTGGTTCAATTTCCGCAAAATCCAGTACGGCAAGGAAATCCTGCTTGGCGCGGCACTGCTCCTGGTGGCTGCGATCCTGATTGCCCGCCAGTTCGGCGTGGACGTCCCGCTGGGCACGCTGATTCCCGCAGCTGCAATCCTCGGTGGTGCCGCGATTGCCTGGATGCAGCTCGATGAAACGCGCCGGGCCGGTCTCGTTGACAAGACGAAGGCGGACCAGGCCGGCGGTTGGGTGCGCTTGGCGGCGGGCCTGGCGCTGGTGGTGGCCGGCGTCCTGGTCATGGTGTCCGGCTCCGGATCGTGGGAGCAAACCTGGCTGGCGCTGTTGGCCTCCATTGCAGTCCTTGGCGGTGTTGCCCTGGTGCTGCTGCCATGGGGCCTGAAGTTCTGGAAGGACCTGGAAACAGAACGCGCCGGCCGCGTCCGGGAAACCGAGCGGGCCGAGATCGCCGCGCACTTGCACGACTCCGTTCTCCAGACGTTGGCGCTCATCCAGCGGCGAGCCGGCTCCGAACAGGATGTCCTTCGCCTGGCAAGGGCCCAGGAACGGGAACTGCGGGCGTGGCTCTTCAGCGATCCCGCCAAGGAATCCGGCCTGCTGGCAGAACGCATCAAGGCCGTTGCCGCAGAAGTGGAGGACGCCCACGGCCAGGCCGTGGAAGTAGTAACAGTGGGCGATTCCGATATGACGGACAGGCATGAGGCCTTGGTCCAGGCTGCCAGGGAAGCCATGCTCAACGCTGCCCGGCACGGCGGTGGCACTGTTTCGGTCTACTTGGAGAGCGCCGAGGCCGGATCGGAGATCTTCATCAAGGACCGGGGGCCTGGCTTCGCGATCGAGGCCATCCCCGATGACAGGCTGGGTGTGAAGGAATCGATCATCGGACGCATGAAGAGGCACGGCGGAACAGCAGTGATCAACAGCAGCAGCGATGGAACCGAAGTGCGTTTGGCCCTGCCATCAGCAAATCCAGAGATGGGCGAAGGCCGGAACGGCGAGGCCCGGGTTACTGAAGTCCGGAATGGAGACACGAAACAATGACTAGAAATCCTGAAGGCGGTACAGCGCGCAGCGTGCGGGTGGTGATCGTGGATGACCACACCATTTTCCGCTCCGGCCTGAAAGCCGATCTGGACGGTCGCATGCACGTGGTGGGTGAAGCAGGAACGGTGGAGCAAGCCATCGCCGTGATCGCCGAGACCCGGCCGGAGGTAGTGCTCCTCGACGTTCACCTTCCCGGCGGGCTGGGTGGCGGCGGCCGCGAGGTCATCGCCGGGTCCGCGGCTCTGCTGGGGAGCACCAGCTTCCTGGCCCTGAGTGTTTCCGACGCCGCTGAGGACGTGGTCTCCGTGATTCGTGCCGGTGCCCGTGGTTACGTCACCAAGACCATATCCGGCAAGGAAATTTCCGACGCCGTCATCCGCGTTGCCGATGGCGATGCCGTGTTTTCACCCCGGCTCGCAGGGTTCGTCCTGGATGCTTTCGGAACCGCTCCCGCGGACATCGCGGACGACGAACTGGACAAGCTGTCCGCCAGGGAGCTCGAGGTCATGCGGCTTATTGCCCGGGGCTACAGCTACAAAGAAGTCGCCAAGGAGCTCTTCATCTCCATCAAGACCGTGGAGACCCATGTGTCGGCCGTGCTGCGGAAACTCCAGCTCTCCAGCCGGCACGAGCTCACCAAGTGGGCAGCCGAGCGCCGCCTCCTCTAACCCTCGCTCACGTCCCCCGTGGTTGAGCGGGTCGCTCGCTCACGTCCCGCGTGCTTGGGCGGCACGCTCGCTCACGTTCCGGGTGTTTGGGCGGACGCTCGACGGCGGCACGAGACTGACGGCGTCGCTTCCGGGTGAGGATTGCTCACGGGTTCGACGACAAGTCAGCCCCCGGCCAACCCATTCCGGTGGCCTGGAGGCTGGTTGCTGTTCAAAGGGGCACGACACACCAGCGGGCGTACCCCTGCCACTGACTTTGAACAGCCAAGGTGCCTCGACCCGCCGTGGGTTGGGCGTGCCGGGCATCGAATCCAGGCAAAGCAGGTCGTGGCGGTACACGGCGGCGGCTACCGGTCCCCCGTCAAAAAACAAATCAGCCCCCAGCCAACCTGTTTCGGTTGCCTGGGGGCTGACTGCCATCAAAGTGAAGCTGTTACTTGGCCTTGCCCAGGAATTCCTGGATCCGGCGGACACCTTCGGCGAGGTCGTCGTCGCCGAGCGCGTAGGAGAGCCGCACATAGCCGGAGGGTCCGAACGCCTCGCCCGGAACAATGGCTACTTCGACTTCGTCGAGGATCAGGGCCGCGAGTTCAGCCGAAGTGCTCGGGCGGACGGGACCATTGGAGGTCTCGAATTCCTTGCCCAGCAGTCCGCGGACGTCCGCGTACACGTAGAAGGCGCCTGTCGGCGTCGGGCATTCAACGCCGTCAATCGCGTTGAGTCCGGCGACAATCGCCTTGCGGCGGCGGTCGAAGGCAAGCTTCATTTCGTCGACGGCGGTGAGCGGGCCCGTGAGGGCAGCGGCGGCAGCGACCTGCATGATGTTGGAGACGTTCGACGTCGCGTGCGACTGCAGGTTGGTGGCGGCCTTGATGACGTCGGCCGGGCCGATCATCCAACCCACGCGCCATCCGGTCATGGCGTACGTCTTGGCTACACCGTTGAGGATCACAACGCGGTCGCCAAGCTCCGGGGCTGCCGTAGCGATGGAGGTGAACTCGACGCCGTCGTAGGTCAGGTGCTCGTAGATCTCGTCGGTGACGACCCACAGGCCCTTGGCGGCGGCCCACTTGCCAATCTCCGCGACCTGCTCCGGGCTGTAAACGGCGCCGGTGGGGTTGGAGGGGGAGACGAACAGCAGGATCTTGGTCTTGTCCGTTACTGCTGCTTCAAGCTGCTCCACGGTGACCAGATAGCCCTGCTCCGGGCCGGCGAAAACCTCAACGGGAACGCCGCCGGCGAGGCGGATGGCCTCCGGGTAGGTGGTCCAGAACGGAGTGGGAATGATGACCTCGTCGCCCGGATCAACCAGCGTGGCGAAGGTGTTGTACACGGCCTGCTTGCCGCCGTTGGTGACCAGGACTTGGGAAGGATCAACCTTGTAGCCCGAATCCCGGAGGGTCTTGTCCGCGATGGCCTTCTTCAGCTCGGGGAGACCGCCTGCGGGGGAATAGCGGTGGTACTTGGGCTGGCCGGCTGCCTCGATAGCGGCCTGGACGATGTAGTCGGGGGTGGGGAAGTCGGGTTCGCCGGCACCGAAACCAATCACGGGACGACCCGCGGCCTTCAGTGCCTTGGCCTTGGCGTCAACGGCAAGGGTGGCGGACTCGGCAATGGCTGAGATTCGCTGTGAAATGCGGGCGGCAGTTGTTCCGGCAGACATCTATGTACCGTTCTTCGCAGGCAGCTCGTGGGCTGGATGATGGGATTCGACGTAAACTACCTTATGCTGTTCTGCGGAGCTCCCGCGTGACCGCCTTACTTTGTGACTGATGGTGCTGGTCACAGGCGTAAAAGCGGACTGGGAGCCCCGGAATCGAGCCGGTTCGACTATCGCGAATTTCTTGCGTAGACTGGTTCACCGGTGTTGAAAAGCATCGCAGGCTGAAGTGCGGCCTGAAACATGGATTCGATCCATAGGGTAGTGGCGCAATTGGTAGCGCAGCGGTCTCCAAAACCGCAGGTTGCAGGTTCGAGTCCTGTCTGCCCTGCGCAAGCTGTTCCGGCGGAAACGCCGGAACACGCGCAGCAACCATGGCTCTGATCAGAGTCGGGTCAACGACTTTGCAAGGTGAGTGAGGACCAGGTGACCGAAACAGCTGCCAGCAGCTCGAAGGGCCGTCCCGCCAAGAAAGCCGAACGCGGCTTCTTCGCCCGTATTGCACTCTTCGTACGCCAGATCATCGGCGAACTGAAGAAGGTTGTTGCACCCACCCGCAAGGAACTGATCAATTACACGCTCGTGGTGCTGGTGTTCGTGGTCATCATGATGGTCATTGTCACCCTGCTGGACCTCGCCTTCGGCACGGGAGTCAGCTGGGTCTTCGGTGGGTCAGGCGCCACGGACCGCTAAGCGGATCTGTCCGCAAACTGTGCGAAATTTTCCGGTACGCCTGGAATTTTGTGGGGTTTGCGGAATTGAGCCATTTAAATAGGCATGTTAGGCAATGAGGAAGCAGGAGACCAAGTGTCTGAGCAGGAGCTCGAGGTAAACGAGACTGAGCTGGAAGAATCCGAGGGCACCGCAGCTGAGGCTGTGGAAGAGTCCGAGGTTGATTCCGCTGCGCCCGAATCTGCCGACGTCGACGCCGAGGAATCCGAAGAGGACTTCGAGGCCGACGTGGACGAAGAGTCTGATGAAGAGGCCGACGGCGACCAGCTCGCGGCCGCTGCTGCTGCAGCGCCGGCTGATCCTGCCGAGGAATTCAAGGCCAAGCTGCGCCGCCAGGAGGGTGACTGGTACGTCATCCACTCCTACGCCGGATACGAAAACCGCGTCAAGGCCAACCTTGAGACCCGCATCCAGACCCTGGACATGGAAGATTACATCTTCGAGATCCAGGTGCCGATGGAAGAGGTCGTCGAGATCAAGAACGCGCAGCGCAAGGTCATCAACCGCGTTCGCATTCCCGGTTACGTGCTGGTCCGCATGGACCTGACCGACGCCTCCTGGGGCGCCGTCCGTCACACTCCCGGTGTTACCGGCTTCGTGGGCAACGCCCACAACCCGGTTCCGCTGCGCCTTGACGAGGTCTTCTCCATGCTCGCCCCGGTCTTCGAAGAAGAGCAGGCAGAGCAGGGCAAGCCGGTCAACAAGCAGAACCAGGCTCCCGTGGCCGTCGACTTCGAGGTCGGCGAGTCGGTCATCGTCAAGGAAGGTCCGTTCGAGACCCTGCCGGCAACGATCTCCGAGATCAAGCCCGAGTCCCAGACCCTGGTGGTCCTGGTCTCGATCTTCGAGCGCGAAACCCCGGTGACGCTCGCCTTCAACCAGGTCACCAAGATCTAGTTGATTCCAAAATTTCGCTCCCTGCCGCCTGCTTAGCGGTACGGAAGCGGCCGGCCGCCTCGCCATGGCGGCCACCAACCTGGGACGCGCTCCTGTGTCCCAGGAAGCTATTGAGAGAAGGACCCTACATTGGCTCCCAAGAAGAAGGTCACCGGCCTCATCAAGCTGCAGATCCAGGCAGGTGCCGCTAATCCGGCCCCGCCGATCGGTCCTGCGCTTGGCCAGCACGGTGTCAACATCATGGAATTCTGCAAGGCGTACAACGCTGCAACGGAATCCCAGCGCGGAAACGTTATCCCGGTCGAAATCACGGTCTACGAGGACCGTTCCTTCACCTTCATCACCAAGACCCCGCCGGCTGCAGAGCTCATCAAGAAGGCTGCAGGCGTTGCCAAGGGTTCGGCTACCCCGCACACCGTCAAGGTTGCCAAGCTGACCCAGGCACAGGTTGAGGAAATTGCTTCCACCAAGATGGAAGACCTCAACGCCAACGACATCAAGGCTGCTGCCCTGATCATCGCCGGCACCGCCCGCTCCATGGGCATCACGGTCGAAGGCTAGAACCCCTGAGGGCCTATTGTTGCCCTCACCCGCCGGGTAACCGGCACCTGAAACATTGAAATGTCGCAGGATCCTTGCCGGATCCACGACTGTGGCAGGGCCCAGCGCGGTCCGCAGACCACAACTGCACAAGGAGAAACAAGCAGCATGGCAAAGCGCAGCAAAGCATATGAGGCAGCCGTAGCCAAGATCGAGGCAGACAAGGTCTACGCCCCGTTCGAGGCCATCAACCTCGCGAAGGACACCAACCCTTCCAAGTTCGACGCAACCGTTGAGGTCGCCTTCCGCCTGGGCGTTGACCCTCGCAAGGCCGACCAGATGGTTCGTGGCACCGTCAACCTGCCCCACGGCACCGGTAAGACCGCCCGCGTCCTCGTTTTCGCAACCGGTGACAAGGCTGAGGCAGCTATCGCAGCCGGCGCCGACTTCGTTGGTTCCGATGACCTGATCGAAAAGATCGCAGCCGGCTGGACCGACTTCGACGCAGCCGTCGCCACCCCTGACCTCATGGGCAAGGTTGGCCGCCTCGGTAAGGTCCTCGGCCCGCGTAACCTCATGCCGAACCCGAAGACCGGCACGGTTACCCCGGACGTCACCAAGGCTGTCAACGACATCAAGGGTGGCAAGATCGACTTCCGCGTCGACAAGCACTCCAACCTTCACTTCATCATCGGCAAGGTGTCCTTCGACGCCACCAAGCTGGCTGAGAACTACGCAGCAGCACTGGAAGAGGTGCTTCGTTTGAAGCCGTCCGCTTCCAAGGGCCGCTACATCCAGAAGGCTACTGTCGCCACCACGTTCGGCCCGGGCATCACCGTTGACCCGAACGTCACCAAGGTTCTCACCGACGCGTAAGCTTCGGGAGCTCTTGCTCTGAAAAGGACCGTCCGGCTTTGCCGGGCGGTCCTTTTGCGTTGCCGGGCTGTTCGGAGGCCGGGGCGGGCCGTAGGCTGTGGTGCGTGACGTCGTCGAACACTTCCGCGGCTGCCGGGCTGAGCGTGGAGCGAATCCCTGTCCCCGCAAGTCCTGACGCGGCCGACGCCGCCGACTTTCAGGCCTTCCAGCAGCTGCGGGAAGCCCATGCACTTGAACTGTGGGGCAACCTGGACCGCTGTGCCACGTTCGCTGAGGCCGTGCACTTCTGGCAGGGCAATGAGTACGAAGAACGCCAGGTGTTTCTTGCCCGCCTGGACGGTACCGTAATTGGCAGCGGCACGCTGACGCTGCCCCTGAGCGAAAATACGACGACGGCGGGTGTGGACGTGCTGGTCCACGCCGGATTCCGGCGGCGCGGCTTTGGTTCGCGGATACTGGCCGTTGTGGAGGAACTGGCGGTTGAGCGGGGGAGGGTTTCCTTCGATGCCTATTGTGGCGAGCCGATTGCTCCCCTCGAAGCCGGTGTTGAGTTGTTGCAGGCAAAGTCCGGTTCGGGAGGCGTGCCGTTGGCGGCTGCGTCGACCAGCTTCGCGCTTCACCACGGATATTCGCTGGAACAGGTGGAAACGAACAGCACGCTGGCCTTCCCGGTGCCGGAAGCCTTTCTCCGCGGGCTTAGAGCGGACGCGTTGGAGAGTTCGGAGGGCTATAGCGTCCTCGGCTGGCGGAATGACTGTCCGGACGACCTCGTGGTGGCCTTCGCCCGCCTCAAAAGCCTCATGAGCACCGAGGTTCCCATTGCGGGTTTGGGATGGGAAGGCGAGGAGTGGGACGTCGCACGCGTCCGCAAAGAGGAAGCCACGTACGCCTCAAGCGGCATTGACACCGCAGTGTGCGTTGCCCGCCGGGATGACACTGGCGAACTGGCTGCCTATACGGTCCTGACCCACCGGACAGAGGCGCCGGCAGTGATCTACCAGGAAGACACCCTGGTGGCGCCGGGCCACCGTGGACACCGCTTGGGGATGCTCGTGAAAGTGGACAATTTGCGCCGTGCGAATGAACTCTGGCCGGACGCCACGTCGGTGATGACATGGAACGCCGTGGAAAACCAGCATATGCTGGCCATAAATATCGCCCTTGGATTCAAGCCGACCGGCTTTGAAGGCGAATGGCAGAAACGGCTGGGATGACTGTAGACGAGGCGGGTACCGTTCAGGTCGAGCAGCTGTGGGTGCCCGACACCCTGGATAGTCCCGAGGCCACCGATTTCCTGGACGCAGTGGAAGTCGGGCGCAGGGTTCGCATGGAAACGTGGGGGAGCGATGACCTCGCCTACACACCCTTGGAAAAGCTGCTGGAATTCTCGGATCCCTATGAACGCCAGATCATCCTGGTAGCCAAAGTCGATGGCGTCATCGTGGGAGTGGTGGACATCGCCCTGCCCCTGGCCGACAACATGGACCTGGCCGAGTTCACCTTGGACATCCTTCCTGAGTTCCAAGGACAGGGAGTCGGAAGGCAACTGCTGGAGGCTGCCGAGCAGCTCGCCCGCGCAGAGGGCCGCACCATGGTCCTGGTGGACACAAACCATCCTGCAACGTCACTGACGGAGGTACCCGAGGATCAAATGATCCCCGGGAGCGGGGCAGGTTTTGTTCCCGTCAGCAGCCGTGAGACAGATTTCGCCAAGAAGGCCGGCTACACGCTCCAGCACATTGAACAGTTCAGTTCCTGCATCCTGCCCTTGGATTCCCAGCTCGTGGCCGACCTCCAGCTCGAGGCGGAGGAAGCCAACGGCGGACGGTACGTCCTCCACCACTGGACCGATCGCTGCCCGGAACCTTGGCTGGAAGCTGTTGCCGCGCTGGAAAACGCAGCCGGCGAAGTTGTCCGCGACGACGCCGAGGAAGACGCTCCCGAGGTTGAAGCAAGCGGGATGGTTTTCGACACCGCGGTTCTGAGGGAAACCGAAGACGCCGCATTGGCGCAGGGACGACGCACGGTGGTCACCGCCGTCGAGCATGTGGACAGCGGCAAGCTGGTGGGCCTGACCACCATCAGCGTCCTCGCGCACCGTCAGGACGTGGTGTTCCAGGACGACACCCTGGTCCTCCAGGAGCATCGCGGCAACAAGCTGGGCTTGCTCATCAAGGTGGCCAACATGGAAAGGCTCAGCGAGCAGTTCCCCGACGCCCGGGTGATCTACACCTGGAACGCACCGGAGAACCGCTACCTCCTCACAGTGAACAAGCAGTTGGGATTTACGACGGCGGGCGTCACCGGACTGTGGCAAAAGGAGCTTCCGGGGCGGGACAAAGGGCCAACGGTCTCTGAGTAGGCAGCCTCGATTTGGTTTGCTGAACGCTCTCCCGTAGGCTTGAAGTACCAAAGACCGTCGGTTGATGGGAATCCACTCTTTCGAGCACAGCTCAATTCTGCAGCTACGCCCCTGAGAACCAAGTGAATTCCTTGACGAAGGACCCTGAACATAGGGCGGCCGGCGCAGGTGAACGAAGCAAGTCTCCACGGATACATCTGTGTTGAGCCAAGCCCCGTGCATCTGCGCGGGGCGTTTTTAGTTTTAGCTCTCGTGAGCGGGGACCCGGAAGACCGGCTTTATTCCCCGGAAGGAGGGTTATGACAACGCCTAGCAAGGTTTCCGCCGTTGCGGAGATCACCAACGATTTCAAGGAATCGAACGCGGCTGTCCTGACCGAATACCGCGGGCTCACTGTTGCACAGCTCAAGGAACTGCGTGTTGCGCTCGGCCAGGACACCAAGTTCTCGGTCGTCAAGAACACCCTGAGCGCCATTGCAGCCAAGGAAGCTGGAGTTGAAGCATTCAACGATCAGCTCGCCGGCCCTACTGCAATCGCCTTCATCAAGGGTGACGCTGTTGCTGCTGCCAAGAGCCTGACGGACTTTGCCAAGGCCAACAAGCAGCTGGTTATCAAGACCGGCGTCTTCGAAGGCAAGGCATTGGACGCAGCAGGAGTTGCCGCACTGGCAGCCCTCGAGTCCCGCGAACTGCAGCTCGCACGCGTTGCTGGTGTCCTCAAGGCTCCCGCATCTGCTGCTGCACGCATCATCGATGCTCTGCGCCTCAAGCTTGAAGAAGAGGGCGGCGCACCTGCACCGGCCGCTGATGAAGCCCCGGCTGAAGAGGCTGCAACAGAGGAAGCTCCGGCTGCTGAAGAAGCACCGGCCGCTGCCGAAGCTGCAACCGAAGAGAACTAAGTTCTCCCCCCAAACAAACTCTGGTGCACGGAGCGGTACGATCCGGGCCTGCGCCAACTAATGGAAGGACGCCACCATGGCGAAGCTCAGCAACGAAGAGCTCATTGAAGCTTTCAAGGAACTGACCATCATCGAGCTCTCCGAGTTCGTCAAGCTCTTCGAAGAGACCTTCGAAGTTACGGCTGCTGCTGTTGCAGTTGCTGGCCCCGCTGCCGGCGGTGCCGCTGAAGCTGCTGAAGAGAAGACCGACTTCGACGTCATCCTCGAATCCGCTGGCGACAAGAAGATCGCAGTGATCAAGGAAGTTCGCGCCATCACCTCCCTCGGCCTCAAGGAAGCCAAGGACCTGGTTGACAGCGCACCGAAGGCTGTTCTCGAAGGCGCCAACAAGGAAGCTGCCGAGAAGGCAAAGGCTCAGCTCGAAGAAGCTGGCGCAACGGTTACCCTCAAGTAACTCGTTTTGCTTGTGGAAGCCCCGTCCGGTTCGCCGGGCGGGGCTTCCTGCTTTTAATCTTCCCAACTGGGTAACAGCAAATGTCGCAATGAGCGCTCAATACGACAGGTGCTGTTACCTAGTTGGGTTCGCTGATGTCCGCCACCACGGCTCCCAGGGCTGCCGTCAGCGCGTCGGCGTCGACGAAGGCGCTGCGCCCGTGTGCCCCGGCGCCCATGGAGATGCGGCGGCCGGCAATGGTGGCATCGGCGTACACAGGCCAGGCTGTGGTGCTGCCCAGGGGAGTGATGGTCCCACGCTCGTAGCCGGTGGCATCCAGGGCCACCTCTGCGGGCGGGAGGGACAGCTTGTTGACCCCCACCAGAGCGCGCAGTTTTGGCCAGGAGATCTGGCGGTCCCCCGGAATCAGGGCGAACAGGAATGTCCCGTCACGGTGCTTGACCACCAAGGACTTCACAATGTCCGCGGGCGAAATACCCAGGATGCCTGCCGCCTCTTCGAGGCTGCGCGCGGCCGGACGCTCGACGACGTCGACGTCCAGTCCGCGCGCGGCTGCGTCAGCAAGGAAACGCTCGGCCCCGTCAGCCACATTGCCCGCCATCAGTCGCGGTACAGCAGCAGGGCTTCACCCTGGCCGCCACCACCGCACAGGGAAACCGCGGCCTTGCCCGTTCCCCGGCGGTTCAGCTCGTGGGCGGCGTGCAGCGCGAGCCGGGCGCCGGATGCCCCAATGGGATGGCCCAAGGCGATGGCACCGCCGTGGACATTGCACTTCTCCAGCGGATAGTTCAGGTCCTTGAGCGACTGCACGGCAACGGAGCCAAAGGCTTCGTTGATCTCGATGAAGTCCAGATCCTCGGCAGTCCATCCGGCACGCTTCAACGCCTGCGCAATCGCGTTGGACGGTTGGGAGTGCAGCGAGTTGTCCGGTCCGGCAACCTGGCCCGGCTTTCCCACCACGGCCAGGTACGTCAACCCGTTGTCCCGGGCGAAACGGCGACTGGTCAGCACCAGTGCGGAGGCGCCGTCGGACAGGGGAGAGGAGTTGCCCGCAGTGATGGTGCCGTCCGTGGCGAACGCAGCCTTCAGCGGTGCGAGGGTCTCCACCGTGGTGTTGGGGCGGACCCCTTCGTCCGTAGTGAGCACCAGCGGATCACCCTTGCGCTGCTTGACCTGCACGGGGGCGATTTCGACGTCGAAGATTCCGTCGGCGATCGCGGCAGCGGCGCGCTGGTGCGATGCCGCCGCTACTTCATCCTGGGCCTTGCGGTCTATGCCGAGGGTGACGTTCTTGGTTTCGGTGGACAGCCCCATGGACTGACCGTCGAAGGCATCCGTGAGGCCGTCATGGGCGGCTACGTCCAAGGCCTGGATGGAACCGTAGGTCCAGCCCTGACGTGAGCCCGGGAGAAGGTGGGGAGCCCGGGTCATGGATTCCTGGCCACCGGCAACCACCACGGTGGCGTCCCCGCTGCGGATCAGGCGGGCAGCATCAATAACCGCCGTCAGGCCCGACAAGCACACCTTGTTGATGGTCACGGCGGGAATGTTCCAGCCCACGCCGGCGGCAATCGCACTCTGGCGGGCGGGGTTCTGTCCGGCGCCGGCCTGGAGGACCTGGCCCATGATGACGGCATCAACCTGTTCGGCCTTGACGCCGCTTGCGGCAAGTGCGGCGCCAATGGCGTGCGCACCGAGTTCGACGGCGGTCAGTCCCGCCAGTTGTCCGTTCAACCGACCCTGTGGGGTGCGGGAGGCGGCGAGGATGACAACGTCATTGTCGTCGGCGGAGTTGCTCATGGTCTCTCTTCCGGTCCGGGAGTGGTGTAGCAAGGCTATCGCGGTGTGTGCGCCAGCCTAACCATTAAACGGCGGGGGAGCTCCGCTCATTCCGTCAGGTGCAGGGTTCCTTGCTTTGGGTGCCTGTGGCAACGGTGCTTGCAATCACGGACAATCTGGGGTAGACAGGAAGGCTGCTTTGCCGTATTGTAGATATTTGCGTCTTCCCTGTTAACCTTCAGCCTTCATATAGCGGTGGGCTTTACCTCTCAGCTGCGTCATTGACGTGCCGTTCCACAACGTGCACAACCATGGGCAGACTGGGTCCGGGTCATATAGCGGAACCGGATTAAGTATCCTGCAGAGCACTCTGCGGAATGCAAACGGGGGAGATCTGAAAACGCCTGAAGGTCTGTGGAAGGATCCCTCTTGGTCGCCTCGAGCACCTCTAATAACGAAACCGCTAACACGGCAAGCACCGATGGTGCCACCCGTCGCCTCTCATTCGCAAAGATTCACGAACCCCTTGATGTTCCGAATCTTCTCGCCCTGCAGACGGACAGCTTTGACTGGCTCGTCGGAAACGAACGCTGGCAGGCGCGGGTAGCGAAGGCTGTCGAGGAGGGCGACCTCAGCGTCGCCACCACCTCCGGACTTGCCGACATCTTCGAAGAGATCTCCCCGATCGAGGACTTCCAGGGCACCATGTCCCTGAGCTTCTCGGAGCCGGAGTTCGCTGATCCGAAGTACACCATGGCCGAATGCAAAGACCGTGACGCCACCTACTCGGCCCCGCTGTACGTCAAGGCCGAGTTCATGAACAACAACACGGGCGAAATCAAGCAGCAGACCGTGTTCATGGGCGACTTCCCCCTCATGACTGAGAAGGGAACGTTCGTCGTCAACGGCACCGAGCGTGTCGTCGTCTCCCAGCTGGTCCGTTCGCCGGGCGCCTACTTCGAGCGTGCCGCTGACAAGACCAGTGACAAGGACATCTTCACCGCGAAGATCATCCCGTCCCGTGGTGCCTGGTTCGAACTCGAAATCGACAAGCGCGACCAGGTCGGTGTCCGCCTTGACCGCAAGCGCAAGCAGTCGGTCACGGTTCTCCTGAAGGCCCTCGGCTGGACCGAAGGCCAGATCCTGGAAGAGTTCGGCCAGTACGACTCCATGCGCGCAACGCTGGAGAAGGACGCCACCGAGACCCGCGAAGACGCGCTTCTGGACATCTACCGCAAGCTGCGTCCGGGCGAGCCGCCCACAGTCGAGGCTGCCCAGTCCCTGCTGGACAACCTGTACTTCAACCCCAAGCGCTACGATCTGGCCAAGGTTGGCCGTTACAAGATCAACCGCAAGCTTGGCATCGACCGCTCCCTTGGTGACAAGGAAGCATCGGTCCTGCACGTTGAAGACATCGTTGCCATGATCAAGTTCCTCGTTGCGCTGCACGCCGGCGAGAAGACCATCATGGGCAAGCGCGACGGCGAAGACCACGAGCTCCGCGTCGACATCGATGACATCGACCACTTCGGCAACCGTCGCATCCGCGCCGTCGGCGAACTGATCGAGAACCAGGTCCGCACCGGTCTGTCCCGTATGGAACGCGTCGTCCGCGAACGCATGACCACGCAGGACGTCGAGGCCATCACGCCGCAGACGCTGATCAACATCCGTCCCGTTGTGGCAGCCATCAAGGAGTTCTTCGGAACGTCCCAGCTGTCCCAGTTCATGGACCAGAACAACCCGCTCTCGGGTCTGACCCACAAGCGCCGCCTGTCGGCACTTGGCCCGGGTGGTCTGTCCCGCGACCGCGCAGGCATGGAAGTCCGAGACGTTCACCCGTCCCACTACGGACGTATGTGCCCCATCGAAACCCCTGAAGGCCCGAACATTGGTCTGATCGGTTCGCTGGCATCCTACGGCCGCATCAACCCGTTCGGCTTCATCGAGACCCCGTACCGCAAGGTGTCCAACGGTGTTGTCTCCGACGACGTCGAATACCTCACGGCAGATGACGAAGCAGAGGTCCTGATCGCACAGGCCAACGCTCCGCTGGATGCAGACAAGAAGTTCTCCGAAGAGACCGTCCTTGTCCGTGCCCGTGGTGGTGGAGGCGAGCCCGTTCTGGTTCCCGCTGCAGATGTCCAGTTCATGGACGTTTCCCCGCGCCAGATGGTGTCCGTTGCAACTGCACTGATCCCGTTCCTCGAGCATGACGATGCCAACCGTGCACTCATGGGTGCCAACATGCAGCGCCAGGCCGTGCCGCTGGTCCGTTCCGAGGCTCCTTTCGTGGGCACCGGCATGGAGCGCGCAGCAGCCGTGGACGCCGGTGACGTTGTCATCGCGAAGAAGGCAGGTGTGGTCACCGAGGTTTCCGCCGAGCTCGTTGTCATGATCAACGACGACGGTACCGAGACCAACTACCGCATCAACAAGTTCGCCCGTTCCAACCAGGGCAACTGCTACAACCACCGTGTCCTGGTCAACGAAGGCCAGCGCCTGGAGGTTGGCGGCATCATCGCTGACGGTCCGGCAACGGACCAGGGTGAGCTCGCCCTCGGCAAGAACCTGCTCGTGGCATTCATGTCATGGGAAGGCCACAACTTCGAGGACGCCATCATCCTTTCGCAGCGCATTGTTGCCGAGGACGTCCTTTCCTCCATCCACATCGAGGAGCACGAAATCGATGCCCGCGACACCAAGCTTGGTGCCGAGGAAATCACCCGTGACATCCCCAACGTGTCCGAGGAAGTCCTGGCCGGCCTGGACGAGCGCGGCATCATCCACATCGGTGCCGAGGTTGAAGCAGGCGACATCCTGGTAGGCAAGGTCACCCCCAAGGGTGAAACCGAGCTGACCCCGGAAGAGCGCCTTCTGCGCGCAATCTTCGGTGAGAAGTCCCGCGAAGTCCGCGACACCTCCCTGAAGGTGCCCCACGGCGAGTCCGGTACGGTCATCGGCGTGCGTGTCTTCGACCGCGACAACGACGACGAACTGCCCCCGGGCGTGAACCAGCTGGTCCGCGTCTACGTTGCAGCCAAGCGCAAGATCACCGACGGCGACAAGCTCGCCGGCCGTCACGGCAACAAGGGTGTTATCTCCAAGATCCTTCCGGTCGAGGACATGCCCTTCCTTGCAGACGGTACCCCGGTGGACATCGTCCTGAACCCGCTTGGTGTTCCGGGTCGAATGAACGTTGGCCAGGTCCTGGAAACCCACCTCGGTTGGGTTGCCAAGACCGGTTGGAAGATCGAAGGCGAGCCGGAGTGGGTCAAGAACCTCCCGAACCTGCCCCGTGAAACCGGCCAGACCACCGTTGCCACCCCGGTGTTCGATGGCGCCCGTGAAGAAGAAATCACCGGCCTGCTTGACTCCACCAACGTGACCCGCGATGGCGACCGCCTGATCGACTCCTCCGGCAAGACCCGTCTGTTCGACGGCCGCTCCGGCGAGCCGTTCCCGGACCCGATCTCCGTCGGTTACATGTACATCCTGAAGCTCCACCACCTGGTGGACGACAAGATCCACGCGCGCTCCACCGGCCCGTACTCCATGATCACGCAGCAGCCGCTGGGTGGTAAGGCACAGTTCGGTGGCCAGCGCTTCGGTGAAATGGAAGTGTGGGCGCTCGAAGCTTACGGTGCCGCCTACACGCTTCAGGAACTCCTCACGATCAAGTCCGATGACATCCATGGTCGTGTGAAGGTCTACGAAGCCATTGTCAAGGGCGAAAACATCCCTGAGCCTGGCGTTCCCGAGTCCTTCAAGGTCTTGATCAAGGAAATGCAGTCGTTGTGCCTGAACGTGGAAGTTCTTTCCACGGACGGAACCACTATCGAGATGCGTGACTCTGATGACGCAGTCTTCACGGCTGCGGAAGAACTGGGTATCGATCTGTCCCGCGCAGAGCCCAGTTCCGTAGAAGAGGTCTAGCAGCCGTTCCGGCGGGCGGTGTTCAACCACTGTCCGCCGGATCAGCTCCCTCTTCCCGTAACCAAGACTTCAGAATTTAGAGAACAAGAGAGAACAGGGACCATATGTCCAGCGAATCCTCCTTCGGCCTCATGCAGATCGGCCTCGCCACCGCGGAAGACATCCGTGGCTGGTCTTACGGTGAGGTCAAGAAGCCGGAAACCATCAACTACCGCACGCTCAAGCCCGAGAAGGACGGCCTCTTCTGCGAGAAGATCTTCGGCCCGTCCCGCGACTGGGAATGCTACTGCGGCAAGTACAAGCGCGTCCGCTTCAAGGGCATCATTTGCGAGCGTTGTGGCGTTGAAGTCACCCGCGCCAAGGTGCGCCGTGAGCGCATGGGCCACATCGAACTGGCTGCGCCTGTAACCCACATCTGGTACTTCAAGGGCGTTCCCTCGCGCTTGGGCTACCTTTTGGACCTGGCACCGAAGGACCTTGAGAAGGTCATCTACTTCGCTGCCTACATGATCACCAGCGTTGACACCGAGAGCCGTCACGCCGAACTGCCGAACCTCCAGGTTGAGCACGACCTCGAGAAGAAGCAGATGATCGACAACCGCGACAGCGACATCGCCACGATCGCCCGCGACCTTGAAGACGAGCTTGCCCGTCTTGAAGGCGAAGGCGCCAAGGCTGCCGACAAGAAGAAGGCCCGCGACTCCGCGGACCGCCAGATGGCGAACGTCCGCAAGCGTGCCGACGCCGACATCGAGCGCCTTGAGCAGGTCTGGGACCGCTTCAAGAACCTCAAGGTTGCTGACCTTGAAGGCGACGAAGGCCTCTACCGCGAACTGCGCGACCGCTACGGTCTGTACTTCGAGGGCTCCATGGGTGCCGAGGCCATCAAGAAGCGCCTGGAAACCTTCGACATGCAGGCTGAGGCTGAGTCACTGCGCGACACCATCCAGAACGGCAAGGGCCAGCGCAAGACGCGTGCCCTGAAGCGCCTGAAGGTTGTCAACGCATTCCTGACCACCAACAACAGCCCGCTTGGCATGGTCCTCGACGCCGTCCCGGTGATCCCGCCGGAACTGCGCCCGATGGTCCAGCTCGATGGTGGCCGCTTCGCGACCTCCGACCTCAACGACCTCTACCGTCGTGTGATCAACCGCAACAACCGCCTCAAGCGCCTGCTTGACCTCGGCGCTCCGGAGATCATCGTCAACAACGAGAAGCGCATGCTTCAGGAAGCTGTTGACAGCCTCTTCGACAACGGTCGTCGTGGCCGCCCCGTCACGGGTCCGGGCAACCGTCCGCTGAAGTCCCTGAGCGACATGCTCAAGGGCAAGCAGGGTCGTTTCCGCCAGAACCTGCTCGGCAAGCGTGTTGACTACTCCGGCCGTTCGGTCATCGTTGTTGGCCCGCAGCTGAAGCTGCACCAGTGTGGTCTGCCCAAGCAGATGGCCCTGGAGCTCTTCAAGCCGTTCGTGATGAAGCGCCTGGTTGACCTCAACCACGCCCAGAACATCAAGTCGGCAAAGCGCATGGTCGAGCGTTACCGTCCGCAGGTCTGGGACGTGCTCGAAGAGATCATCACCGAACACCCGGTGCTGCTCAACCGTGCACCTACCCTGCACCGCCTCGGCATCCAGGCCTTCGAACCGCAGCTTGTGGAGGGCAAGGCAATCCAGCTTCACCCGCTGGTTTGTGGCGCCTTCAACGCTGACTTCGACGGCGACCAGATGGCAGTACACCTGCCGCTGAGCCCGGAAGCCCAGGCCGAAGCCCGCATCCTGATGCTGTCCTCGAACAACATCCTGAAGCCCTCCGATGGCCGTCCGGTGACCCTGCCTTCGCAGGATATGATCATCGGTCTGTACCACCTGACCACCAAGCGCGTCGGTTCCGCCGGCGAAGGCCGCATCTTCTCCTCGGTTTCGGAAGCAATCATGGCGTACGACGCCCGTGAGCTGCACCTGAACTCCCAGGTCAAGATCCGCCTGGACGACTTCGTGCCGTTCGCTGGCTGGGAAGCTCCGGAAGGTTGGGAGCCCGGTCAGCCGGCTCTCGTTGAAACCTCCCTCGGCCAGGTCATCTTCAACCAGACCCTGCCTGAGGACTACCCCTGGGTTGAGGCTGTTGCGGACAAGGGCGAACTGTCCCGGATCGTCAACGACCTCGCAGAGCGCTACCCGAAGGTTGTTACGGCGGCAACGCTGGACAACCTGAAGGACGCAGGCTTCTACTGGGCCACCCGTTCGGGTGTCACGGTTGCTATCTCTGACATCGAGGTTCCGGCTTCCAAGCCGGGCATCCTCGCAGGTTACGAGGGCATGGCCGCCAAGATCCAGGGCCAGTACGACAAGGGCCTGATCGACGACGACGAGCGTCGCCAGGAACTGATCGAGATCTGGAACAAGGCAACCAACGAGATCGCCCAGGCGATGCGCGACAGCCTGTCCCCGATGAACACCATCAACCGCATGGTGTCCTCCGGTGCACGTGGTAACTGGATGCAGGTCCGCCAGATCGCGGGTATCCGTGGTCTTGTGGCCAACCCGAAGGGTGAGATCATCCCGCGTCCGATCAAGTCCTCCTACCGCGAGGGCCTGTCGGTGCTGGAATACTTCATCGCCACGCACGGTGCCCGTAAGGGTCTGGCCGATACCGCTCTGCGTACCGCCAACTCGGGTTACCTGACCCGTCGTCTGGTGGACGTTTCGCAGGACGTCATCGTCCGTGAAGAGGACTGTGGCACCGAGCGCGGTCTGGTCACCCCGATCGCCGTGCCGGATTCCAACGGTGAGCTCGTCCTGGACGAGAACGTCGAGAACAGCGCCTACGCACGTACGCTGGCTGTCGACGTCGTCGATGCCCAGGGCAACGTCCTGGCTCCGGCCGGTACCGACTGCGGCGACGTCGTCATCGACCAGCTGCTGGCTGCAGGCATCACCGAGGTCAAGGTCCGCTCCGTACTCACCTGTGAGTCCAAGGTCGGTACCTGTGCACTTTGCTACGGCCGTTCGCTGGCCACCGGCAAGACCGTGGACATCGGAGAGGCCGTGGGCATCATCGCCGCACAGTCCATCGGTGAGCCCGGTACCCAGCTGACCATGCGTACGTTCCACACCGGTGGTGCTGTTTCCGCCGGTGGTGGCGACGACATCACCCAGGGTCTGCCCCGTATCCAGGAGCTCTTCGAAGCCCGTACTCCGAAGGGTGTCGCACCGATTGCTGAAGCAGCCGGCCGCATCACCATCGAAGAGTCCGAGCGCCAGATGCGCCTGGTGATCACTCCGGACGACGGTTCCGAAGAGATCGCCTACCCGGTACTGCGCCGTTCACGCCTCCTCATCGAAGATGGCGAGCACGTCAGTGTCGGCCAGAAGCTGATCAACGGTCCCGTGGACCCGAAGCAGGTTCTGCGCATCATGGGTCCGCGTGCGGCACAGAAGTTCCTCGTGGACGAAGTGCAGGGCGTGTACCGCAGCCAGGGTATTGGTATCCACGACAAGCACGTCGAGGTTATCGTGCGCCAGATGCTGCGCCGCGTGACCGTCATCGAATCCGGCGACTCCGACCTGCTCCCCGGTGAGCTTGCAGAGCGCGCCCGCTTCGAGGACGAGAACCGCCGCGTCGTGTCCGAGGGCAAGTCCCCGGCTTCGGGTCGTCCGGAACTCATGGGTATCACCAAGGCTTCCTTGGCTACCGAGTCCTGGCTGTCGGCCGCTTCCTTCCAGGAGACCACCCGCGTCCTGACGCAGGCGGCCATGGAGGGCAAGAGCGATCCTCTGCTCGGCCTGAAGGAAAACGTCATCATCGGTAAGCTCATCCCGGCCGGTACGGGTCTGCCCCGCTACACAGAGGTCACTGTGGAGCCGACGGAAGAAGCGAAGGCAAGCCTGTTCACGGGCCCCAGCGCTTTCACCGACTTCTCCTATGACGCCCTGGGTGGCGACGGCGCTCCCGAGTTCCACGCCATCCCGCTGGATGACTACGATCTCGGCAACGACTTCCGCTGATCCGTTGCTTTGATGCTGTAAAGGACAGGCCCCGCACTTTCGAGTGCGGGGCCTGTCCCGTTTACGGCAGTATGCCGCCCGGCTCGCCGGGGGAGAGGAGGACGACGGCGGCAGCTGCGTTCCGCCGTCGTCCTCCATACACCCGATTAAGGCTCCAGATCAAGCCGTGCTAGACTTTTGGTAATTGTTCTGTGTGGCAGTGGATGAAGGCCGCCGCAGCATCATTTTGGTTTTGTTCTCATGGTGCTGGGTGGAGCCTGTTTCCGGGTTGCGGGCAACATGCGCAACGAATGCCGCACTTTTGCACGCCTACCGGAGGTTTCGGCCGGCTGCACGAGCAACGCCAAAGTTCCCACGTTTACACAGGCTGGCGCCCGTGTGTGGGGGCAGAGATCAAACAACGGAGAACACGAAAGTGCCTACGATTAACCAGCTGGTCCGCAAGGGCCGCACGCCGAAGGTCTCCAAGACCAAGGCTCCCGCGCTGAAGGGCAGCCCGATGCGTCGCGGTGTTTGCACCCGCGTTTACACCACCACCCCCAAGAAGCCGAACTCGGCTCTTCGTAAGGTGGCACGTGTGCGCCTCAACGGTGGCGTGGAAGTTACCGCTTACATCCCCGGTGTTGGCCACAACCTCCAGGAGCACTCCATCGTGCTCGTTCGTGGTGGTCGTGTGAAGGACCTCCCGGGTGTCCGCTACAAGATTGTCCGTGGCGCACTCGACACCCAGGGTGTCAAGAACCGCAAGCAGGCCCGCAGCCGTTACGGCGCAAAGATGGAGAAGAAGTAATATGCCTCGCAAGGGTCCGGCCCCGAAGCGGCCGCTAGTTTCCGATCCCGTTTACGGCTCCCCGTTGGTCACGCAGCTGATCAACAAGGTTCTGGTTGACGGCAAGAAGTCCACCGCAGAGCGCATCGTTTACGGTGCCCTCGAAGGTGCACGTGCCAAGTCCGGCGGCGACCCCGTTGCCGCTCTCAAGAAGGCCATGGACAACGTCAAGCCTTCCCTCGAGGTGCGTTCACGCCGCGTTGGTGGCGCCACCTACCAGGTTCCGGTTGAGGTCAAGCCGGGCCGCTCCACCGCCCTCGCTCTGCGTTGGCTCGTGGGCTACTCCAAGGCCCGCCGGGAGAAGACCATGACCGAGCGCCTCCAGAACGAAATCCTGGATGCCTCGAACGGTCTCGGTGCCGCTGTCAAGCGTCGCGAAGACACCCACAAGATGGCCGAGTCGAACAAGGCCTTCGCACACTACCGCTGGTAAAACTTCCCGAACGCCGCCGGCTCCACCGAGCCGGCGGCGGACGTGTAGTCCATCCGAAAGGGAGACCCCGTGGCACAGGACGTGCTTACCGACCTTAACAAGGTCCGCAATATCGGCATCATGGCCCACATCGATGCCGGCAAGACCACCACTACCGAGCGCATCCTGTTCTACACGGGTGTGAACCACAAGATCGGCGAGACGCACGACGGCGCCTCGACGACTGACTGGATGGAACAGGAAAAGGAACGCGGCATCACCATCACGTCTGCCGCCGTGACTTGCTTCTGGAACCAGAACCAGATCAACATCATCGACACCCCGGGCCACGTGGACTTCACGGTCGAGGTTGAGCGCTCCCTGCGCGTCCTCGACGGCGCAGTCGCAGTGTTCGACGGCAAGGAAGGCGTGGAGCCGCAGTCCGAGACTGTTTGGCGCCAGGCTGACAAGTACAACGTTCCGCGTATCTGCTTCGTCAACAAGATGGACAAGCTCGGTGCCGACTTCTACTTCACCGTAGACACCATCATCTCCCGCCTTGGTGCCAAGCCGCTGGTCATGCAGCTGCCGATCGGTGCCGAGAACGACTTCATTGGTGTGGTTGACCTCCTCGAAATGCGCGCCTTGGTTTGGCCTGGCGACGCAAAGGGTGACGTCACCATGGGTGCTTCCTACGAAGTGCAGGAAATCCCGGCGGATCTCCAGGCCAAGGCCGAAGAGTACCGCGCACAGCTCGTTGAGACTGTGGCCGAGGCTTCCGAAGAACTCATGGAGAAGTACCTCGAAGGTGAAGAACTCACCCTTGAGGAGCTCAAGGCCGGCATCCGCAAGATGACCATCAACTCCGAGCTGTACCCCGTGTTCTGTGGCTCTGCCTTCAAGAACCGCGGTGTCCAGCCGATGCTTGACGCTGTTGTCGACTTCCTGCCGAACCCGCTCGACGTCCCGCCGATGATCGGTCACGATCCTCGCGACGAAGAGAAGGAACTCACCCGCAAGCCTTCTGCCGACGAGCCGTTCTCGGCCCTCGCCTTCAAGATTGCGGCTCACCCGTTCTTCGGTCAGCTGACCTTCGTCCGCGTGTACTCCGGTCACGTTGAGGCCGGCGCCCAGGTGGTCAACTCCACCAAGGGCAAGAAGGAACGTATCGGCAAGCTGTTCCAGATGCACGCCAACAAGGAAATGCCCGTCGAGGGCGCTACCGCCGGCCACATCTACGCAGCCATCGGTCTGAAGGACACCACCACGGGCGACACCCTGTGCGATGCCAACAACCAGATCGTCCTTGAGTCCATGAGCTTCCCGGAGCCCGTGATCTCGGTTGCCATCGAGCCCAACACCAAGGGTGACCAGGAGAAGCTCTCCACGGCTATCCAGAAGCTCTCCGCTGAGGACCCGACCTTCCAGGTCTCCCTCAACGAAGACACGGGCCAGACCATCATCGCCGGCATGGGCGAGCTCCACCTGGACATCCTGGTGGACCGCATGCGCCGCGAATTCAAGGTCGAGGCAAACGTCGGCAAGCCGCAGGTTGCTTACCGCGAAACCATCAAGCGCGCAGTCGAGCGTCATGACTACACGCACAAGAAGCAGACCGGTGGTTCTGGTCAGTTCGCAAAGATCCAGATTGCGATCGAACCGATGGACACCGCTTCGGGCGAACTGTACGAGTTCGAGAACAAGGTCACTGGTGGCCGCGTTCCGCGCGAATACATCCCGTCTGTCGACGCCGGTATCCAGGATGCACTGAACGACGGCGTCCTGGCCGGTTACCCGGTTGTCGGCATCAAGGCCACGCTGATCGACGGCGCGTCCCACGATGTTGACTCCTCGGAAATGGCGTTCAAGATCGCCGGACGTATGGCTTTCAAGGAAGCTGCACGCAAGGCGAACCCTGTTCTGCTTGAACCGCTGATGGATGTTGAGGTCCGCACACCTGAGGAATACATGGGTGATGTTATTGGTGACCTGAACGCCCGCCGTGGCCAGATGCAGTCCATGGAAGACGCAGCAGGTGTGAAGGTTATCCGTGCACACGTTCCGCTGTCCGGCATGTTCGGTTACATCGGTGACCTGCGGTCCAAGACCCAGGGTCGCGCTGTGTACTCCATGACGTTCAACAGCTACGCGGAGGTCCCGAAGGCAGTAGCCGACGAGATCATCCAGAAAACCCGCGGCGAGTAATCTCCCGGTAACGGATGCAATTCCGGTATCGGGAAGGCATCTAAGCGCATGAGGCGGGGCTGTGGCGAGAGCCGCAGCCCGGCCCCTGCGCAAACAGACTCGAGGAACTATTATTGGTTCCTGAATCTGCAATTTCATCAAAACCAAGCCCCCAAGTAGACTTGCTAAAGTTTCTGCCGCGAAAAGCGCGGCCGAGGAGCACTTCACTTGAAATCGTTCTAGGAGGAACCTGTGGCAAAGGCAAAGTTCGAGCGGACTAAGCCGCACGTCAACATCGGCACCATTGGTCACGTTGACCACGGTAAGACGACGCTGACTGCCGCCATTTCCAAGGTGCTGTACGACCAGTACCCGGATCTCAACGAGCAGCGCGACTTCGCGTCGATCGACTCCGCTCCGGAAGAGCGCCAGCGTGGTATTACCATCAACATCTCCCACGTGGAGTACCAGACCGAGAAGCGCCACTACGCACACGTAGACGCCCCGGGTCACGCTGACTACATCAAGAACATGATCACCGGTGCTGCCCAGATGGACGGCGCAATCCTCGTGGTTGCCGCAACCGATGGTCCGATGGCTCAGACCCGTGAGCACGTTCTGCTCGCCCGCCAGGTTGGTGTTCCCTACCTGCTGGTCGCACTGAACAAGTCCGACATGGTTGATGACGAAGAACTCCTCGACCTCGTCGAAATGGAAGTTCGTGAGCTCCTGAGCTCGCAGGGCTTCGATGGCGATGAGGCTCCGGTTGTTCGCGTTTCCGGCCTCAAGGCTCTGGAAGGCGACCCGGTTTGGGTCAAGTCCGTACAGGACCTGATGGCAGCTGTCGACGAGTCCGTTCCGGACCCCGTACGTGACCGCGACAAGCCGTTCCTGATGCCGATCGAAGACGTCTTCACGATCACCGGTCGTGGCACCGTTGTTACGGGCCGCGCCGAGCGTGGAACCCTCGCCATCAACTCCGAGGTCGAGATCGTCGGCATCCGCCCGGTCCAGAAGACCACGGTTACCGGTATCGAGATGTTCCACAAGCAGCTCGACGAAGCATGGGCCGGCGAGAACTGTGGCCTCCTGCTCCGCGGTCTGAAGCGCGACGATGTCGAGCGTGGCCAGGTTGTCGTCAAGCCGGGTTCCATCACCCCGCACACCGACTTCGAGGCCAACGTCTACATCCTGTCCAAGGACGAAGGCGGACGTCACAACCCGTTCTACTCCAACTACCGCCCGCAGTTCTACTTCCGTACCACGGACGTAACCGGCGTTATCACCCTGCCGGAAGGCACGGAAATGGTTATGCCTGGCGACAACACTGAGATGACCGTTGCGCTCATCCAGCCGATCGCTATGGAAGAGGGCCTCGGCTTCGCTATCCGCGAAGGCGGCCGCACCGTTGGTTCGGGACGTGTCACCAAGATCATCAAGTAGTCATTGCTTGTAGATCGGTGATTTCCCGGCACTGCCGGTAGATTGCTCGGAAGAACCCCATCGCTTCTGCGGTGGGGTTCTTCTTTGCTATCATTTATCTATCGAATGGATAAAAGCTGGCTGACTCTCGGCCAGTGAGACCGAGGAGTTGCCGTGAACGCCCTGCTGATTGTGATGCTGCTTGCCATAACTGCAGTGATCAGTAACGCCGTCGGCCGGAAGCAAGGCCGTAAGGCGGCCCTTCGGGACGGCACCCCATCCAGTACCACGGATCCGCAGTCCTACCGGGCGGGTTTCCTGGCAGGGCATATCGCTGGATGGCGGGACGCAGAGGCCAAACGGCGGGGGAGTACACCACCGCCAAAACCACAACCTCAGCCCCGGCCCGCGCAATCGCAGCCGCAGCCCCAGTCCGCGCAGCCGGCGCTCGCGCAGCCGGCGTTCGCGCAGCCCACGCCGCCAGGGCGCGTCCAGTCGGCCCCGCCGCTCTTCACTGCTCCTGTTCCAGTCCCACCCGCTTCAGTCGGCGTTCCCTTTCAGGGGCCGGCCGTGGGCGGCGGAAGACCTGGACGGGAAACGCCCGCCGAGGTTGCAGCGCGCAAGGCAAAGCGGGACCAGCAGAACATTAACATCACCCTCTACGTCGCCAGCCTGTTGTTGGTGGCCGCAGGTGCACTCTTCGTAGGAACCAGCCTTCCCGAGTTGTTCCGTTTTGCTGGAATCTGTTTCATCACCACGCTGTTCTACGTGTCCGGACTGGTCATTCACGCCAGGGTCCCGCGCTTGCGACCTGCCGCTACAGCATTCGTGGGAACGGGGCTCGCGCTCATCCCGGTCACCGGGCTGGCCATGTACAACTTTGTGCTCCACAGCGGGCCCGCCGCTTGGTTGGTCACATCCCTGTTTGGAACCGCTCTTTATGCCTATACAGCGCTAAGGCTGGACAACAAGGTCCTGGCCTACTTGTCACTCAGCTTCATGATTTCCACCGCGTGGTCTGGCGTCTCCGTCCTTGGTGGGGCGCTGGTCTGGTACTTCACGGCCTTGATTGGCGTGGCCATAGTCCTCACAGTGGCAGCATTGCTGAGGCCGCGCTGGCTGCCTCCCTTGTACGTCCGCCCGTTGATGATGCTGCACCCTTACGTGGTTCCACTGGTTGCGTTGGCCGTGACGCTGACCCCGCACCTTCTGGCAAAGGGGGAGTACGCACTGGTCATGCTGATGTGCGGTACTTACTTCGCCGTGATGGCCGCCGTACCACGGGCGCGGTTCAGGGTCCAGCATGTCTATGCCTCGCGGCTCGCCTTGACGCTGGCAATTACGGGGCTGGTCTGGGATGTCTCTTCCGACATCAGCACAGTGCTGTTTGCTGCGGTTCTCTGCCTGGGTGTCCAGGCCCTTGGGATGGCCTTCGGAGGCGCGAGGTTTGCTCCCCGTCTCTGGTGGTCCGATTCATTATCCTGTTTGGCCCTGCAGTTGCTTTCGTCCACCGTGCTGACGGTTGTGCTGGGGCTTGGCGCATTTGACTTGCCTGTACACCTTCCGTTGGCCGTGACCATGCTGACGGCCATGTGCCTGGGCTGGAAGCTGCGTCATGGTGTTGAGTTTGCCCCCGCGGGTGTCCTTGTAGCGGCCTTGGCGTTCAGTCCGTGGCTGGGTGCCTGGCCGGTCACGATTCTCCTGATCTCCGCCGCGATTTTCTGGTTCCTGTTGACGATTGCCACCACCGACTACCGCCGGCAGCTCGTCTTTGCCGGGCGGATTGCCTTGACTGCCGCTGCGCCGGCCGCGGTGGCCGCCATGTTCGAAAACAGTCCGGACAGGCTCACTTTCTCGCTGGTGGCATTCGTGGCCGCGTCAGCTTTGCAGCAGTTGGTGAATGGGGTCCTTGCAGCCAACGGAACCAAAGTTCTGGCGCCGCAGTCTTCCATTGTGGGGTTCGGTACAGCTGCAATCGTGGGGCTGCTGGCGCTGCCGGCATTCGACCACAGCCCAGGTCGCGCCTTCGTCGCCGTGGCGCTTCTGTGGGTCCTCGGTGCCGGGGTGGTGTCCGGGTTCTTGTTGTTCCAAGGTTCCCGAAGTGCCCGGACCGGGCCCGCTTCATGGGTCCCGACCGTTGGTGAAATTCTCGCCCCGGCAACTGCTTTGCTGACAGGAATTCTTGCGGTTGCCACCGTTTCGTTGACCGTGGGAAACGTGGTTCTCCTGGTCGCCGTGGCTTACTTCTGCACAACTGCCCTGCGGATCAGCCGCCCATTCCATCGGCAGGTGTACTGGTGGTTGGCGCGGGCAGGCGGCACGCTCCTGGCGGCATTAGTCTATGTCGATGCCACGGACCACGGCTGGCGTGTCGTCCTTGCGGGCGAGATCCCAACAGTCCCCTTGGTGGTAGTGGTCGTGGCCGCACTACAACTGGCCCTTCCCCTGAGCAGATCCAGCCGGCGTCGGGCCCCGACGGCTTCGATGATCGACGCTGCCGTGCTGCTTGGAGTGATGGCTGTTGCCACGATTGTCCTCACTGTGGACGGGCGAGTGGTGTACCGTTTCCTGCACGATGGCTGGCAGCCCGGTGTCGCGGCGTTGGCCACTGCCCTTGCCGCCATACTGTGCGGCGTGACCCTGCGCCGCCACCCTGGCTCGTGGCTCTTCGCCCCAGTAGCGTGTGCTCTTCTTCTGGTGGTCCGGGCGGGTGACGTCCGCGACGTCGAGATCCTGTTGGGACTTTTTGCCGCCTACAGCGCTTTCATGGCGTGGACCGTTCCGGACCGGGCGCTTCGTGGTGGATACCTGATCGGGGCCCGCGTACTGTTCACGGCTTTCGTGGCAGTCGTGGTTGCCGACGCCACGTCTTCCTCGGCGGCTGTGACCATCGCTCTGGCTTTGGTTCTGTTGGTGCAGCACAGCGTGACGTTGCTCTTGCGCTCTTTCAGGGCGGACATCGCGTTCCAGGGTGGCACAGTCGTGCCAACGTTGGTTGCCCAGCTCCTGCTGCCTTTGGCGTACCTTGCGGCAAGGGATTACGACGACGGTGGCCGTTGGGTGGTTCTGCTCGGCTTGGCCTTCGTCCCGGCGTCCGCTGCCTTGGCGTGGCGCTTGATGGGTACACAGGGAAGCCGACCAGTGCCCGGTCCCCAGCGGATTGTTGCGGCATACCTGAGCGTCGTTGCAGTCATCGGAGGAGTGCTCGCGGCGGGTCCGGCACTGAGCTTTCCGTCTGCTACGTGGCTTTATCAACCACTGATGGATGGGTCACAGGTGCCCGTGGTTTTGCTGGGACTGGCTCTGGTGCCCGTTGCTACCCGGGCCCTGACCGCGCCGCGACCACGCGGCGCTGCGGGGGTTGGCACCGCCTGGCGTTGGTTCTGGCTGGCGTCATCCCTGGCCATGGTTTTCACGGGCGGACTGTTGGCTCTCACTGTTTCTGCTGGACTCAGCGGATTGTCAGTACTTGTCTTGGCTCTTGTCCTGTTTGCCGCCTCGCATCTTGAACGGATACCTTCCCTCTACGCAGCGGCCGCGCCGTCCGTGCTGGTTGGTGCGGTACCCGCCGTCGGGGGTTTGCTGGAGGGCCTGCCAGCCGGTGTCTGGACTGACTACGCGGCCTGGCTGATTGGTGCGGTCGGTTCTGCTGTGCTCCTTTACGCCTTCAAGGTCTTTGGGGGGCCTGCTATCAGTAGCGAACCCTGGAGGCATCGGGCCCTGGCTGCCACGGCTGCCCTGGCTCTCGCATCGTCGGCCGTCGTCGGAATGGGGCGCGATGAAACGTCCTTGGTGGCCTTCGGACTGGTGCTCGCGCTGGGTGCGCTTGTGGTGGTCGAGGTCCCGCAGGGCAAATGGCTTGCCGGCGAAGTGGCGGCATTGGCATCCGTGGCCGCACTGCAGCGGGCGGTCCTGTTTACTGACGGAGCCAGGCCGGACTGGTTCTGGACAGTGCAGTGGTACGTCGCGGCAGCTGCCGTTATGGCAGGGCTGCGCTATATCAAGGGCCAGCGCCAAGATGGCTTGTGGCGACTGTGCGCGGGGGCAGGGATCCTGTCGTTGACATCGGTGGCAACCATCTTTGCCGGCACCTCGGCCCAGCAACTGTACGTCCTGGTGGCGCACGTGGTGCTGCTTGTTGCGGGACTCGTCGTGGCCGACCGCATGCCGGTGGTTTGGGGCGCCATCGGCGTGGTGTTGAGCGTCATGTGGGCGCTACGCACGTACGCTTTCGCCATGTTGGCGCTGGTGGCCGTTGGGCTCATCGTCCTCGCAGTGTGGCGCTTGAACCGCAAGCCGACCGCGGGTTCCGAAGCCCAGCCGGAAGGCCAGGGTACGGATCAGACGGAGCCCTCCCAGGGCTCCGGCGGCATCCGATAGGCTTACAGTTCAAGAAGAGGAGCGTGGGATGGAATTCCTGATTTTCCTGGCAGTCATAGCTGCCATCGGTGGTGCGGTCCTGTGGGGACGCAAGAATTTCCGGCAGGAGATCGACAGGGCCAAGCGAATCCGCCGCGCCAACAAGAACCAGTAGCTTCCGGTCCTGAGGTTGCCTGGCTGACCGCGGAGGGACTTAACCGGCCTGGGTTACATCTCCCGCCTGCGCGCGTGCGCCAATGAACGCAGCCAGTAGAACGATTCCTTCGGTGTCCGTTCCAACGTGTCAAAGTCCACATGGACCAGGCCGAAGCGTTGCGAGTAGCCAGCCGCCCACTCAAAATTGTCCAGCAGGGTCCACACGTAGTAGCCGCGCAGATCAACCCCTTCAGCCACGCCCCCCGGGCCGGCCGCCGTCACGGCGTGTCCCAGGTGCTCGGCCAGATACGTGATGCGGTTGGTGTCCTTGATGGCCCCGTCCACGCGGGCCGGCTCAGGGAAGCTGGCGCCTCCCTCCGTAATGTAGACAGGCGGCAAGGCAGGGCCATACCGCTCCTTCATTTCGTGGAGCACCGTGGCGAGCTGCTCAGGTGCCTCGGGCCAGCCAAAGCCGGTGGTTTCGTATTCCTGGTAGGCGGCCAGATGGAACGGAACATTTCCCATTTCTTCGGCCTGCCCCGTCGGTATCTCGGCGGGCCCCCGTCCGGAGGCTACTTTGATGGGGTAGTAGTAGTTCAGGCCATAGAAATCCAGGGGCTGGCTGATGGTCTCGAGGTCGCCGTCGAGGACCGGGCCCAGGGAGCGGAACCAAGGCCACAGGGGAAGCGACGGCTTGGGGTATTGGCCAAGGAGGACTGCGTCGGCGTAGATACGGTTCAGTATCAGGTCCAGTGCCTCAGCCATCAGCCGGTCCGACAAGCGGTTGCTCGCCGGCCGCACCGGGGAATGCATGTTGGACAGTCCGATCTCTCCTTTTACCCCTTCTGCCCGGAGCGCTTTGACCGCCAGCCCATGGCCCAGCAACTGGTGATGTGCGGCAGGGAGGCAGTCGAACAGCAGTTGACGGCCAGGAGCGTGCGCCCCAAGCGCGTAGCCCTGCAGGGTCACGGAAACAGGTTCGTTCACCGTGACCCAGCGGTCCACGCGGTCTCCGAAGCGACGGGCCGCGATTGCGGCATACTCTGCAAGCCTCTGGGAAGTGTCCCGGTTCATCCAGCCGCCCGCATGCTCCAAGGGAAGCGGGGTATCCCAGTGATAAAGGGTGACCATGGGGGAGATGCCAGCCGCCAGGAGCTTGTCCAGGAGGCGGTCGTAGAAGTCCAGGCCGCGCTGGTTGAGGGCACCCTGGCCGTCCGGCTGGATCCTGGGCCAGGAGAGCGAGAGGCGGTAGGAGTCGATACCGAGCTCCTGCATGAGGGCTATATCCTCATCCGCGCGGTTGTAGTGGTCGCATGCGATGGCGGGGGAGCCGCCGTCGACTATTGCCCCCGGCTTTTCCGCGAACGCGTCCCAACCGGAGGGGCCGCGTCCGTCAGCAGTGAGGGCGCCCTCTATCTGGAAGGCAGCGGCTGCGACTCCCAGAGTGAAACCAGGCCGCAAGCGAGCAGCGAGATCTTCCACTGAGCCTGAATCCTGGACGGACATGCCACCATCATCCACAGTCGGCAGGGGCCGGGCAATGGCCATTCCCGGCTCGATTGGCCTTTGCTTCGGATTTCCGCCATACTGGATGAGTTGTTCAAGCGCTTCTTCGTGTCCCGATCCGGATAATGCCGGGTGCCAGGGTCCAGGTTGAAGCCCAAACATAACCCTGAACCCCATGGAATGCGGTCGAGTCTGCGTGGAAATCGCGACACGCCCGACCGCGGGGGTCGGTGCGCCGGCAGGTTGAGGAACCCGGAATATCCGGATTCAGCTTGTGCGGCGTGTGGTGGTATTACCTCAAACGCCTCGGCGGCCACATCAACAGGTAAGTAAACAGAGCAGCCCTAACTAGAGCAGCACTAGCTGAAAGAGAGTCAGGCGACATGGCGGGACAAAAAATCCGCATCCGGCTGAAGTCATATGACCACGAGGTCATTGATGTTTCAGCGCGGAAGATCGTTGAGACGGTCACGCGCGCAGGCGCAACGGTAGTCGGCCCGGTGCCGCTGCCCACGGAGAAGAACGTTTACTGCGTTATTCGCTCTCCTCACAAGTACAAGGACAGCCGTGAGCACTTCGAAATGCGTACTCACAAGCGTCTGATCGACATCATCGACCCCACGCCGAAGGCCGTTGACTCGCTTATGCGTCTCGACCTGCCTGCAGACGTGAACATCGAAATCAAGCTCTAGGGAGGTGCTGAGAGACTATGACCGCAACCCGTAACGTAAAGGGCCTGCTGGGCACGAAGCTCGGCATGACCCAGGTCTGGGACGAGAACAACAAGCTCATCCCGGTAACTGTCGTCCAGGCTGACTCCAACGTCATCACGCAGCTGCGCAACGCAGACGTCGATGGCTATGTCGCCGTCCAGATCGGCTACGGCCAGATCGACCCCCGCAAGGTCACCAAGCCGCTGGCTGGTCACTTTGAAAAGGCTGGCGTCACCCCTCGCCGCCACGTCGTCGAACTGCGTACCGCAGACGCCGCATCCTACGAGCTGGGCCAGGAGCTCTCTGTTGAGATCTTCGAAGCCGGCCAGAAGATCGACGTCGTCGGCACCTCCAAGGGTAAGGGCTTCGCCGGTGTTATGAAGCGTCACGGCTTCTCCGGTGTTGGCGCTTCCCACGGTGCCCACAAGAACCACCGTAAGCCTGGCTCCATCGGTGGCGCATCCACCCCGAGCCGCGTCTTCAAGGGCCTGAAAATGGCCGGCCGCATGGGCGCCGAGCGTCACACCACGCTGAACCTCACGGTTCACGCTGTTGACGTTGAGAAGTCGCTGCTCCTTATCAAGGGTGCCGTCCCCGGCGCCCGCGGCCAGGTCGTACTCGTACGTTCCGCCGTGAAGGGAGCCTAGTTCAATGACTAGCACTGTCAAGGTTGACCTGCCTGCAGAGATCTTCGACGTCCAGACCAACGTGCCGCTGCTGCACCAGGTCGTCGTCGCACAGCTCGCTGCTGCACGCCAGGGTACCCACAAGACGAAGACCCGCGCCGAGGTTTCCGGTGCAGGTCGCAAGCCGTTCAAGCAGAAGGGCACCGGCCGCGCCCGTCAGGGTTCCATCCGTGCTCCTCACATGACCGGCGGTGGCGTTGTCCACGGTCCGACACCTCGTGACTACAGCCAGCGCACCCCCAAGAAGATGAAGGCTGCTGCTCTGCGCGGTGCCCTGTCTGACCGCGCCCGCAACGGCCGCATCCACGTCATCGCTGAACTGGTCGCCGGCACCAAGCCGTCCGCCAAGGACGCACTGGCTTCGCTGCGCTCCGTCACCGAGCGCAAGAACCTGCTCGTCGTTATCGAGCGCGCCAACGATGTTGCTGCACTGTCCGTGCGCAACCTCCAGGATGTTCACGTTCTGTACGCAGACCAGCTGAACACCTACGACGTGCTCATCTCCGACGACGTGGTCTTCACCAAGGCTGCTTTCGAGGCGTTCGTCGCTGACAAGGCAAAGAACGAGGAGGCCTCCAAGTGAGCGTAACCACCATCAAGGATCCGCGCGACGTCGTGCTTGCACCCGTCGTTTCGGAAAAGAGCTACGGTCTGATCGACGAAGGCAAGTACACCTTCCTGGTGGACCCTCGCTCGAACAAGACCGAGATCAAGCTGGCCGTTGAGAAGATCTTCTCGGTCAAAGTTGACTCGATCAACACCATCAACCGTGCCGGTAAGCGCAAGCGCACCAAATTCGGCTGGGGACAGCGCAAGAGCACCAAGCGTGCGATTGTCACCCTCAAAGAAGGCACAATCGACATCTTCGGCGGTCCGCTCGCGTAGCGGAGACCACTTTAACGAGGAAATAAATTATGGGAATCCGTAAATACAAGCCGACTACCCCGGGCCGTCGCGGCTCGAGCGTAGCCGACTTTGCTGAAATCACGCGATCGACTCCGGAAAAGTCGTTGCTGCGTCCGCTGCACAAGACCGGCGGCCGTAACAACACCGGTAAGATCACCACCCGTCACAAGGGTGGTGGGCACAAGCGCCAGTACCGTCTGATCGACTTCCGTCGTCACGACAAGGACGGCATCAACGCCCGCGTAGCCGAAATTGAGTACGATCCGAACCGTACGGCACGTATCGCTCTCCTGCACTACGTTGATGGCACCAAGCGTTACATCATCGCCCCCAACAAGCTGTCCCAGGGTGACTTCGTCGAGGCTGGTCCCGACGCTGACATCAAGCCGGGCAACAACCTGCCGCTGCGCAACATCCCGGTTGGTACCGTAATCCACGCAGTTGAACTGCGTCCGGGTGGCGGCGCCAAGATGGCCCGTTCCGCAGGTGCTTCGGTACAGCTCGTCGCAAAGGAAGGCCGTTTCGCCCAGCTGCGTCTGCCCTCCGGTGAAATCCGCAACGTTGACGTGCGCTGCCGCGCAACCGTCGGCGAGGTCGGCAACGCCGAGCAGTCGAACATCAACTGGGGCAAGGCCGGCCGTATGCGCTGGAAGGGCGTTCGCCCGACCGTCCGTGGTGTAGCCATGAACCCGGTTGACCACCCGCACGGTGGTGGTGAAGGTAAGACTTCCGGTGGACGTCACCCGGTTAACCCGAACGGCAAGCCTGAGGGCCGTACCCGCCGTCCGAACAAAGAGAGCGACAAGCTTATTGTTCGTCGCCGCCGTACTGGCAAGAACAAGCGATAGGAGCCTGGACACATGCCACGCAGCCTGAAAAAAGGTCCTTTCGTTGACCAGCACCTCTTTGTGAAGGTCGCACGGGAAAACGATAAGGGCACCAAGAACGTCATCAAGACCTGGTCCCGTCGTTCGATGATCATCCCCGACATGCTCGGGCACACGATCGCCGTACACGACGGACGCAAGCACATCCCGGTGTTTGTCACTGAGTCGATGGTCGGGCACAAGCTCGGCGAATTCGCTCCCACGCGGACATTCCGCGGCCATGTTAAGGACGACCGTAAGGGCAAGCGCCGCTAAGGCGCCTGACTTTACGTCTTAGACGAGAGAAGGAAAGCAATGGAAGCCAAGGCTATTGCGCGTCACATCCGCGTAACGCCTATGAAGGCCCGGCGCGTCGTCAACCTTGTTCGTGGTAAGCAAGCGAATGAGGCTCTGGCAATTCTGAAGTTTGCCCCGCAGGCAGCTTCGGAGCCGGTATTCAAGGTACTTCAGTCGGCAATGGCCAACGCACGCGTCCTCGCGGACCGTGACGGCGTTGCATTCGACGACAGCGACCTGTTCATCAGCGAAGCATTCGTTGACGAAGGCCCGACCATGAAGCGGTTCCAGCCGCGTGCCCAGGGCCGCGCCTACCGCATCAGGAAGCGGACCAGCCACATCACTTTGGTCGTGGCAACCCCGGAGAAAGAGGAGGCTCGCTAAGTGGGACAGAAAGTAAACCCGCACGGGTTCCGACTCGGCATCACCACCGACCACGTTTCGCACTGGTTCGCTGACAGCACCAAGCCCGGACAGCGCTACAAGGACTTCGTCCGCGAGGACATCAAGATCCGTCAGCTCATGTCCACCGGCATGGAGCGCGCCGGCATCGCCAAGGTCGAGATCGAGCGCACCCGTGACCGTGTCCGCGTGGATATCCACACGGCACGCCCGGGTATCGTTATCGGCCGCCGCGGCGCCGAAGCAGACCGCATCCGCGGCGAGCTCGAAAAGCTCACCGGCAAGCAGGTCCAGCTGAACATCCTCGAGGTCAAGAACCCCGAGATGGAAGCACAGCTTGTTGCCCAGGGCATCGCTGAGCAGCTGACTTCCCGCGTGGCTTTCCGCCGTGCGATGAAGAAGGCAATGCAGTCCGCACAGCGTGCAGGTGCCAAGGGCATCCGTGTTGCTTGCTCGGGCCGTCTGGGTGGCGCAGAAATGTCCCGCTCGGAGTTCTACCGCGAAGGCCGTGTGCCCCTGCACACCCTCCGTGCGAACATCGACTACGGCTTCTACGAAGCCAAGACCACCTTCGGCCGCATCGGTGTGAAGGTTTGGATCTACAAGGGTGACGTAACCGCCAAGGAACTGGCCCAGCAGGCAGCTGCTGCTCCGTCCCGTGGCCGTGCAGGAGACCGTCCGGGCCGCCCGGGTGGCGACCGCCGTCGTCGTAACGACCGTCCGGCAGCTGAGGCAGCACCTGCTGCCGTTGAAGCACCGGCCGCTGAAGCTGCTGCTCCTGCAGCAGAAGGAGGACAGGCTTAAATGCTTATCCCACGTCGAGTCAAGCACCGTAAGCAGCACCACCCGGGTCGTTCCGGCGCTGCTACGGGCGGCACCAAGGTCAGCTTCGGTGAGTACGGTATCCAGGCCCTGAGCCCGGCATACGTTACGAACCGTCAGATCGAGTCCGCTCGTATCGCGATGACCCGCCACATCAAGCGTGGCGGTAAGGTCTGGATCAACATCTACCCGGACCGTCCGCTGACGAAGAAGCCTGCTGAAACCCGCATGGGTTCCGGTAAGGGTTCTCCGGAATGGTGGGTCGCAAACGTCAAGCCGGGCCGGGTTCTCTTCGAACTCTCCGGTGTCAATGAAGAGGTAGCTCGCGAGGCCCTGCGCCTGGCAATCCACAAGCTGCCGTTGAAGGCACGCATTGTGCGTCGCGAAGGTGGTGAATAGAAATGGCAGTAGGGTCGAAGGATCTCGCACCCGCACAGCTGGACGGTTTCGACAACGAGCGTCTCGTTGAAGAACTCCGCAAGTCCAAGGAAGAGCTGTTCAACCTGCGTTTCCAGTCCGCCACCGGACAGCTGGAGAACCACGGTCGCCTGCGCGCGGTAAAGAAGGACATCGCACGCATCTACACCGTTCTCCGTGAGCGCGAGCTGGGCATTCGTGCCGAGGTTGCCGCACCGGTTGTGGAAGCCAAGGAAGAAGAGAAGTCCAAGAAGGCTGCCAAGGCTGAAAAGGCCGAGGTTGAAGCTGGAGAGGACGCCAAGTGAGCGAGAAGGAAAACGTGACGGAAGCAGCAGCCAGCGCTGAACAGCGCGGTTACCGTAAGACGCGTCGCGGCTACGTTGTCTCCGACAAGATGGAAAAGACCATCGTTGTCGAGGTTGAAGACCGCGTGAAGCACGCTCTGTACGGCAAGGTTATTCGCCGCACCTCGAAGATCAAGGCTCACGACGAGCAGAACACCGCCGGCATCGGCGACCTCGTTCTGATCGCCGAGACCCGCCCGCTGTCCGCTACCAAGCGGTTCCGCCTGGTGGAGATCCTCGAAAAGGCCAAGTAAATCCGACGCCGGGCCCGCCCGGCATGGATTCACTGGAAAGGTCCGCATTCCCAACGGAATGCGGACCTTTCCGCTTTCCTGCCCGTTTCGGTCGAAGGCTGGAAACGTGCTAGGATATTGAGTTTGTATGGCGCCACTTGTGCGTCGTCCACTACCTCGTAAACAATCGTGCCGCTGCATACTGCCCCGCGCAGAGTTTTCTGCAAGGGAAGCTGATGCTCGTGGCACGGGCGTTTAGGCCTGTTCTGGCAAAATCCAGGCAGGTCAAGAGACACCCCGATCAACCGTTCCGCAAGGCTCATTCCGTATGCATGATTTCGGTCTGAGAACCGGCGCGACGCAAGGAGTAGAAATTGATTCAGCAGGAGTCGCGACTGAAGGTCGCCGACAACACGGGTGCTAAGGAAATCCTTACCATTCGCGTTCTCGGTGGATCCGGCCGTCGCTACGCAGGCATCGGTGACGTAATCGTCGCCACCGTCAAGGACGCTATCCCTGGCGGAAACGTAAAGAAGGGTGACGTCGTCAAGGCCGTCATCGTTCGTACCAAGAAGGAACGCCGCCGTGCGGATGGTTCCTACATCAAGTTTGACGAGAACGCAGCTGTGATCCTGAAGAACGACGGTGACCCCCGCGGTACCCGTATCTTCGGCCCGGTTGGTCGTGAACTTCGCGACAAGAAGTTCATGAAGATCGTTTCGCTGGCCCCGGAGGTGCTCTAGTCCATGGCTAAGATCAAGAAGGGTGACCTCGTTCAGGTCATCACCGGCGCCAAGCAGGAACGCGGCGGCGACCGCGGCAAGCAGGGCAAGGTCCTGCGCGTATTCCCTGACACCAACCGCGTGCTGGTAGAGGGAATCAACCGCGTCACCAAGCACACCAAGGTTGGACAGTCGCAGCGCGGCACCAAGACCGGCGGCATCGAGGTTGTTGAAGCCCCGATCCACGTCTCCAACGTTGCTCTGGTAGACCCGTCGACCAAGAAGCCGACCCGCGTTGGTTTCCGTCTCGACACCGTTGAGAAGGACGGCCGTACCAAGACCGTTCGCATCCGCGTGTCCAAGGCCACCGGGAAGGACATCTAATGACTGAGACTCTCGAGACTCCAGTGAAGATCGTTCCGCGTCTGAAGACGAAGTACGCAGAGACCATCAAGAAGTCACTGCAGGACGAATTCAACTACGCGAACGTGAACCAGGTTCCCCGCCTGGTGAAGGTTGTTGTGAACATGGGTGTTGGAGATGCCGCCAAGGACTCCAAGCTGATCGACGGCGCTGTCCGCGACCTCACCCTGATCACCGGCCAGAAGCCGCAGGTAACCAAGGCCCGCAAGTCGATCGCACAGTTCAAGCTGCGCGAAGGCATGCCGATCGGTGCACACGCAACTCTGCGTGGCGACCGCATGTGGGAATTCGTGGATCGTCTGGTTTCGCTGGCCCTGCCGCGTATCCGTGACTTCCGCGGCCTCAATGGCAAGCAGTTCGACGGTAACGGCAACTACACCTTCGGTCTGACCGAGCAGGTTATGTTCCACGAAATCGACCAGGACTCCATCGACCGCGTTCGCGGTATGGACATCACGGTTGTAACTACCGCCAAGACCGACGACGAAGGCCGCGCGCTGCTCAAGGCGCTTGGTTTCCCGTTCAAGACCGAAAACTAACTACGTGACAGGTCCGTCCGCGCAGGTTCGTAAGAACACGCGCAGCGGAAACCGGTACGAGGAAGGGCTATAGCCCAAATGACTATGACAGATCCTGTCGCAGACATGCTCACGCGTCTGCGCAATGCAAACTCGGCATACCACGACTCCGTGTCCATGCCGTACAGCAAACTGAAGGCACGCGTTGCCGACATCCTCAAGGCTGAAGGCTTCATTGCCGGCTGGAAGGAAGAGGACGCTGAGGTTGGCAAGAAGCTGACCATCGACCTGAAGTTCGGTCCGAACCGCGAGCGTTCCATCGCTGGCGTCCGCCGCATCTCCAAGCCGGGTCTCCGCGTTTACGCGAAGTCCACCAACCTGCCTCACGTGCTGGGTGGCCTGGGTATCGCAATCCTGTCCACCTCTTCCGGCCTCCTGACTGACAAGCAGGCCGGTAAGAAGGGCGTGGGCGGCGAAGTCCTCGCGTACGTCTGGTAACGGGAAAGGAAGAGAATAATGTCACGTATTGGACGTCTCCCCATCACCGTTCCTGCCGGAGTTGAGGTCAAGCTCGATGGCTCCGTCATCAGCGTCAAGGGTTCCAAGGGCGAGCTGAGCCACACTGTTGCCAGCCCGATCGAGGTCTCCCTGGAAGAGAACACTCTCACGGTCACCCGCCCGAACGACGAGCGCAACTCGCGTTCGCTGCACGGCCTGACCCGGACCCTGATCGCCAACATGATCCAGGGCGTTACCGAGGGCTACGAGAAGAAGCTTGAAATCGTTGGTACCGGTTACCGCGTTCAGGCCAAGGGTTCTGACCTGGAGTTCGCTCTGGGCTTCAGCCACCCGGTCAACGTCTCTGCACCCGAAGGCATCACCTTCGTAGTAGAGGGTCCGACCAAGCTCTCTGTTGCGGGTATCAACAAGCAGCAGGTCGGCGAGGTTGCTGCCAACATTCGCAAGCTGCGCAAGCCCGACCCCTACAAGGGCAAGGGTGTCCGTTACGCCGGCGAAGTCATCCGCCGCAAGGTCGGAAAGGCTGGTAAGTAAACCATGGCCATCGCAATTAACAAGAAGCGTACGAACAAGAGCAAGTCGGCTGCACGCAACCGTCGCCAGCTTCGTATCCGCAAGCGCATCAGCGGCACGGCTGTACGTCCTCGTCTGGTCGTCAACCGTTCGGCACGCCACATCTTCGTCCAGGTTGTCGATGACAGCAAGGGTGTAACCGTGGCTTACGCTTCCACTTTGGAAGCTGACCTTCGCGCACTTGACGGAGACAAGACTGCCAAGGCCAAGCGCGTTGGCGAGCTCGTTGCAGAGCGCGCAAAGGCTGCAGGCATCGAGGCTGTTGTCTTCGACCGTGGCGGTAACAAGTACCACGGCCGCATCGCCGCCGTCGCTGACGGTGCTCGCGAAGGTGGGCTGGCACTGTGACCGTTGAAAATAACGAAAAGGACATTCAGGTGACTGAAGCTGTAGCTGCTGAAGCAACTGAGACCGCACCCGCTACCGATGACCGCCGCGGCGGACGTCGTGGCGAGCGTGGCGACCGTGGCCAGGGCCGCGGCGACCGTGGTGGCCGTGGAGGCCGCGACGGCGGTCGTGAAGCCGAGAAGAGCCAGTTCGTAGAGCGCGTTGTCACCATCAACCGCGTTGCCAAGGTGGTCAAGGGTGGTCGTCGCTTCAGCTTCACCGCTCTGGTCGTCGTCGGTGACGGCAACGGTCTGGTCGGCGTTGGCTACGGCAAGGCCAAGGAAGTTCCCGCTGCTATCGCAAAGGGCGTAGAAGAGGCCAAGAAGTCCTTCTTCCGCGTTCCCCGCGTTGGCAACACCATCCCGCACCGCGTGCAGGGTGAGGCTGCTGCAGGCGTTGTCCTGCTGCGTCCGGCTTCCGCCGGTACCGGTGTTATCGCCGGTGGTCCGGTCCGCGCGGTATTGGAGTGCGTGGGTATCCACGACATCCTCTCCAAGTCGCTCGGTTCTTCCAACGCGATCAACATCGTTCACGCGACCGTTGACGCTCTGAAGCAGCTCGAAGAGCCCGCTTCCGTGGCTGCCCGCCGTGGCCTGCCGCTGGACGAGGTTGCTCCTGCTGCTCTGGTGCGCGCGCTCCAGAACCAGAAGGCAGGTGTTTAGTCATGGCTAAGAACCTGACTCCCTCCGACGCCAAGTTGGAGATCACCCAGATCAAGGGCGTCATCGGCGCCAAGCAGAACCAGATCGCTACCCTTCGGTCCCTCGGCCTCAAGCGCATCGGACACACCGTTGTCCGTACCGCTGACGCTGTAACCGTCGGTTACCTGAACACGGTTCCGCACCTCGTGAATGTAGAGGAGGCGAAGTAATGGCAGAGAACCAGACCGCCGCAGAGGCTGCTGAGAAGCAGAACGCTCTGAAGGTCCACCACCTGCGTCCCGCCCCGGGTGCCAAGACCGCCAAGACCCGTGTTGGTCGTGGTGAAGGCTCCAAGGGTAAGACCGCTGGTCGCGGTACCAAGGGTACGAAGGCCCGTTACCAGGTAAAGGCTGGCTTTGCCGGCGGCCAGCTGCCGCTGCACATGCGCCTGCCGAAGCTGCGCGGCTTCAAGAACCCGTTCCGGGTTGAGTTCCAGGTTGTTAACCTGGAGAAGCTCAACGAGCTCTTCCCGGAAGGTGGCACCGTCACCGTTGAATCCCTGGTTGAAAAGGGCGCCGTTCGCAAGAACCAGCCCGTGAAGGTGCTCGGCACCGGCGACATCACCGTCAAGGTCGACGTCACCGCCCACGCCTTCTCTTCCAGCGCTTCGGAAAAGATCGCTGCAGCAGGCGGATCCACCACCGCCCTCTAAGGGTTTGTGGGGCATCAGCCCGCTGTCATAAAGAATCCCGGTATGCGGGGCTTCGGCCCCGGATACCGGGATTTTTTTCGTGGTTGTGGACTCCCGATTATTACGACGGCGTCACAAGCAGTTAGACTCGGTTGTTGGGTTTCATTGAGCCCGACCACATCCTTGTACTTTCTACTCAGGAGGACGCTTGCTAAGCGCATTCGGCCGGGCGTTTCGGACGCCTGATTTGCGACGCAAGTTGTTGTTCACGCTGGGAATCATCACAATCTTCCGCTTGGGAGCTTTCATCCCCTCGCCTGGTGTGAACTACCAGAATGTCCAGCAATGCTTGAACAACGGTGACACCTCGCAGGGCATTTACCAGTTGGTGAACTTGTTCAGCGGCGGCGCGTTGCTGCAGGTCTCGATCTTTGCCCTGGGCATCATGCCCTACATTACGGCGAGCATCATCGTGCAGTTGCTCCGGGTGGTTATTCCCCGGTTCCAGCAGCTCTACGAAGAGGGTTCCTCGGGACAGTCCAAGCTGACGCAGTACACCCGGTACCTCACCATCGCCCTGGGTCTGCTGAACGCCACCACCTTGGTGTCCCTGGCCCGGTCCGGACAGCTGCTTCCCGGCTGTAACCTGCCGATCATTCCGGATGAGAGCATCATCGCCACCCTCCTGATCATCATTACGCTGACGGCAGGTACCGGCCTGATCATGTGGATGGGCGAGCTGGTCACCGAAAAGGGTGTGGGCAATGGCATGTCGCTGCTCATCTTCACCTCAATCGCAGCGAGCTTCCCCGGTTCCCTCGGATCCATCTGGGAGTCAAAGGGTCCCGGAACCTTCTTCACCGTTCTGGCCGTCGGCCTGCTCACAGTGGCCTTGGTGGTCTTCGTCGAGCAGTCGCAGCGTCGCGTTCCGGTGCAGTATGCCAAGCGCATGATCGGGCGCCGCACTGTGGGCGGTACCAGTACCTATATCCCCATCAAGGTGAACATGGCCGGCGTTGTGCCTGTCATCTTCGCTTCCTCCATGCTCTACCTGCCCGGCCTGATTGCGCAGTTCAACCAGCCGGCGCCGGGTGAGCAAATGGCGCCGTGGGTTGAGTGGATCAACAACAACCTCACCCGTGGCGACCATCCCATCTACATGGCGCTTTACTTCGCCATGATTGTGTTCTTCACCTACTTCTACGTAGCCATCACCTTCAACCCTGAAGAAGTGTCGGACAACATGAAGAAGTACGGCGGGTTCATTCCGGGCATCCGGGCGGGTAAACCGACCGCGGACTACCTGCAGTACGTGCTCTCCAGGATTACTTTGCCTGGAGCCCTATACCTGGGCTTCGTGGCGTTGATTCCGCTGGTGGCACTCGTCCTGATCAATGCCAACCAGAACTTCCCGTTCGGTGGCACGTCAATCCTGATCATGGTGGGTGTTGGCCTGGAGACCGTCAAGCAGATTGATGCGCAGCTACAACAACGTCACTACGAAGGGCTTTTGCGATGACGAGAATGCTGATCATTGGACCTCCCGGTTCGGGCAAGGGTACACAGGCTGAGCGGATTTCCGAGCGCCTCGGCGTAGTCGCCATCTCCACGGGCGACATCTTCCGTGCCAACGTAAAGGGCGAAACCCCTTTGGGCATTGAAGCAAAGAAGTACATGGATGCCGGCGACTTCGTTCCGGACAGCGTCACGAACAACATGGTTCGCGACCGCCTGAGCCAGAGCGACGTCGAGAACGGCTTCCTCCTGGATGGTTACCCGCGCACCACCGCGCAGGTTGACTACCTCGACCAGATCCTCGCTGAGGGTGAGCAGGAGCTCGACGTCGTGCTCCAGCTGACCGCTGATGACGAAGAACTGGTTGCACGGCTGCTTGGCCGCGCCAAGGAAACCGGCCGCTCGGACGACAACGAGACCGTGATCCGTCACCGTCTTGACCTCTACCACGAGCAGACCGAAGCCGTGGTGGCGAAGTATGCCGAACGCGGCATCCTCACACAGGTGGATGGCATCGGCGGTATCGATGAAGTTACCGACCGCGTGCTCACGGCCATCGAGGCGGCCAAGGCCGTCTGAGGTTGTCCACATAGCCGGGCGACCGGAGTTTGTGTAAGGGGTGTGTCCCGTACCATAGGTGCGGGACACACCCTTTTCTTATGACGCGGCACATTCTTGGGGGAAGCGCATGCAGACAGCTCTGGTGGGACGCAGCCGGATTTCGGGGCTTGAGGTCTACCTGCCACCGACGCGCCTGGATACGGCCGCCGTCGAACGCCGCATTGCCGGGTCCAGTCCCGGGTTCCGGGTCCCGAAAGGCCTCATCAGCAGGGTCACCGGTATCCGGTCCAGGAGCGTCATGGCTGACACGGAGCAGGCCTCGGACCTGGCCGCCAACGCCGCCGCCAAGGTTCTCGCAGAATGCGGGCTCCAGGCGCCGGACGTTGACCTGCTCATATTCGCCTCCGCCAGCCAGGACATGGTCGAGCCCGCGACGGGCCATATGGTGGCCGCCAAGTTGGGGCTGTCCTGCCCTGTGATGGACGTCAAGAACGCCTGCAACAGCTTCCTGAACGGCGTGGAAGTTGCAGATGCCCTGATCGCCAGCGGAGGTTACGCCCGGGTCCTGGTTGCCACGGGGGAGTCGCCCTCCAGGGCTGTGCGGTGGACAGTCCCGGATTTTCCGACGTTCGCTTCGAGCTTTCCCGGCTACACCATGAGCGACGGCGGCGCTGCGGTGTTGCTGGAGGCCGCGGAAGAGCCAGGGGAGGCTGCCGACGGTGCAGCAGGGATTCTCGCTATGGCTTTCACTGCCAGAAGCAGCCACTGGTCCGTGGGGACCTTGGCGGCGGGTGGGTCGGCCTTTCCCCGTGACCCGGAGGCAAGCTATTTCGCCATGGACGGTGAAAAGCTCAAGGACGCCTTCCTGGACCTGGGCTCCGGGATGCTTGATGAGACCCTCGAGGGATTGGGCCTTAGCTGGACGGATTTCGCCGTGGTGTGCGTGCATCAAGTCAGTGCTCCGTACCGGCAGATCTTTGCTGAAGGCGCCGGTGTGCCACCGGAACTGCTGGTCCATTCCGTTGAGGACTTTGGCAACCTCGCCTCTGTGAGCCTTCCCTTGCAGCTGAAGCTTGCCGTAGACAGTGGCCGGGCCGGACCCGGCGATCTCGTCGCGCTGGTTGGCCTGGGTGGCGGCGTTAGCTTGGGGATGGCTGTGGTGAGGCTGTGAACCCGTTGGAGCCGGTTTCGGGGCTGACGAGCACAGGACCTACGCGGCCCCTGTGCATTGCCATGCCGATGCTCAATGAGGAGAAGCTTGTGCGGCCAGCGCTGGAATCCCTGGCCGCACAGACATTCCGGGACTTCACTCTGGTGATAGCGGATAACGGTTCAACTGACCGCAGCTGTGCCATTGTGGCGGAGTTTGCCGCGGAGCACCCGGACATGGACATCAGGTTGGTGCACGACGCCGAAAAGGGCACGGGTGCCGCAGCTGACACCGGCATGCGTTTTGGCGTCGAGCACGGGGCGCGGTGGTTGGCGCGGACAGATGCCGATTGCCTGGCCGCGCCGGACTGGACGGCGCGGATCATGGCCGCTTTCAATGACGGGCTGGAGCTGGTGGCCGGCCAATTGGTTCCCCGGGAAGACGAGGGTATTACGCGGCGGGAAAGGTTCATGATGTTGTTCGCCGTTGAGGTGGCTTCCTTTTTCGGAAAGATCCGTCCCGGCAACAAGGGGGAGGGATACCTGGGTCCGTACCAGATGCTTCCCGGATGCAATATGGCCATCACGGCGGACATGTACCACCGTTCGGGTGGTTTTCCCAGGACCAGGATCGAAGATCTTCACGAGGACAGGGCGTTGTCCAACCGGGTACGGAAGCTGACACGGAACTATGCCTTGCGGCGTGACGTGGTGGTCTACGGGTCCTCGCGTCGAGTGAAGGCGTGGGGGCTGAAGAATACGCTGGCTTGGTATGCGGACCACCGGTACCGCCCCGAACACGTGGACATCCGGTGATTGGCGGATCCCGGGTGGAGGGCCAGCAGGGCATCCGGCAGATCACGGCTGAACAATGGGAGCGCCGTATCCACCTTGGAGCGCACCCGGTGTTGTATCCGGTGATCCGTGGGCTTGGCGGATTGCGTCCCGTGCTGAGGCTTCCGGGCCTGGGAGTGCTGGTCAGCGAAGCCGGCCTGGTCCGCGAAGTATTGATGAACCAAGAACTCTTTGTGAAGAACGGCCCGTCAGGCTCCGGGGCGTTGTGGACTCCCGTGGTGGGGCCAAAGGCCCTTGTGAACATGGACGGCGAGGAGCACAGGCTCCTGCGCCGGCGTCTGGCGGATCTTTTCACTCCCCGTTCCGTTGCGGGCATCGTGGAACCGGCGGCCCTTGCGTTGGAGGCACGCGTCCGCGGCGGATTGGACACACAATGCCGGGTGGATCTGGTGGACTGCGTGAAGGAATTGGCCGGTGGTGTCATCTCCCGGCTGCTGGGTATCCCCGCGGATGCTCCGGGCCGACTGGCGGACAGGGAACTCTTCGACCTCGGTTCCTCCATCTCGTCGCTTGTTCGCCTTGGCCGCCCGACGCTTACAGCTGGCCAGGTGGCCAAGGGACGGGCCGCCGTCGAGGTCTTGGCCGGACCGGTCCGGGTGGCCTACAGGGAGAGCGACCCGGAGACCTTCCCCGGCAGACTCCGTGAACTTGGCATGTCGGAGGACGAGGCCATGGGCATCATCAGCGCGTTCGTGATGGTGGGTACGGAGACGTTGGTGTCGTTCGTGCCGAGATTGGTGGCGCTGATAGCCGACAGCGGACAGCTCGGCGAACTGTCCCAGGACCGCTCCGCCGTTCCCGCAGCAGTGAATGAGGCGTTGCGCTTCACGGTTCCCTCGCCCATGATGCTGCGGGATGCTGCGAGAGACGGGACCATTGGAGACACGAAGGTGGCCGCTGGAGACAGGATCCTGCTCTCCACGATCCATGCCGCCAAAAGCATTGGGGACTTCGATCCCTCCCGGCCAACTCCCCAGCAGGCACGCCAACTGTGGTTTGGTGCCGGTCCGCACTTTTGCATCGGCATGCCGCTCGCGATGGCCGAAATCAATACAACCCTGGAGCTGCTGCTGGACATGTACGCGGAGCGGCCGTGGACCATTGCTGCCCGCCATGTGAGCAGGGGAGTGCTGATACCCGGATACCGGAGCTTGGAGCTGGCCCATGCCTGAGGAAATGCTGGCCCCATCGATCGTCACCCCGGATCTGATCAGCGCCGTCTACGCCGCGGCCGACCGCGTTCCCGAGCACCCCGCGATCACGGCGCCCGGAAAGAGACGGCCGCGGTGGGCCAGAGGAAGAAACGACGACGTACGGCCCGGCAGCACCATTACATACCGCGGGTTGGTGGATGGCATTGAGGCCACCGCACGACGACTGCAGGACGATGGATTCGGCACAGGGGAGCGGATGCTCTTTTCCGTCCGACCCAGCCCGGAAGCCTTCATTCTGGCCCTTGGGGCAGTACGGGCCGGTGGTTCCGTGGTCTTTATCGACCCCGGAATTGGCCCCGCGCTCTTCCGGGACCGGGCGGAGCTTACCGCGCCGCGCTGGGCTGCCTCCGAGTCCCTCCTGTATGCCCTCAGTGCCAAGGGCCCCCTCCGCCCGATCGCACGCAGACGGGGGCTCCTCCTCCCCGACTACGGAGCGATGGACGTCCGGCACTACTACTCCGGACCGTGGCTGCCGGGCGTGCCCCGCGGTGCTTCGCCGGTCAGGGCGCTTGCGGCCCCGGCCCATCGGGACGTCAGGAACGACGCCGCCGAAGGGCCGGTGACCGAACAGGAGGCGGTCATCATCTTCACCTCGGGCACCACCGGCTCACCGAAAGGCGTGGTCCACACCCGGGGTTCGCTCGCGGCGGGTTTCGAGCAGTTGTCCACCCGGTGCACCTTCGGGGAGGGCGACCGCATCCACTCCGAGCAGCTCATGATGGGCTTGCCGGCCTTGATCGCCGGGGCACACTGGACCATGCCCGGTTATGGCTTCTCGGCGCATATCGATCCGCTGAGGCTGGCAGCAGAGTTGGGTCCGGCGTCCGGTCACGGCACAACTTACGACGCCGCCACGCACCTCTTCCTGGTTCCCTCACAGCTGGCGCCCATCCTGGACGCCGTCGAAGAGGGTTCCGTGCAGCTTCCCGGAACACTGCGGACAATAATGCTCGGGGCCGCGCCAATTCTTGCACCATTCCTGGAAAGGGCGGTCAAGCTCCTGCCGGATGTGGAGTTCAAACTGATCTACGGAATGACAGAGGTGTTACCCATCGCCATCGCAGACGGCCGGGAGAAGTTGGCCTTCGCCTCCGGGACCGAGGCCGAGTTCAGGGCTCCCGACGGCAGTGGAGAAGGGGACTTCCTGGGCGAGCCGCTGCCCGCCGTCGGAATCCGGGTAGCCGCAGACCATGAGCTGTTCGCCAGCGGTCCGAACATGTGCCACGGCTACCTCGGCCAGGACCGAATGGTGGAACACGCCACCGGCGACCTCGTGCGGCTGGACCATGGCGGAACGGGGGCGCCTCGCTTGGTCATGATCGGACGCAAGAAGGACATGATCATCAGGGGCAAGACCAACATTTATCCGGCGTTGTACGAGCCATTGATCGCGGCGCTACGCGGTGTGCGGCAGGCCGTGATGGTGGGTGTTCCGGACAACATCGGCGACGAGGCCGTTTGGCTGGCCGTCGTCGGCGGTCCTGATGAGCCCGGTGATGCCCTCAAGACCCGCTTGGCCAGAGAACTTCCCAAGATCATCGACGAGTCCGCGCTGCCGGACCACATCGAAGTCCTTGAAGCTCTTCCTGTATCGGGAAGGCACCGCAAACCTGACCGGGTGGCGTTGCGGGAGATGTTCGCTGCCCGCCACGTCCCAAGGGCGGAGGCGTGAGAATCGCAGTCACCGGTGCAACGGGGTTCATCGGTGGAGCGGTGGCCAGTGCTGCCGAAGCCCGTGGATGGGAGGTGGTGCGCTATGCCCGCCGACCGGGGGAGGGATTGCGCTATTGGGATTTGGCCGGGCTGCCGCCTGCCCGGGTTCCGGCCGTGGATGCGGTGGTCCACGCCGGCGCCCACGTAGCTGATTGGGGAGATGCGGCACTCTTTCACCGGACAAACGTGTTGGGAACCAAGGCAGTTGCGGAGGCCTTCGCCGACACGCGACTGGTCCACATCTCAAGTTCCAGCGTCTATCCCTGGTGGCAACCATGCGTGGACCGTGCCGAGGACGAGGTGGCTTCCCGGCACCTGAATGCTTACGGCCGCAGCAAGGCGCTCGCCGATGTGGAAGCGAGGAAACACGGCAACGCAGTGGCCCTTCGCCCGCATGGTGTGTACGGTCCGGGGGATCGAACGCTCCTTCCGCGCCTGGTTGGCAACATCACCGCAGGACGGCTGATCAGCGTGGGAAGCCCGCTGGTGAAACACCAGCTGACGCATGTGGACAACCTCGTCCGTGCTGTTCTCGCCGCTTGCCAGTCCACTGTCCAGGGCGCCGTTAATGTCGGAGATGCCGAACCCGTGGAACTGGGGAACGTCCTGCGGCAGGTCCTGGACGTCTCAGGCCATTCCGGTGTCCCCGTCACCTACCTACCCGAGCCTGCGGCGATGGCGCTCGCAGCGGTTTCGGAGGCAGTTTCCCGGGTCAGCGGCCGCGCTCCGAAGGTCACCCGCTACGCTGTCAGCCAGGTGGGGAAGCAGCGAACCTATCGTCTGGACCGGCTGCGCCACGAGCTGGGAATCGAGCCAATTTCGACGTCAGTCTCCGATGCGGGAAAATGGTTGGAGCACGGGGCCTGATCGGTCCCAACCGCAAACCTTCCAGAGGAGAACATGGCGTTCGGTCAGCCCCGCATTGAATACAAGAGCAACGAGCAGATGCGCACCATGCACCAGGCCGGGCTTGTCCTGAGCAGGGCACTGGATGCTGCCGTTGCCGCTGCCAAGCCCGGTGTCACCACCAAGGACCTGGATGACGTCTTTGCCGCCGTGCTCAACGACGCCGGTGCCAAGTCCAACTTCCTCGGCTACCACGGCTTCCCGGCCACGATCTGCACCTCCGTGAACGAGGAAGTGGTCCACGGCATCCCCGGTGGACGCGTTCTCCAGGACGGCGACATCATCTCCATCGACGGTGGCTGCATCGTTGATGGCTGGCACTCCGACTCGGCACGGACGGTCATCGTGGGCACCGCGGACCCTGAAGACCAGCGCCTCTCGGACGTCACCGAAGCAGCCATGTGGCGTGGTATCGCGGCGCTGGCCAAGGGTAAGTTCGTAGGCGACATCGGGAACGCGATCGATGACTACGTCTCCTCTGTCCCCGGCAGGCCCCTCGGCATCCTGGAGGACTACGTTGGCCATGGCATCGGTTCCGAGATGCACATGGCCCCGGATGTCCTGAACTACAGGACCAGCCACCGCGGTCCCAAGATCCGTCCCGGGCTTTGCCTTGCCATTGAGCCAATGCTGGTTCGCGGTGACATCGAAACCGCCACTCTGGACGACGACTGGACAGTCGTCACCACTGACGGCAAGCGTTCCTGCCAGTGGGAGCATTCGGTAGCTGTCCACGAAAAGGGCATCTGGGTACTGTCCGCCCCCGATGGAGGCGCCGCACAATTGGCTCCCCTCGGCGTCGTTCCTGTCCCGATTCCGTAAGACCTGCACAGGCATCCCGTAACACCTGCACAAGAAGAGCGCGGCTACCGAAGTAGCCGCGCTCTTCTTTTGCCGCGAAAAGTCAGGACTTCAGCTTCGGCTTGACGTCCTTGGTGTAGATGCCTTCAAGCGTCTTCTTCAGTTCGGTCATGGTGGCCTGCACGTCGCCCTGCTGGGTGAGGATCTTGGCTGCCGACTTGGCCATTTCCTGGTCCGCGCCCGGCAGGAACACGCGTGCGTTGTCCTGGACCTTGGTGGCCGCGAGCTGGTCCATGGCGGTTTTGATCTGCGGGGTGGCCGCGAGGACGGAGGACATGTCAGCCGAGAGCCGGGTGGGCATGTAACCGGTGGCGGCGGAGAAGGCAGCGGTGTTCTCCGGCTCGGTCATGAACTTGAGGAACGTCGCAGCGGCCAGCTGCTCTTCCTTGGTGATGCCGCTGGGAATGCCCAAACCGGCACCGCCGGTGGGGCAGACACCGCTGGGGGCCTCGGGACCGCCGGGCAGGAATCCGACGCCGACATTGAACTTCGCTGCCTTCAGGACGCCCAGAAGTGAGCCGGTCGAGGAAATGGTGGAGGACGTGATGCCGGCGGCGAAGTCGTCAGCTGCTTCCTTGGAGGAAACACCTGCCCAGCCATCCTTGTAGATGGAGTCCTGGGCCCATTGAAGCGCTGCCACGGATTCCTTGGAGTCGCAGGTAATGTCCCAGCCCTTGGACCAGCCGCCGCCCCAACCCCACAGGTTGTTTTGAAGCGTCCACCCGGCGTAGCCAGCGAGGGCGGGGTAGATGTAGGCGTACTGGGCCCCTGAGGTGGCCTTGAGCTTGGGGGCCCACTCCGCGAATTCCTGCCACGTTGCCGGTGCGCGGTCGGGGAGGCCCGCTGCCTTGAAGTGATCCTTGTTGTAGTAGAACAACGGGGTGGAACGGCCGTACGGCAGTGCCCACTGCTTGTCGTCGTACTTGTAGTCGTCCACCAGTGATTTCTGGAAGTCGTCGATCTTGATGTCCAGCTGCTTGACCAGGCCATCAAGGGGGATGATGCTGCCGTTGGAGAAGTAGCGGAACCACCAGACGTCGGAAAGGACCACCAGGGCCGGCAATCCGGTCTTGGCCGCTTGGGAAGTCTGGAACTTCTGGGCGATTTCCTCGTAGTTGGCGCCTGCTGTGACCAGGTTGACCTTGATGTCCGGGTACTTGGCGTGGAACTTATCGATAATGGCCTTTTCCACGTCCTGCGACTTGCCGGGGTGGTTGGTCCAGAAGTCGATGGAGGCCGCGGGCTTTACGCCGCTGAAGTCGATGGTTCCGGTGTCGACGGCGTCTGCCGTACCCGCCGTCGACGGTCCGCCGCAAGCGGCGAGGGCCGCAGCTCCGGCTCCGAGGCCCGCCAGACCCAGGAAATGGCGGCGGTCAAGGGTGGTGCTCATGGTGCTTCCTCTCAATAACTGACGTTGATGCGAATAGTGCGGTGGAGAATCAACCGGTGACACTGCCTTGGGTCAGGCCGGCAACGATGTAGCGCTGGAGTGCGGCGAACACCAGCAGGATGGGGACGATCACCAGTACCGCTCCGGCCATGAGGATTCCCCAGCCTGCCCCGTTGCCTTCAGAGTTCTGGAGCAAAGTCAGGCCAACGGGCAAGGTCATGGTTTCGGGCCTGTCGGTGATGATCAGGGGCCAGATGTAGTCGTTCCATTCACTGACCACGGTCACCAGGGCCACGGTGGCGATGGACGGTACGGACACAGGGACGATGATCTGCCACAGCCTGCGCCAGTGGCCTGCTCCATCAATTTCCGCGGCCTCAAGGATCGACGGCGGCAAGGTCAGGAAGTGTTGGCGCAGGAGGAAGGTCCCGAACGCTGTGCCAAGCCCCGGCAGGATGATGCCCCAGAGGGTGTTCTTGCCGCCCATACCGGCGATCAGGATGTAGTTGGGCAGGATCGAGACCTGGGCCGGGACCATGAGAGCGACCAAGATCAACACGAAGATGACGTTCTTGAACGGAAAACGCACGAATACCAGGGCGTAGGCGGTGAGGATTGCCAGGACCACCTTGATGGACGATTCCACCGCGGTGACGATCAGGCTGTTGGCGAAGAACTGTGCGAACGGGACAGTGGTCATGGCCGTGACGTAGTTCTGCAGGTTCAGCGTCTCCGGAAGGATCTTGAGATCCATGGTGACGATCTCGCCGGGCTGCTTGAAGGAGCTCAGGAGCATCCACAACAAGGGCAGGAACACCACCAGGGTGGCGATGATCAGCGGGACATACCCCGTTGCCACTGTCTGGAGGAGATTGGACCTGGACAGGGGACGTTCGGGAGGAGCGGCTTGTTCGGTTTCTTCACGAACCAGAACGGGTGCCGGGGCGCTCATGAGTAGTGGACCTTTCGCTCTACGAACCGCAGTTGGAGGACGGTGATGATCAGCAGGATGGCGAAGAGGATCACCGAAATCGCGGCCGAGTAGCCGGCCCTGTTGTACGCGCCGAAGGCCTGCAGGTAGGCCTCGTAAATCAGGGTGCTGGTGCCGTTGCCCAGCGGTGTCATGATCCGGATGAGGTCGAAGGCCTGCAGGGAGCTGAGCATGGTGGTGATCAGAAGGAAGAACGTGGTGGGGGAAAGCAGCGGCAGTGAGATGTTGAAGAACCGCCGGACACTGTTGGCCCCGTCCAGCGCGGCAGCCTCCATCACGTCGCGGGGAAGGGACTGCAGCCCGGCCAGGAATACCACGGCGCAGTAGCCCAGGTTCTTCCACACGTACACGATGATGACCATCACCAGGGAAAGCTGGGGATCGTTGATCCACTGCGGGCTCTGTTGGCCCAGGCCCCGGAGAATCCAGGCGAGGACTCCGTACCCGGGATCGAAGATGAACAACCACACCAAGCCGACGCCGACTCCGGAGAGGACATAGGGCGCGAACACCGCAGAGCGGGCGAACGTGGTGCCCCGGACTTTCGAGTTCAAGGCCAGGGCCACCAGCAAACCCAGAACCATGGAGCCCCCTACGGTCAGCACGGTGAAGGTTGCCGTGGTTCCCAGGACCTTGGGAGCATCCTCGCTGGTGAAGAACGTGACGTAGTTCTGCAGCCCCACCACAGTGGCCTTTGCCGAGCCAAGGGTCCAGTCCAGCGTGGAGTAGTAGATGTTGTTGATCAGGGGCCAATACGTGAAGGTTCCGATCAATACCAGGTTCGGCAGGGCCATGGCCAGGAACACCACAAAATCCTTGCGGCTCCGGCCGGACCAGCGCGGCCGTGCCTTGATGGGCTCGGCACTGCGGTTGTTTATCAAAGGGGCAGTCATGTAGTACTCACGGTTTCGGCGAATGTGGGGCGCCTGCTCCCTCCCAGGGGCGGCGAAGACAGGCCTAGCTCACCACATTGGCGGTGCCGTCCACGGCCAAAAGCCGCCTCCGTAGCGAGAGTTGTCTTACACTTCCGGGATCGTTTACCGGGCGTTACCCGCGCATTCGTATTCGAGGCTCGACTCCCGTTTTGTAACGGGCGGGCGATGGTGCCGGGGTGGAGAATGGAGCCATGAATTCGATCACCGACGTTGACGGCATCCGGATTGGGCACGTGCAGAAGAACGACGACGGGTGGCTCAGTGGTGTGACCGTGGTCCTTCCGCCGCCCGGAACGGTTGGATCCGTTGACGTGCGCGGTGGAGGCCCGGGAACACATGAGACCGACGCCCTCGACCCCACCACCTTGGTTTCCACGGTGGACGCTGTGGTGTTGACCGGCGGGAGCGCGTTCGGCTTGGTGTCGGCCCACGGCGCCCAGCGGTGGTGCGAAGAACAAGGGCGGGGATTCTCTGTCCCCGGAGCCGTGGTTCCGATTGTTCCGGCCGCTGCCATCTTCGACCTCGGACGCGGTGGCGACGTACACGCCCGACCCGACCAGGAGATGGGCTACCAGGCAGCCGCCGCGGCCTTCGCCTCAGGTGACCGTGCCGCCGTCGAACGCGGAAACGTTGGTGCCGGAACCGGTGCCGTCATTGCGCGCGGGCAGCACAAGGGTGGTGTGGGAACGTCCTCGATCGAGCTTGGAAGCGGCGTTATTGTTGGAGCCATCGCCATAGTCAATGCTCTGGGTTCGCCGGTGGGGCTGGGACCCGGCAGCGCGCGTCTAAGGTGGGGCCACGACGGCGGGGTTCCCTGGCCGAGCTTGCGAGGCGAGGGGGCCGTGGGGGAGGAACGACCGAGCGCGCAGAGGGTCGCAGACCCACGGCCGAAACCGCAGGGCCTGAACACGACGCTCGTCGTGATCGCGACGAATGCGGTTTTGGATGTGGCTGAGTGCAAGAGGACCGCGTCATCCGGACATGCGGGACTGGCGCGGGCGCTTGATCCGTCCCACACTTTGGCGGACGGCGACACCGTTTTCGCCCTGGCGACTGGCGCCGTCGCCATTGACCGAAGCAGCGAACAAGCGCGGCAGGTATCCCTGATTACCCTGCAAAGCGCGGCTGCCGAAGCGGTCCGCTTGGCCATCCTGGACGGCGTTGAGTCGGCCAAAAGCATTACGACGGCGGCGGGCAGCTTCCCTGCCTATCGAGCTGCGGGGGAGTGACGACCGGGGATACGTGCGCTACCATGGTCGGATTTAACTTTCCAGCCTGAGTGGCGTAGAGTTATTTGTTGGTTGTCTGTGCAGCCGCGCCCTTTTTGGTGTCGTGGTTCCAGGACGGTCAAGCAAACAAAAAACGTCCGTTGGATCTTCGGTGCCTCATCGAAGGACGGCGGCAAACAACAGTTAGCGGAGGATATGGCCAAGAAGGACGGGGTCATTGAGATCGAGGGCGTTGTGACTGAGGCGCTGCCCAATGCGATGTTTCGCGTTGAGCTCACCAACAAGCACGTCGTTCTCGCACACATCTCTGGGAAGATGCGTCAGCACTACATCAGGATTCTCCCAGAGGACCGGGTAGTGGTGGAGCTGAGCCCATACGACCTCACACGTGGTCGTATCGTCTACCGCTACAAGTAAATTGCTGGGCGGCAGGCAATAGTGCCAAGCCGCTCCAGCAGATCAACTGCAAAACACGCAAAGGAACGCCATGAAGGTCAAGCCGAGCGTCAAGCAGATCTGCGACAAGTGCAAAGTGATCCGCCGTAACGGCCGGGTCATGGTGATCTGCGAGAACCCGCGCCACAAGCAGCGCCAGGGCTAATTCCCCTTCCGGGAATCAGCGCCCGCAAGGGCAAACCTGGGTTGCTAGCCCACGCAAGTAAATAAAGGCAGCACAAGCTGTGCCAGGACTGCTTTACAGAGCCTGGTCAGCGAACCCCCGGTCGGAGGCTGGGGCCGCACTGAAAGTGCGGGTGTACTGCCTACGACCTCCGGTTTATTCAAGGAGTACCGCCACTATGGCTCGTCTCGCTGGCGTAGACATTCCCCGCGAAAAGCGGTTGGAAATTGCGCTTACTTACATCTACGGCGTGGGCAAGACCCGTGCACACGAAACCCTGGCTGCCACCGGCATCAGCGCTGACGTTCGCGTCAAGGACCTGACTGACGCCGAGCTGGTTCAGCTGCGTGACTACATTGAAGGCAACTACAAGGTTGAGGGTGACCTTCGCCGCGAGGTAGCCGCTGACATCCGCCGCAAGGTTGAGATCGGCAGCTACGAAGGCCTGCGCCACCGCAAGGGCCTGCCCGTACGCGGACAGCGTACGAAGACCAACGCTCGTACCCGCAAGGGCCCGAAGCGCACCGTCGCCGGCAAGAAGAAGGCCGGACGTTAATCCCTCGGGATTGACCTGGTTTTCCCCCGATAACTTTCTGTAGGAGAAACAATGCCCCCGAAGACTCGTGGAGCGGTTCGTAAGCCGCGTCGCAAGGATAAGAAGAATATTGCGCTTGGACAGGCGCACATCAAGAGCACCTTTAACAACACCATCGTGTCCATCACGGACCCGACTGGCGCTGTGATCTCCTGGGCTTCCGCCGGTGAGGTTGGCTTCAAGGGCTCCCGTAAGTCCACCCCGTTCGCTGCCCAGATGGCTGCCGAAGCTGCTGCAAAGCGCGCTCAGGAGCACGGTCTGCGCAAGGTTGACGTTTTCGTCAAGGGACCGGGTTCGGGACGCGAAACCGCAATCCGTTCGCTTCAGGCTGCTGGCCTCGAGGTTGGCTCCATCCAGGACGTCACCCCCAGCGCCCACAACGGTTGCCGCCCGCCGAAGCGCCGCCGCGTCTAATTAGGTTCAACCTGCCTGACTGGCCGGGCCTGCTGTGAATGGTTTGACCGTCCACAAGCATGGCCCGGCTGGTCAGGCTGGAAACCGAAGCCGATTTCCACCACCTGTGTTGCGTCATATAGCGGATGCTCGCCGAAAGGAAACCTAAGTGCTCATTGCACAGCGCCCCACCCTGTCTGAAGAAGTTGTATCCGAGAACCGCTCCCGTTTCATCATTGAACCGCTGGAGCCGGGCTTCGGTTACACCCTCGGAAACTCCCTCCGCCGTACCCTGCTCTCCTCCATCCCCGGTGCTGCTGTAACCAGCATCCGGATCGATGGCGTGCTGCACGAGTTCACCACGGTTCCGGGTGTCAAGGAAGATGTCACCGAGATCATCCTGAACATCAAGAACCTTTCGGTTTCCTCCGAGCACGATGAGCCGGTTGTTGCTTACCTGCGCAAGCAGGGCCCCGGAGTCGTCACCGCCGCGGACATCGCTCCGCCGGCCGGCGTCGAATTCCACAACCCGGATCTGCACATTGCCACTCTGAACTCGAAGGGCAAGTTCGAACTCGAACTGACCATCGAGCGCGGCCGTGGCTACGTTTCGGCAGCTCAGAACAAGTCCGGCGACTCCGAGATCGGCCGTATCCCGGTCGACTCGATCTACTCGCCGGTCATGAAGGTAACTTTCCGCGTGGAAGCTACCCGTGTTGAGCAGCGCACCGACTTCGACAAGCTCATTGTCGACGTCGAGACCAAGCAGGCAATCGCTCCGCGCGATGCTGTTGCTTCCGCAGGCACCACCCTGGTGGAACTGTTCGGTCTGGCCCGTGAGCTGAACACCGCAGCTGAAGGTATCGAGATTGGCCCGTCGCCGACGGACGCTGCCCTGGCAGCGGACATGGCTCTGCCGATCGAGGATCTGGACCTCACGGTCCGTTCCTACAACTGCCTCAAGCGTGAGGGCATCCACACCGTGGGTGAACTCGTTGCCCGCTCCGAGGCTGACCTGATGGACATCCGTAACTTCGGTGCGAAGTCCATCGACGAGGTCAAGGCAAAGCTCGTCGAACTGGGTCTGTCCCTCAAGGACTCCCCTCCCGGTTTCGATCTCGCAGCCCGCGCCGCAGCCATCGAAGAGGACGACGCCGCGTTCAGCGACGACGAGCTCTAAACAGCAGATCTTGGCCGCCGGGTCCAGCAATGGACCTGACCGGCTCACATAACAGGAGAAATAACTATGCCTACCCCCACTAAGGGTCCGCGCCTCGGAGGCGGCCCGGCTCACGAGCGCCTGATGCTCGCGAACCTGGCAGCTGCTCTTTTTGAGCACAAGCGCATCACCACCACGGTCACCAAGGCCAAGCGCCTCAAGCCGTACGCAGAGCGTCTGGTCACCTTCGCCAAGCGTGGCGACCTCGCTTCCCGCCGCCGCGTTCTCGGCCTGATCAGCGACAAGGGCGTTGTCCACGAGCTGTTCACCGACATCGCCGGCGCCGTTGCCAACCGCGATGGTGGCTACACCCGCATCACCAAGATCGGCAACCGCAAGGGCGACAACGCTCCCATGGCTGTCATCGAGCTCGTCCTCGAGCCGGTTTCCCCGAAGCAGGCCGTTGTTGCTGAAGCAACCGCTGCCGCTGCCAAGGCTGCTCCGGCTGCCGAGGAAGAGGTCGTTGAGACCGAAGCCGTAGAGACCGAAGCCGCTGAAACCGAAGGGGCTCCGGCCGCTGAAGCCGAAGCTGCTGACGCTGAAGTTGCTGAGACCGAAGAGGCTCCGGCCGCTGAGGACAAGAAGTAATTCACTGAATTCTTCACAGTAGACTTGAGTCTATGAACGAACAAAAACCCGCTGCCCCCGTTTTGGGGGGCGGCGGGTTTTTGCGTATCCGGCTTGATCTTTCCTACGACGGCGGCCCTTTCAGCGGGTGGGCATTGCAGCCGGGCCTGCGGACCGTGCAAGGCTCCCTTGAAGAAGCCTTGGCGTTGCTCCTGCAGCGCAGCGTTCGTGTAACCGTCGCTGGCCGGACCGACGCCGGTGTCCACGCCCGCGGCCAAGTGGTGCACTTCGATGTCACCGAAGCTGAGTGGCTGTCACTGCCGCGAGGACACGAACTTGATCCCGCCGTCGCACTTTTGCGGCGCCTCCGCGGCGCTTTGAGCCGCATCCTTGGGGACCTTACCGGGGCAGTGGAAGTGCACGACGCCGGTCTGGCACCGGAGGGTTTCGACGCGCGTTTTTCGGCGTTGTGGCGCAGGTACAGCTACCGGGTTGCCGATGGTCCAGGGCATTGGGATCCGTTGCTCCGCAGCATCACACTCTGGCATAAGGCGTCCCTGGACGTTTCCTTGATGAATGAGGGCGCACAGTCCTTGCTGGGGCTCCAGGATTTCCGCTCGTACTGCAAGCCCCGGGAGGGTGCCACCACCATCCGTGAGCTGCAGAAGTTCTCGTTTGCACGGGGGAGCGATGGCGTCATTGTGGCCACGGTGCAGGCTGACGCGTTCTGCCACAACATGGTGCGTTCGTTGGTTGGCTCAACCCTGCGAGTGGGGGAGGGGCTGGAGCCTCCAGTGTGGCTTCACGAGCGTCTGCTCGAGCGTAAGAGGGATGCGAAGTCCGCGCTGGCCGCGCCTCATCCGCTGGTCCTGGAAGAAGTGGCCTACCCGTCCGATAGTGAGCTGCTGGCGCGGGCTGAGTTGACGCGGGCCCGGCGCGAGTAAGCCAGGCGACGCGCGGCGTGCCCGAGCAGGCCGGCGTCCGTCCGCGGTGCCATGTCGGGCCCGAAGCGAACCACGGTCCTGGTTTTCAACTGGTGTGGAGTTCCTCGGCACCCGCGCAACTTCCTCGGCGTCCCAGGTGGTTTTTTAGGCCCTAAGGAGCCCGGTAGGGGTTGTTGTGTCCATCTGGATCATGTGTCCATGGCGTCGCTCCGCCCGGAGGGACGGGGCCGCTTTGGGGAACGGGCCCGGTCGGAGGTACAGGTCCACCGGAAGGCGCGGGGGCGTAGGGCAGGGGCTTGGGCTGCTTCCGCATACTCCTGGCCAGAAGGACTCCCATGGCCGCCAACCCCAGTACCAAGACGGCGATGATGCCGATCAGCCACGCTGGAACTTCAAACGCCGTCTGCGTGGGACCGCTTGGAACGTCGGCAGCAGCCGCAGGGGTGGCGCTGGATGGCGCGGCTGACAGCTTGACGCCGTTGGAGGTCAGGAAGTCACGCAATGTCTGGGTGTCGGTGATGTAGTTTGCCTGGCCCGCGCCTTGGTAGACGTAGGCCGAGTTGATGCCGATGACTTGACCGGCCTCGTTGATGGAAGGCCCACCGGACATGCCAGGCGTGATGTCGGTGTCAATCTCAGTTCGGGGAACTCCCTGGGTTGAATAGCTCCGCGAACTGACCGCGCCGGACCGGTACGAAGGTTTCTGGCGTTCAACATCCGATGTTGAACCCACCAGGTCAGGAAAGCCAATCGAGGTTACCTTTTCGCGGACCTTCGGCGCCTGGGCACCGATGGCCAGAGCGGGGGTGTCCTTCATGTCCGCGATCCGTAGCAGGGCGTTGTCGCCCTTTTCGAAGCCCTGCTTGGCGATGAGTTGGGCGGTGATTGCAGTCTTGCCGCTGAGGACTCCGCCGTCGATCCCCGATGGTTGGTCGATCTTGATCACGGGATCGCCCAGAGTCATGGGCCAGTTGACGTCGGCGGCCTTGACGCCGGTGAGGTCCTGTTCGTCGATGATCTTTGCGTAGATGTTGGTGTAGAGGGCATCGTCGGCATCAACGCAGTGGCCCGCGGTGGCTACGTGGCCTGTATCGCTGACGAACCAACCAGTGCAGTAGCCCACCAATGTCGTTCTGAAGGTTTCGGTGGTTCCGTCCTTAAAGGGAACCTGCACTGTTGCCGACCAAGTGGTGTCAACCCAGACGATCGACTTATCAATAGCGTTCGAATCGATCTCGACAGCAGTCGGTGCCGCGGCGAGGAAGGGAGCCGAGAGCAGTGCGGCAACAGCAAAGGGTGCTGTACCTCCGTGCTCGGGTTTCCGGATGATCATGGACGTCTTCATGGTGGTTCCCTCACATGTTTCGTTCGCAGGATTGGGGAGATTCCCACGTTGTACGTGGAGTGTAAGTGAAGCTGTTTGTCCCGGGCATCAGTACTGCGTACTCGACTTCTCCCAGGGGTCGCTACTCGGGTATAGCGGCCGGTACTTGCCTTCCTCGGGGCCGGCTACTGAGTGAATTGCTGTCCTCGAACGCGTCGGTTCCTTCCTGTGGGTTGTGGGAGGACCCCCTCCCGGCTCTGGGTACCGGAAGGGGGCCGTTGTGGCACTCCGTGGTCTGGGATCCGCGAAGTGCCGGTCTTATATCCCGTAGACAGGATCAGGCGAAGGCCTGAATGATCCTGATGGCCGCGGGACCCAGAAGGACTATGAAGAGCACCGGGAAGATGCAGAACAGCAACGGGAAGAGCACCTTGACCGGCAGCTTCATCGCCCTTTCTTCCGCGCTCTGCCGCCGCCTGACGCGTGCCTTCTTGGCCTGGGCCCGAAGCACGTTGGCGATACCGATCCCGTATTTATCGGCCTGGATGACTGCCAGGACGAAGCTGCGGATGTCCGGTACAGCGCAGCGCTCGGCAAGGGCTTCATAAGACTCTTGCCGGGGACGACCCACTTGGATGTCCTGCAGCGTGCGTATGAGCTCCTGGGGCAGCGGCCCGGACCCCTGTGCTGCGGTTCGTTCCATCGCGGCTTCGAATCCCAGTCCAGCCTCCACCGAGATCAGCATTTGATCCAAGGTATTCGGAAACTCCAGCTTTATGGCTTCCTGCCGTTTGATGCCTGTGTTGTAGATCAGGAGATCAGGAAGGAAATAAAGGAAGACTGTCAGAATCAAGGCCAGTCCCAATATTCCCGCCCCCGGGCTAAGTACAAACAGGAGGGCACCGCTGGCTGCCCCAGTCAGCGCCAGTGCCGGTTTCAGGGACAAGAGTCTGGGGAGTGGCATCGACATCGGACGCCCAGCGAGGGCAAGCCAGTGGTCGAGCTTGGCTTCGTAGCTTCCAGGGGTCAGCTTCCGGGCGACGCCCAGCAGGAGCGGTGGGCGTTGGAGATTCACTCCACCACCTTGCGTGAAGCCGGAACCGAGATTGGTCTGGATGGCAACGATGCCCTTACGGTCGATGCTGATCAGGGACCAGGCAAAATACGCCAGCGGCAGCACGATAATGGCGACGATGAGCCATGCAATGGGAGTCATGAGTGTTGCCTCTTCCTAGAACTTGATCTTCACGGTGCGGCTCATCCAGAAGCCGCCGACGGCGAACAGGATCACGCTGATGACGATCATGGCGATCCCCAAAGGATGGCCCGTAAACAGTTTCAAGTAGCCAGGGTTCAGCACCGACATGAACATCCCTGCAGCCAGGGGGAGAACCATGAGAACCACCGCAGACATCTTGCCTTCAGCGCTGAGGGCACGTACATGGCCCTTGATTTCGCTCCGCTCCCGGATGGTTCCCTCGACCTGCTCCAGAACCTCGGCCAGGTCGCCGCCTACTTCGCGGTTGATTTGGATAGCTTGGCCTATCCACTGGAAATCTTCGCTGTCCATTCGTGTTGCGCAGTCCTCGATTGCCTGGCGTGGGTCTTTGCCGACTCTTACCTCGTTGACGATGCGGCTCAACTCTTCGGACGTCGGGGCTTGCGACTCTTGTGCCGCAGCCTGCAAAGACCTCATGATTCCATGCCCCACACGGAGGCCACCTATCAGCATTTGGATAGTGTCCGTCAGCTGCAGCTCGAATTTTGCACGACGTTTCTGTGTCTTGAGGACCAGGACCAGTTTGGCCAGGAGAGGGACCAGCACGGCCAAAAAGATGCCGGCAAAGACACCGAAAACCAGGGAACTGACTACTGCTGTGACGAGTGCGCTGGCGGCCACAAGCACCATGAAATCGGCCGGTGCTTGTTTGACACCGGCTTGATAGAGAACCTCCCGGTTGAATGGTCCCCCTGAGCGTCCGAGCGCGGTGTCCATGAACCTGACGGCTGTCTCGGAGACCATGCCCACGGCTGAGGTATCAGTGGGGGCTTCAAGCCGGCGCCGTTCGATGGGAATACTGCTGCGTTGCGGTTTAAGGACAACCACAACCAGGATGACGAGAGCACCTATGCAGAGGGCGATGGCCAGGATAAACGCGCTTGGAGAATCCACGGTTATCGCCTCCCCACGGGCACTGTGGCGACACCGAAGGCCGCAGGCGAAACCTGAATGCCCAGCTCGGCGAACCGGTCCAGGAAACGAGGACGCATCCCGGTGGGAACAGCCCGGCCCAAAAACCTTCCTTGGGCATCCAGCCCCGCCGAATAGTCGAAGAGGAACGCGTCCTGCAGTGTTACTACGTCCCCTTCCATCCCTTGGACCTCAGTAACGTGGGTTATGCGTCGGCTTCCGTCACGTAAGCGGGTGACCTGAACAATCAGATCGACTGCCGAAGACACTTGTTCACGGATCGCCCGGAGCGGAAGGTCCATCCCGGCCATGAGCACAAGCGTTTCCAAGCGGGCAATCGCATCCCGGGGAGAGTTTGCGTGCACGGTGGACAGCGATCCATCGTGGCCGGTGTTCATGGCTTGAAGCATGTCCAGGGACTCGCCGCCGCGCACCTCGCCGACGATGATCCGATCGGGACGCATACGCAGCGAGTTGCGGACCAGATCGCGAATGCTGATGGCGCCCTTGCCTTCGATGTTGGGTGGGCGGCTCTCCAGCCGGACGACGTGGCGTTGTTGCAACTGGAGCTCCACGGCATCTTCGATGGTTACGATGCGGTCTGATTCCGGAATGAATGATGACAGGACATTCAGCAACGTCGTCTTGCCCGTGCCTGTGCCGCCGGAGACGATGACATTGAGACGGGCCCGAACGCACGCACTCAGCAGCTCCGCCATCTCCTGGCTCATCGAGCCCCATTCGATCAGGTTTCGAACAGTCAAAGGAACATGGCTGAATTTCCTGATGGTGAGCGAGGGGCCGTTGACTGCCAGGGGAGGAATGATCGCGTTGACACGGGAACCGTCTTCCAAGCGGGCATCCACCAACGGAGAAGATTCGTCGATGCGGCGTCCGACCTTGGAAACGATTCGTTCGATCACCTTCCGCAGGTGGTCATCCGAGCTGAATTGGAGTTCCGTCAGGGCCAACTGACCGTGACGCTCCACGTAGATCTGGTCGAAGCGGTTCACCATGACTTCCGTGACGGAGGGATCCTCCAGCAACCTTTGCAAAGGACCGTAGCCCATCACTTCGTCGGAGATCTCACGGATGAGCCGGCGTCGTTCCTCCGGAGAAAGAGGAACCTGCTCATCGTCGATCACCGCCGAAAGCTCTTCCACGGCGAAGGAGCGGAGGTCCTCTTCAGACGACGAGGCATCTGCGATTCTGCTTCCAATGCGCTCAAAGAGGGAGTCCGCAGCCCGCTTCTTAAGCCCTGCCAGTGCATCCACAGCGGGAGCTGTCGGCGCACCACCCAGCATGGGAGTCGTTGGCGAAGGCGGAGTGGCCCATTCGCCTTCGGTGAGTACCCTTGGAGAAGGTGATTCTTCGGCGGAAGCGAGGGAAAGCGGATTGTTCTTCGAAAGCCTTTCGGACAGTTTCATGAGACGACCACCCTTCGGTGCAACTTGTTGTGCGGCGCCGACTCCAGCCTTGGGTCGAAGCGCTGAACCAGCTTCCGTAAGCCCTTAATAGCTGTATCCCTGGCTGTGCCTTGCAACACGGGAATGCCGCGGTTGGTGGAGTAGGGGAGCGTCCTTGAACGCGGTATCACAGTATCGACGGGCACTCCGATTGTTGCCTCGACGTCCTGCACAGACAGACCGCTCTTTCGATCCGCAAAATTCAACACAGTATGTCGGCCCTGTGGCAGAAGTTGGAGCTCTTTCAGGACGCTGAAACTCTTTCGGAGACCCCTGATGCTTGGTACGTCCATCCCACAAACCCACACGCCGTCGGTGGCCAATTCCAGGGTGGCAAGGCAGTGCTCGCCAAGTCCAGGTGCGGTGTCCACCACCACGTACTTGAATTCCGTGGCCAGTTGGGTGAGGAGCCGGGTGACGTGATCTGCAGTGATGTAATCCGAGTCGGATGGCTTCCGGGGTGCGCACAGGGCATAGATTCCGGCCGGGTGGACGGTCAGAAACGCCTTGAGGACCATGGAGTCTTGGGCCGCAGCTCCATGCACAGCCTCAGTGATGGAGTGTTCCGGTTCCAGCATCAGACCGGAAGCGACGTCACCGAACTGCAGGTCGAGATCGACTATTACCACGCTCATCGGTGCGAGGGTTCCCAGCCCAATGGCGAGATTCGTGGCTACGGTGGTTTTCCCCACGCCGCCCTTGGGCGACATGACGGCAATGACCCGACCCCGCTCCTGCCCGGAATCAGCGGCGGGCTGCATGCCACGTCGCCGGCTGGCCGCAGCCAAGCACGCGCGCTCCAGAAGTACCCGAAGCTCATTCACCTCCGCTTCAGGTGCCACGACATCCCTGACCCCTGCGTGCATGGCTTTCAGCACAACCTCAGCAGTGGGATCGGCAACCATCAAGAGACTTATTTCCGGGTATTGAAGGTCCATCACCGTTGCCAGCTTGAAGGCATCGTCAGGATTGACTCCGGGACCCAGGATCATCACCTCGGGCGGCGCCCCCGTCAGCTGACTGAAGATTTCATCAGTGCCTGATTGGAGGGCTGATGGAGACAAGGTCTGCAGGTCACCGTGCAGGGCCCCTGTGATTGCTTGGCGGACGCGGCCTTCAAATTCGCGAACAGCAGTGATGGCTACGAAGCGGCTCATTGGACCAGCCCTCCGAAAGTTGTCGTCGGCGGGTCGCTCTTCGCCGTCTTGTCCGTCTGCTTGGAGAGCCACAAAGTGCCGAATTCCGAGCCGAAGACCATCTTCGTTGCATTGGCGTCGCTTAGTGCCACAGTTACATAGGCTGAGCCATTGGGAAGGGCAACTGCTTTGTCCGTTCCACCTGATTTTTCGGTGTCTGGAGCGGCCTGCTGAACGGCCGTCACCAAGACATCGTGGTACAGCAATTCTGTGAAGTTCTTCCAACCTGTCAGGTTCGCGGGAAGATTCGCGCCTGCAGGTACGGGATCGTCCAGCTTGAACGAAGCAAAAACCGTCACCGTGTCGCCGGCCTCTATTCTGCCGCCGAGCATGCGTTCCGGGGCCAGTACGAAGGTTGTTTCCTGCAGACCCTCCGGGACTGGGACGGTTCCTGGAACCAGATCCTTTGGGCTCACCATTTTCAGTTCCAACAGTTGTTCGCCTGGCTGAAGATCCGCGGATGTGACCTTGCCCTTTTGATCGGCCAAGGCGCTCACGGTTCCGGGTGCGACAGCGGATTGCGGCAACGTCTCAATCTTGACCTTGGACCCTAAGTCCTCGGCCTTGGTGCCGGCTGCAATATGTTCTTTGACGATAAGTACGTTTACGGGATCAAGCCCTTGCTGCGCCCGCTTGTCTGCTCCCTGTACATAGGTGACCAGCAATACGGTGCCTATGACTGCCAACAGCAGTGCGGCAATGCCTCCCAGTAGGCGTGTTTTCACTTGGTAACTCCCTTCGAGTTCTCGTGAGATTGGTGGCAGGCGCTCAGGGAGCGCCTATTCGGTGAGCGTTACCACCGACGCTCCATAGTTGGGAATGCCACCCGAAACTTGGGAACCCTCTTCGAGCGACACGAAACGGGAGAAATACCCCTGTAGTGCCCTGCAATTACCGGTGCAGTTGGGCGCTGCGGGGTCCAGCTTCTGGCCCCCGTCGAACTTGTACCCGGTCACCTGGAATGCTGCGAATCCGACGAGCGTGTACTTTGTTTTGTTTCCGTTTTGAGCCGCTGTCTTGAAAAGCGGAATCAATGCGGGTTCGTCCATGATGTGGGCCAGCACCGTATTGCAGGTGGGGCCATTGGGAAAATGGTTGCCGGGTTGTCCCTGGACTACCGCGCCGACGTTGATATCTGTTGAACACGCAGACGTGGTTTGCAGCCAGCCGAAGCCACCGGGTTGGTAGCCGTTCTGTGCGGCGCATCCACCTACTGTGGGAGCATTCGTGTCATAGCGAAGCGTCACGTGGGTTGGGATGGGATCTCCGGAAAAGTTACCTGTGGAGTTCAGCGAGGCCAGCTGGGCCGGAGATAGATATTTCTTGAAAACACATTCGCTGACAGTCCACGGCAGGGTGGTGGCACTGGACGGAGCTCCCCAGGAAGCTTCCGCAGAGGCGCCCACTGAAGCTGTTTCAAATCCGAGGACCTGGGCGAAGTACAGTGACAAACTGTTCTGCCCACTCGTGTCCCGCGCGTTGGTTACCACCCGGACGGTAGTTGCAGCGGGAAACGAGACTGAAGCGCCGCTGCTGTTGTCATTTGCGTTGCTGTTGGCAAACTGATTGCCCGTGGACGTCGTGCTTCCGCAGCTGCCCTTGGCACAGTCGGTTGCGATGGCCAGCGCGGCGGCGTCCGCGCCATTCTGGAGTTGCGCTTTTTCGGCATAAACAGCTCCCACGTCTACAGCCAAGGCGGCAAATCCGAGAAGCGCCACCATGAGCACGGCAACGATGACAGTGGATGCGCCGCGTTCGTCAGAGGACCCGCAGGCCCGCTTAAAGACCCTGGTCAGCCGCCGCATCTCATCACCGCCACTCCGGAAAGGTTGAGGGGAAAGATGCCGATGCCATCAAGGAAGCCGGTCATCGACGGCAGCGACACGCTGGTTGTTACGTTCACGTTGGATCCTGGAGCGCAACTCGAAGCGTTGTCAGTGACGGTGACCCCGAGTCCATCCAAGGCCGGCGCTGCATTCAACGCCGCTCCGGAGACGTTTAGTCCACCGTCCTGATAGTGCACCGCGGCATAGCGGGCACCCTCGCGGGCAGCCTGCGTAAGGGAAACCTGGACGTTGAAGGCACGTCCAAATTCCATGATTCCGAACAGGATTAGCAGCAAGAGTGGCAGTATGAGGGCCAATTCCACGGCCGCAGCGCCACGCTCATTCGTTGTGGATTTCACGTCCATCTCCCGGTCCCAGATCCCAACAGAGTGTGTCTTTAAAGCAACGGGTTGGTCGTGGTTGCCAAGCGGCAGCCGCGACCAACCACGTCGCAGGCCGGAACTACGGGAGGATGCCGCCGAACAGAAGGCTGACCCTGCCGCCGAGTGCTACGGCTGCGACACCTACGACCACTGCAATGGCGGCGACGATCAGGCCGTATTCAACCATCGTCGCGCCCTTCTCTTCCTTGGTGAAGCGGTCCTTGACGCCGGCGATGAAAGCGATGGTGTTGATCATGAAAGCAGACATTGGAAAATCCTTCCCAGATAATGAATTTGTTTGAGGGTAATGAATGGTTATTGCGAGAGTGTAGATTTATCGGAGCTCGAAGGGCTGTTATCGCTTGCCCGTTCGGAATTCGATGACATAAGAATTGCGCAGCCACGTCAAAAGCCACAATGCGTAGCCGTACTCGATTTATTCGGGCACGCATTACTTGCCCCGCAAGCGCGGGGGAGTGAAGTACTCAGTTTTGGTGGCTGAACAAGGGGGAACTACCTGGTTTCAGCAGGAGGCTTACTATTCTGAAGGCGCCCTTGAAGGGAGCAAAGCACGTACTTGGCCGGGCTCAGTGCAGGGCGAGAATTACGCCAAAGGCCGCGAGGACCATTGCGGGGCCGTGGGCGGTTTCGACGCGCTTTTCCGCGGATCCCAGCCGTAACATCAGCACCGTCAGCACCCCGCCCACCACGAATCCCAGCAATCCTCCGAAGAGTACTTGCTGCCATCCCAAGTAGCCCAAGTACATTCCAAGTGGTGCGGCGAGCTTCACATCGCCCATTCCGAGGGCTCCCGGCGAAATAAGTCCCAAAATCAGGTAGCCAACGAAGAGTATGAAGCCTCCGGCGAGTGCCCGGAGCAGGTCAACCCAGCCCGGATCGAGCACGGAAGACAGCGCCAGGAGTCCCAAGGCGCCGGCAAGAAGGACCAGGACAAGGGGGTTTGGGAGCAAATGAAGCGTGAAATCAATGCGGGAAAGTTGAACGCCTAAAAGTGCCAATAAAAGAAAGGCCGGCAATTCCGCCGCCATTCCAAACCGCCACCCAAGCAAAGCGAAGAGCAATGCGGTGAGCGCCGCCGTCGTAATCCGTACCTTAAGGGGAGGGAGGCCGCCGAGCCGCGGCAGCGAGCGGGCGATGAGCAACTCGCACAAGGGGCTGAGCAGCAAGCCGGCAAGCGCCAGCAGGAGCGGCATGGCAAGTCCGTCAGTCACGTGCTCTCCCTCATTAACACAGGTACCCCCAGGTGCGGTAACCCCATTTTGACCCGGGAGGCCCGTTACCGGTATTGTTTAGAGTCGTTGTGCGTGTCCTATCTCGATGACACATGCCTTCAGGGGGATCCAGTTGCAGGATCGCTAACTCCGGAGGCATTTCGAGATCTTGGGACAACTGGTACATAGAGCCCTCACCTCTGCTCCGGTAGCGCATACATAGTAGGTACACGACTCACTGCGTGTCGCCTAAAACATGAACGCCAGAACAAGAACGAGGCAAAACCGTGCGTACGTACACCCCGAAGCCCGGCGATATCAACCGCCAGTGGCACGTCATTGACGCCACCGACGTTGTCCTTGGTCGTCTTGCCAGCCAGACCGCAACACTGCTGCGCGGAAAGCACAAGCCGACCTATGCGTCCCACATGGACATGGGCGACTTCGTCATCATCATCAACGCTGAAAAGGTTGCCCTCACCGGCGCCAAGCTGGAGCAGAAGCGCGCTTACCGCCACTCCGGTTACCCGGGCGGCCTGACCTCCGTCAACTACGCCGAGCTGCTGGAATCCAACCCGGTTCGCGCTGTTGAGAAGGCCATCAAGGGCATGCTCCCCAAGAACTCCCTGGCAGCTCAGCAGCTGGGCAAGCTCAAGGTCTACGCAGGCTCCGAGCACCCCCACGCTGCACAGCAGCCGAAGACTTTCGAAATCACCCAGGTCGCCCAGTAGTCCTGGCCACCAACCAACTTTTCATTACAAGGAGAACCGTGGCTCAGAACGAAGAACTGACCGCCGAAGCCGTCGAGGCTGAGGAAAACCTCACCAGCTACACCTCTGAAAGCAGCGCCGCTGCTGAAGATGCTCCCAAGAAGGAGCGCCCGGCACTGACCGTTGCCGGTGCAGCTGTTGGCCGCCGCAAGGAAGCCGTCGCACGCGTTCGCGTTGTTCCGGGTTCCGGCAAGTGGATCATCAACGGCCGCGAGCTGGCCAACTACTTCCCGAACAAGCTGCACCAGCAGGATGTCAACGAACCGTTCCGCGTTCTTGACCTCGAAGGTGCTTACGACGTCATCGCCCGCATCCACGGCGGTGGCCCCTCCGGCCAGGCTGGTGCACTGCGCCTCGGCATCGCCCGTTCGCTGAACGAGATCGACGTCGAGAACAACCGCGCCACCCTCAAGAAGGCTGGCTTCCTGACTCGTGACGCCCGCGTCATCGAGCGTAAGAAGGCCGGTCTCAAGAAGGCACGCAAGGCTCAGCAGTACTCCAAGCGTTAATTCGCTTCGCCCCATCATTTGTGGGGTATCGGAAGCCCGTTCCACCGTTTTGGTGGAGCGGGCTTCCGTCGTTTAACCAACCCTTGGCGGTGAGCCAGGACGGGCGCGTCAACGACCCCATGAACAGCTGGTGCCGTGGCGTCGTCTAAACTTGACCCGATGTCTAGATTATTTGGAACAGATGGCGTGCGCGGTCTCGCGAACGGATTACTCACCGCCGAACTGGCTATGCAGCTCGCGCAGGCGGCCGCCGTCGTACTCGGCCATGACCGTGCGACGGATGGAAAACGGCCCCGGGCGGTAGTCGCCAGGGACCCCAGGGCCAGTGGTGAATTCCTCGCCGCCGCCGTGGAGGCCGGGCTTTCCAGCTCCGGTATCGACGTCTACGACGCCGGTGTCCTTCCCACCCCGGCCGCGGCGTACCTGGTGGCAGACCTCGACGCCGACTTCGGCGTCATGCTGTCCGCCTCCCACAATCCTGCGCCGGACAACGGAATCAAGTTCTTCGCACGGGGCGGCCAGAAGCTGCCCGACGACGTCGAGGACGCTATCGAGGCGCAGCTGGGCAAAGAGCCGCAGCGGCCCGTTGGCGCCGACGTCGGACGCATCCAACGCTTCTCGGACGCCGAGGACCGCTACATCGTGCACCTGCTCCGCACACTCCCGAAGCGCCTGGACGGCCTCAAAGTGGTGCTGGACTGCGCGCACGGCGCCGCAAGTGGTTGCTCGCCCCAGGTGTTCAAGGACGCCGGCGCGGACGTTGTGGTGATCGGTGCCGAGCCTGACGGCCTGAACATCAACGAGGGCGTGGGTTCAACCCACCTTGGTCCGCTGAAGGAAGCCGTCGTCAAGCACGGCGCGGACCTTGGCGTAGCACACGACGGCGATGCTGACCGCTGCCTGGCTGTCGACCATGAAGGCAACGAAGTGGACGGCGACCAGATCATGGCGATCCTGGCGCTGGCCCTCAAGAATGCCGGCAAACTCAAGGACGACATCCTGGTTGCCACGGTCATGAGCAACCTCGGCCTCAAGATCGCCCTCCGCGACGCAGGCATCACCATCCGTGAAACCGGTGTTGGTGACCGTTACGTACTGGAGGAAATGCGCGACGGCGGTTACAACCTGGGCGGCGAACAGTCCGGTCACGTGATCTTCTCCGATTACGCCACCACGGGCGACGGAGTCCTGACCGGCCTGCAGCTTGCAGCGCAGGTGGCACTTACCGGGCGCTCCCTTCAGGACCTTGCCGGCGTGATGACCAAGCTCCCGCAGCTCATGATCAACGTCAAGGGTGTCGACAAGGCCCGCGCCGCAACTGACGAGGGCGTGGCGGCCGCTGTTGCCGCGGCTGAGCTGGAACTCGGCGAGACCGGCAGGGTGCTGCTCCGCCCCTCGGGCACGGAAGCACTGGTCCGCGTGATGGTGGAAGCCGCAGACATGGAAACCGCCGAGCGCATCTGCACGGAACTCGCAGCCGTGGTCAAGGAGCGCTTGGGCGCTTCCAGCGAGATGGCCGTCTAGGTAGAACTAGAGGTAGTCAGGCGCTGCCTCAAGCCCGAAGTATTCTTCGAGAGTCGCGATGCCGCGTGTGGCCATGTCCACCGCGGCAGCGACACCCATGTACCGCAGGTGCCCGGCCACGAAGAAATTTAACCAGGTTTCGTGGAACAGACAGGGGTACCGCCAGACGACTCCGT